>CAYOOA010000012.1:42281-46754 GCA_964405455.1 uncultured Anaerolineaceae bacterium | reverse complement strand
ACCAGGTTGATGCCCTCGGTGGTGTTGCGGGTGAAGATGATTTCCTTCTCCGAGGCGGCGTTGATGAGTTTGGCGACGGCCTGGCGAGCCTGGGTGGTACGGTTGGTCACTGCCGTGGAGAGCTGGTGATTGCTGCGCCCGCCGCAGGCCGACCAATCGACGTAATACTGCTGGACGGCGTCGATGACTGAGCGCGGCCGCAGGCTCTGGCAGGCATTGTCGAAGTAGATATAGGGCTTGTGCCTGGAGCTTTCCTCGAGCAGGGGGAATTCCCGGCGGATCTTTTTGACATCCATGAATGTCCCTCGGTATGAAACGGGTAGGCCGTGTATGAGAGGATCTGTAAGCGAAATAAACGACGGTATGGATTATAAACGATAATGACCGATCCCATCGGCTTTGATACCACCCATGATAGAAGGTGAAATTAAGAATCAAGTGAATAGCCGGGTGGGTGCAGAGGTGCTCTGGATCGTGGAAGTGGTTTTTTTGTAAGGTAAATCAAAAGAACACATTTCAAGGGTGGATATATAATGAAACAGTCAGCATTACATTGCGGAGGCCTGCCGTGTTCCAGAAGATCGTCAACCTGGCTTTGATCGGAATTTTTGCATTCCTGTTCGTTTTCCCCAGCAGCACAACCCATGCCCAGGACCCGGAGCCGTGGATCATTATTGTCAATGATACCCGTGATCTCCCTGATTTTGCCCAAAATAGTGTGTGTGATGCAGAATACAACACGCCAGGTGAGCAGTGCACCCTGCGTGCAGCAATTTATGAGGCAAATTTGTGTACTGACGCCGAATGTCCGGGTGGAGTGATCATTCAAGTACCCAATATGTCCATATGGTTGACGAATAGTGGAGCAAATGAAGATCTGGGAATCACGGGAGACCTCGATATCCACAATGTGGCCGGTAAACAAATCGTTATTGAAGGTTTACCGGGTGGGCGGCCGCTCATCTCTGGTAACGGCCAGGATCGCGTTTTTGATATCCTGGGCGGTCCGGTGGTGCTGCGCAACCTTTGGTTGGTGTTGGGCCGCCTTGAATCAACCGAGAGCAACCCTGGTCAGACTGGGGCTGGAATACGCAATTCCGGCATTCTTGAACTCAGCGATGTGATCCTGGAAGATAATCAAATTAATTGCATGCTTGCAGATCAGACAAACTGTTACCAGGCAGTTGGTGGTGGAATTGTAAATTATGGAACCCTCACGATCAACATGTCCACCATACGCCTTAATAAGGCTGTCAGGGGTGGCGGAATCTTTCAAACAGGCGGCGCTGGTGATCTACGGATTTACAATACATCCTTCTATGACAACACTGCCACACAAAACGGTGGGGCGCTGGTTAGTTACGATACCACCTCCATAATCAATTCAACCATCAGTAATAATAATGCCCTCCAGTCTAATGGGGGAATTGTAAATAATGCAATCCTATATTTAGCCAATGTAACCATAGCGAGTAATTCATCCAACTATAGCGGTGGTGCCAATCTTGCCAATGAAGGCACCTTGAATATCCGAAATTCCATCATTGCTTATCCAAATGGACCATTGGGGGTGGTCAACTGCCAATCTGGCGGCACATGGAATTCAAGCGGTTACAACCTGTACAATGATGCCTCCTGCCCGGCTTTGGGAAGCGGAGATTTGACTAATACCGATCCAAAGTTGACTGAATTGACGGATTGGGGCGGGTGGAATTGGACGCGCGGGCTGCTGCAGGGTTCGCCTGCACATAACCGCCGGCCGGGCTTTTGCACCGAGTTTAATACAGGTTATACGGTTAGCACCGATCAGCGCGGCTTCAACCGGGACAGCCTGTGCGATGTCGGGGCGTTTGAAGGCGTGCTATCCAGGGTGTTTTTGCCGGCGGTGCGCCGCTAAGGTGCCGGATTGTGTAATTCATCACAGAGTCATGTATTCCATCACGCACAACAGGCGATTTAAGACATATTGAAAACTCGCCCTCTTTCGGGTACCTTTAAGCTACCAGAATAAAGGCGGAGGCGTGGTGTGCAGAACTGGAGCATTTATTCCTGAGCGATGAGCGGGCGCCGTCCGTGGTGCCCGCCTATTTTTTGCGCCGCCGCCTTTGAAGCCGAGAAGAAAACTCAATCCAAAACAGGAGAGTAAGAGAATGGCTGGAACAACCAATGAATTTGAAATGGCTCAGCGCCAGTTTGATCATGTGGCTGAGCTGCTGAACCTGGATCCCCAGGTGCGCGAAATGCTGCGCTGGCCGCTGCGCGAGTTTTCCTTCCGCATCCCGGTGCGGATGGACGACGGCACCCTGCGGGTCTTCCAGGGTTTCCGCGTACAGCACAACGATGTGCGCGGTCCCAACAAGGGCGGCATCCGCTTCCACCCGGCCGAGACGCTCGACACCGTGCGTGCGCTGGCGACCTGGATGACCTGGAAATGCGCTGTTGCCGATATCCCGCTGGGTGGCGGCAAGGGCGGTGTGGTGGTTGATCCGGCCACGCTTTCGGCTGGTGAGAAGGAACGCCTGGTGCGCGGCTGGGTGCGCTGCATCTGGAAGAACATTGGCCCCCGCCAGGATGTGCCGGCCCCGGATGTAGGCACCACCCCGCAGATGATGGGCTGGATGATGGATGAATACTCCCAGCTCGCCGGCGAGTACACTCCCGGCGTCATCACCGGCAAGCCCCTGGGCGGCGGCGGCTCGCTCGGCCGCACCGAAGCCACCGGCTACGGCGTAATCTACACCGTCCGCGAGGCGATGAAGCACCTGAAGATGGATTCCACCCAGTGTACGGCTGCCGTGCAGGGCTTTGGCAACGTGGCCCAGTACGCGGCGATCGGCTTCATTGAGCAGTTGGGCGGCAAGGTGATCTGCGTCTCCTACTGGGACCGCGAGGACCGCGTCTCCTACACCGTCAGCAAGGCGGATGGGATTGACCCGCACTTCCTGATGACCATCACCGACCAGTACGGCTCGATCGACAAGGCCAAGGCCCGCGCTGCCGGTTACGTGATCGAAGACGGCGATGCCTGGATCAGCAAGGACGTGGATGTGCTCATCCCGGCCGCCCTGAGCGCGCAGATCAATATGGATAATGCCACGAAGATCAGCTCCAAGGTCAAGATCATTGCTGAAGGCGCCAACGGCCCGACCACCCCGGAAGCGGATGAAGTACTCAAATCCCGCGGCATCTTCATGATCCCCGATTTCCTGTGCAATGCAGGCGGCGTGACGGTCTCCTACTTCGAAGGCGTCCAGAACGATATGAACTTCTACTGGACGAAGGAAGAAGTGCTGCAGAAGCTGGATACCAAGATGACCCAGGCCTTCAACAGTGTGCTCGAGATGTCGCTCAAGCAAAACGTCTACATGCGCGATGCAGCCTACATGGTGGCCATTGCCCGGGTCGCCAAGGCGATGGAACTGCGCGGCTGGATCTAAAATCTACTTGAAGTGAGGGGGGATTTTCCACACCCTAAGGGCCTGTAAGGCCTTTAGGGTGTGGGGTTTTAATGGGACTTTTCGGCCGGGCGGCACCCTCGAAGAGGGTGATGTGAAAAGATTGGAACCACAGATTACGCAGATTCCACAGATATAAATTCAATAACCGGCAGGGTCAAGGTTTATCCCGGCCTTCCCCCTACTCCCTTCGGGAGGCCTTCGGCGGGGAAGGAGGCGCTGGGCAAGGTTAATTCGTCGTGGGTTCGGCCAGGGCGGTCAGGTCGTTGATCCACTTTTTGGAGAAGACGCGGGTGTAGCCGATGATCATCTTGACCAGCTCGTCGCCCATGACGAGGGTATAGACCCAGTAGATGGGCAGGTGGAAAATGAACGCGCCGATGGAGGCCAGCGGAATGCCGACCAGCCAGACGGTACCGACATCCAGGACCAGGCCGAAGCGGGTATCTCCGCCGCTGCGCAGGATGCCGACGATGATGATCATGTTACTGATGCGGATCCAGAGGAAGAGGCTGATCACAATCAGGACGCGGCGGGCGTATTCCTTTACCTCCGGTGAGACGTTGTAGAAGGTGAGAACCACCTCGGAGAGACTGTAGATGAGGATGCCCATCAGCCAGGCGCCGATGGTGGCAATCAGCAGGGTGCGCCTGGCGTAATCAAACGCCTGGTGCGGCTTTCCGCTGCCGATCTGGTTGCCGACCAGGATGCCGCAGGCGTTGGAAATGCCAATAAAGATGGTGAAGGCCAGTCCCTCGATGGTGGCGGTGATGTTGATGGCGGCCACTGCTTCGGTGGAGATGTGGGCGTAGATCAGGTTGTAGATGGTGATGCCCAGCGACCAGAAGGTTTCATTGATCACCACCGGGAAGGCTGTTTTCAGGAAGCCGCCCCAGAAGCTGCGCTGGAAGGTGAAGATCTCCGGGAGTTTGCCGGCCACCACGGTCTTCAAGCGGTAGGAGAGGCCAACCATGACCAGCATCTCCACCAGGCGGGCGGCCACGGTGGCCAGGGCGGC
>CAYOOA010000012.1:0-42181 GCA_964405455.1 uncultured Anaerolineaceae bacterium | reverse complement strand
TGCCGCGCGTGATCACTTCCGGGTCGGTGGTGTAAATGGAGAGGGCGGTGCGCGGGAAAACGGCCGCCAGGGTGGTAAAGATGAAAGCCCCGCCAACAGCCATCATCAATGCAGCACCGAGCACCTTGCGGATGCTGGGAATATCCCGCTTGCCCCAGAACTGGGCAGCAAAAATGGCCGAGCCGCTGGTGATGCCGAAGATGAGGAAGTTGGTCAGGAAGGTGATCTGGTTGGCCAGGCCGACCGAAGCAACGGCGGTCTCGCCCATCTGGCCGATCATGATGACATCGATGGCGTTCAGGGCAGAGGCGACGAAATTCTGGATGATGATGGGCACAGCCAGGGTGAGCAAGCCCTTGTAATAGGCGCGGCGGTCAAACATGGGGTGATCCTGTGAAAAGAAGTGAAGGGGTAATTATATCAGATGGCAGCCCGTCGATTTACGACCTCCGGCTGCGACTCGAAAAAGTCGGTCCATTTTACGAGGTGATTTTACGGCTGGCGGGTGAAGGTTTGCAGGGAGCATGCTTGCCCGGCCTGGGTGACGAAGAATTCAAAGCCTTCCGGGAGGAAACGGATCTCGGCTACTTTCCCCTGGAGGACCAGGCGGTACAAGTTGGGCCACACCTTGGGGTAAGTGAGACTTTCATTACCTGAACCCAGGGTAGCCTGGGTGGTGTCAAACACTACCGGGATAGTGACCCGGGGTTCAGCCAGGGCACTGTCACAAACACAATCCCCCCAGGATTGGCAGGCAACAGAATAGGTGTGGGTTCCCTGGGCGGCCTGTTCTTCGGCTGTCAGCCCGGTGAAACCGGCCGGAAGGGTGATGGTGGGGCGGTAGGTCGGCACAGCGGAATCCACCCGGGGGGTGGAGGTTGGGCCGAGGGCAAAGGGCGTCCAGGTGGCAAGGGCGGTGCGGGTGACCACAGGAGTATGGGTGGCGGTTGAAGTTGGCTCTGGTGTAAACGTGGAGCGATCTTCAATTCCGTAATGCAGGTAGCGGTCGTTGATGACCTCCTGGAGAGACGGATCTTTGCTTTGCAAATAATAAGGATCCGTTTGGGGTGGGGTGGGCGCCGAACCGATGGACATCATGGTTGAAGATTGTCCGGCCATCAGTGAGACGGTCGATGAGCCGGTTGCGGTGGCTGAGCCGGAGAGGCAATACACTTTGGCATTGTTTGAATCTTGCGTAACCACCATGGAGGAGCCGTGCAGGGCAGCCGTGCCGTAATCGGTAAGCACCTCCAGCGAGATTTTACCTGTCGATTGACCAGACTCAACAAAAACAGAGCCGTAATCCAGGCGCAAGGAGGCCTTCAGATCGGCCTGCTCGGTAGTCTGGATATCCAGGAGGGTGACTTGCGAATCAGGCAGCAGGACGAAATAACCATAGACCAGGCCAAACTCTCCATAGGAGGAGGAATCAGCGGCCTGGAGGGCTTCGCCTGCCTTGACGGATTGAAAGGTGTGCAGCTGGACAAAATCCCGGCTGCCGTGGCGCTGGATGAGAATTTTGCCGACCACTACGGCAGCCCCAGTTTCCGGCAGGGGTTGGCAAGCAGAAATAACCAGACAGGTGAGCAGGAGGAGGAAAAGAATGCGCTTCATGGGAACCTCACAGGCAAGGAAGGCTTGAAAATAGTATAGCACGCAGAAATGGACTGCGTGCAGGTAGACCCGCGAGACAACCGAAAAACGCCCAGACTGTGGTGAGAATCCAGGCTTGGCGGCGGGGATAAGGCGAAAAAGGATGAATCTTTAAGATTAAAATCAAATTAGATATTGACTTTTTTACTAAAAGTTGCTAAGCTTATATAGTTAGTAAAACGTGTTACTGATCGGGTGGAGGATTGTGAACGTGCAGCCTGGCAAGCGCATCACCAGTCGGGAAGTTGCACAACGGGCGGGTGTCTCCCGCACGACGGTATCCCTTGTATTAAATCGAGTCCCCCACACCAATATCAGCACAGAAACGATGGAACGCGTCTTTCGGGCAGCCGAGGAGCTGGGTTATGTGCCCAACGCAGCCGCCCAGGCGCTGGTCAGCCGCAGCGCGGGCACAGTGGGGCTGGTGATGAGCCGCCGCAATCACAGCATGGGAACGGACGCCTACTTCTTCCAACTGGTGGAAGGGCTGCTGGAGGCGCTGCGGGTGCACGGGCTGCGCCTGCTGGTGGAGATGGTGGAAGACGATGCCGACGGCTCCGGCTACCTGCGGTTGGCTCGCAGCCACCAGGTGGACGGAATCCTGCTTTCCGGGCCGCGCTATGATGATGCGGCACTGGATTCACTGGCTGAAAGCAAGTTTCCGCTGGTTCTGATGGGCTCACTGGCCGGCGGGCGGTTTGACACAGTGGATGTGAATAATTTTACCGCTGCAGAAACGGCCGTGCAGCACCTGGTCAGGCTGGGACACCGCCGGATCGGCTGCATCACCAATGCCCCGTTGACATTCACGGCCGCCAGCGACCGCCTGGCAGGTTACCGTTCTGTACTGGAGAAAGCCGGCCTGGCTTATGACGATCGGCTGGTACGCCAGGGCGCGTTTGATATCGAGTCGGGATACCAGCAAATGAACAGCCTGCTGGATGAGCGGGTGCGCCCGACGGCCGTTTTCATCGCCAGCGACGTGGTGGCCTTTGGCGGATTGGCTGCGCTGGCGGAGCGGGGCATACGCGTCCCGCAAGAAATGGCCCTGGTCGGTTTTGATGATGTGCCGATGGCTGCTTACAGCGTGCCGCAGCTTACCACCATCCACCTGCCGGTGCCACGCCTGGCACAGGCGGCCGGGGAGCGGATGGTGCAATTGCTGCAGGGCAACGGCGGGGAGCCGCAGCACACATTGCTGGAGACGCACCTGGTGGTGCGCCAATCCTGCGGCGGCCTGTCCGGCGCAGAGGGAAGATAACCTGTGCGAGGTTTTGTGTTGGGCAAGTCCTGCCGTTTTGGTCAACCCGGCCCGGGCGGCAGTGGATGAGCAGGAGGTGAAACATCGTTAGTGTTAAACCATTCCATTCCCGTGTATGCAAGGCGGATGAATCCGCCTGGCTAATATTTCTTTCTCAATCCATTGGAGGAGAAAAATGAAGAAATTGATGTTGGGTATGTTGGTTGTTTTGACAGTGGCAGCCATGCTGCTGGCGGCCTGCCAGCCGAAAGCGACCGAAACCCCCGCCACCACCGGTGGCAGCACCACGACAGGCAGTGCGTTGGACCAGGCCTGGACGGGCGCGTTCAAGGGTAAAGTTGTCACCATGGCCGGCCCATTCACCGATAACGATGCGGTGAAGTTTGATGATTCGGTCAAATCCTTCGAGGAAAAGACCGGGATCGACATCCAGTACACCGGCTCGAAGGAATTCGAAGCTTCGATCGGCATCAGCATCGAGGGCGGCAACCCGCCGGACATTGTGGACTTCCCGCAGCCCGGTTTGATGGCCACCTTTGTTGCCAAGGGCCTGGCGGTTGACCTGAGCAAGTTCCTGGATATGAAAAAGCTGCAGGCCAACTACAACCAGTCCTGGATCGACATGGGCATGATGCCCACCAAAGATGGCACCAAGATCCTGGCGGGCATCTGGGGCCGTGTGAACGGCAAGTCGCTGGTCTGGTACCCGAAGGCCAAGTTCGACGAAGCCGGCTACAAGATCCCCACGACCTGGGATGAAATGCTGGCCCTTTCCGACCAGATTGTGGCCGACGGCGATGCGCCGTGGTGCGTCGGGATTGAATCCGGCGCTGCCACCGGCTGGCCGGCGACTGACTGGATCGAAGAGATCATGCTGCGCACCACCTCCCTTGAGAACTATGACAAGTGGGTGGCCGGTACGCTGAAATTCGAATCCCCGGAAGTGAAACATGCCGTGCAGGTGATGTCGGACCTGTGGTTCAAGGAAGGCTATGTCTACGGCGGCCGCTCGGCCATTGCGACGACCAACTTTGGCGATGCCCCCAAGCCCATGTTCGAAAATCCGCCCAAGTGCTGGATGCACAAGCAGGGTAACTTCATCACCACCTTCTTCCCCGAAGGTTTGGTGGCCGGCAAGGATTACTCCTTCTTCTACCTGCCCCCCATTGACCCGGCGTACGGCAAGCCCGTCCTCGTGGCTGGCGATATCTACGCCATGTTCAATGATCGGCCGGAAGTGCGCGCTGTGATGGAATACTTCACCACGGGCGCCTCGGTGGAAGGCTGGGTGAAGGCTGGTGGAGCCATCTCGCCCCACCTGGACAGCAGCCTGGATTGGTACACCAATGAAGTTGACCGCGGCGTGGCTGAGATCATCCTCAACGCCTCCTCGGTTCGCTTCGACGGCTCGGACCTGATGCCGGGCGCGGTGGGTGCCGGTTCCTTCTGGAAGGGCATGACCAGCTACGTCAGCGGTGCCATTGACCTTGACACTGCGATGAAGGAAATTGACGCGGCCTGGCCGAAATAAGTTTTGATTAAACGGGATGGGCAGGGGAGAAAATCTCCTGCCCATCTTCGTATAACACTCCGGGAATTTTCCTGTAAAATATCCCTGGGAGGAAAATATTATGCAAGCGAAACAGGTGCAAAGTTCCGTTTTCAGCAGGATCCTGGCGTGGTTCACCACTGCCCTCGGGCGGGTGGTGATTGCCGTCTTAATCCCGCTGGTGACATTTGCCATCCTGTGGGTGGGGTACACCTTCCTGCGGGATACCAATGCTCCCAAGCTGGTAGTGGCCCTGGTTGCCATCGTCTGGGGCGTGGGCGGCGTGGCCTTGCTGTATTATGCCACCAACTTTGTCGTCGAATTGATGCCGCGTGAGTGGACCCGACGCTTGCAGCCGTTCCTCTTTATTGGTCCGGCACTGGCCATCCTGGCCTGGTTCCTGGCCATCCCCACTGTGCGAACGCTGTATCTCAGCTTCATGAATGAAACCGGGTTCAAGTTTGTCTGGTTTAAGAACTACATTTTTGCGTTAACCGACCGGATCATGCTGGAGGCGTTCCGCAACAACCTGTTGTGGATGATCTTCGGCACCGGTCTTTCGGTTGGATTGGGCTTGATTATTGCCGTCCTGGCCGACCGGAGCAAGGCTGAAAAGGTCTACAAGGCGATCATCTTCATGCCGATGGCGATCTCCTTCGTTGGCGCGGGCGTGATCTGGAAGTTTGTTTATGCTTATAAGGGAGAAGGGATTGGCATCCAGGAAATTGGGCTGCTCAATGCGATCGTGATGGCCTTTGGCATCAAGAGCCAACCCTGGCTGACGCAGCCGCCGCTGAACAATTTCCTGCTGATTGTGATCATGGTCTGGCTGCAGACCGGTTATGCGATGGTGATTATTTCTTCGGCCATCAAGGGCATCCCGGCTGAATTGCTGGAGGCGGCCCGGGTGGACGGGGCTACAGAACCGCAAGTGTTCTTCCGCATCATTATTCCCACCATCCAGGGCACCCTGTTGACGGTATCGACGACGATCATCATTTTCAGTCTGAAACTGTTTGATATTGTGCGCGTGATGACCGGAGGCAATTACGGAACCAACGTAATCGCCAATGAATTTTATATTCAGCAATTCACGCATAACAACTCCGGGCAGGCTTCGGCCATTGCCATCATCCTGCTGGTTGCAGTGATCCCGGTGATGATTTACAACCTGCGGCAGTTCCGCGAAAGGAAGGCGTTCTCATGAGCGAGAAGAACCGCAGTTTCACGAGCCAAAAGAAATGGTCCAGCTTCCTGGTTAACCTGGTGCTGATCCTGATCTGCATAGTCTGGCTGGTCCCGACGCTGGGCATCTTCATCACTTCCTTCCGCAACCCAACCCAGATTTACGGCTCTGGCTGGTGGACGGTGTTCCCGCACAAAGGCGTGGTGCAAACCGGAACCATCACCCTGCCGGATAACACGGATCCGAATGCCCCGGTGACGATTGAGGGCTATACTGCTTCCTTCGATGAGTGGCGCAACGGCGTCACTCTGCCGGACGGGCGCATCCTGACCTGGGAAGGCAACAAGCGCAGCCGCACCATCCTGATTGAAGAGAAGAAATGGGTCTGGTTTGATACACGCCTGACCCTGCAAAACTACAAAGACACGCTGACCGGCAAAACAATCACCTACAAGGATGCCAACGGCAATACGATCCAGCGCCAGGGCAACAACCTGGGCGGAGCGTTTATCAACTCGATTGCAGTGGCAGTACCGAGCACCATCATCCCGATCCTGATTGCCGCTTTCGCTGCTTACGGCTTTGCCTGGATGACCTTCCCCGGGCGGAAGATGCTGTTCACCATCGTGGTGGCGCTGCTGGTGGTGCCACTGCAGCTGGCGCTGGTGCCAATCCTGCAGGATTACACCAAGCTGAACCTGAACGGCACCTACCTGGCCATGTGGCTGGCGCATACCGGCTTCGGCCTGCCGCTGGCCATCTATCTGCTATTCAATTACATCGGCACAATCCCGCGGGATATCCTTGAATCGGCCTTCATTGACGGCGCGTCGCACTTTACCATCTTCCAGCAGCTCATCCTGCCGCTCTCCATCCCGGCGCTGGCTTCCTTCGCCATTTTCCAGTTCCTGTGGGTGTGGAACGACTACCTGGTGGCGCTGGTCTTTTTGGGCGACAAGAACCGCGTCGTCACCAGCGCGCTGGCAGCCATGGTTGGTGAAAAGGGCCAGGACTGGCACCTGCTGACCTCGGGCGCGTTCATCAGCATGCTGCTGCCGCTGGCGGTCTTCTTTGCCCTGCAGCGCTACTTTGTGCGCGGCCTGATGGCCGGCAGCGTCAAGGGATAAACTTTTACAGGAAGGCAATCGAACAGGAGGGGCACGCGGAGAGCAGCCATTCTCCCGTGCCCCTCTCGATTGCCGGGAACGGACAGGGATATCATGTGGTATAAAAATGCGGTTTTTTATGAAGTGAATGTGCGCGCCTTCGCGGATGGGAACGGCGACGGACATGGGGATTTAATCGGCCTGACGCAGCGGCTGGACTACTTGAAGGACCTGGGGGTGGACTGCCTGTGGCTGATGCCGATTTTCCAATCTCCGCTGCGCGATGACGGCTATGATATTTCGGAGTATTACACCATCCAGCCGACCTTTGGCACGGTGGAGGATTTCAAGCGGCTGCTGGATGAGGCCCACAAGCGGGGCATCCGCGTGTTGACCGACCTGGTGATGAATCACACCTCCGACCAGCACCCGTGGTTCCAGGCGGCGCGGGCGGATCGCAACTCACCTTACCGGGATTATTACGTCTGGTCGGACACGGATCAAAAGTATGCCGATGCGCGGATCATCTTCGTGGACACCGAAAAATCCAACTGGACCTGGGACGAGCAGGCCGGGCAGTACTACTGGCACCGCTTTTATTCCTCCCAGCCAGACCTGAACTTTGACAACCCGGCCGTGCGCCAGGTGATGCTGGATATCCTCAAGTTCTGGTTGGACCTGGGGATTGACGGCTTCCGGGCGGATGCCGTGCCGTACCTGTTTGAGCGCGAAGGGACCAACTGCGAAAACCTGCCGGAAACCCACACCTACCTGAAGGAGGTGCGGGCCTATATTGATCAACATTACCCGGGGCGCATCCTGCTGGCCGAGGCGAACCAATGGCCGGAGGATGTGCGGCCGTACTTCGGCGACGGGGATGAATTCAACATGGGCTTCCACTTCCCGGTGATGCCGCGGATTTACATGGCGCTGCGCAAGCAAAGCAAGGAAGACCTGGTCTGGATCCTGAACCGTACGCCGGAGATCCCGGAAAACTGCCAGTGGTGCACCTTCCTGCGCAACCATGATGAATTGACCCTGGAAATGGTGACTCCGGAGGAGCGCGAATGGATGTGGCAGGAATACGCCCCGCAGCCGCGCATGCGCCTGAACCTGGGCATCCGGCGGCGGTTTGCCCCGCTGCTGGATAACAACCCGGCGCGGATGCGGCTGGCCTTCGGGCTGCTGTTCTCACTGCCCGGCTCGCCAATTATTTACTACGGCGATGAGATCGGGATGGGGGATAACATCGACCTGTTTGATCGCAACGGTGTGCGCACCCCGATGCAGTGGGAGGATGGGCCGAACGCGGGCTTTTCCAGCGCGCCGGCGGAGAAACTGTACGCACCGGTGATCGAGAATTCCGAATACGGGCCGCAGCGGGTGAACGTGGCGCGGGCGCGGGAGGACAAAGACAGCCTGTGGAATACCATCCGGCGGATGATCGCCATCCGCAAGGAACATGAAGAGCTGGGTCAGGGCGGTTTTGAATGGGTGGAAACGGGCAGCCCGGCGGTGGCGGCCTACCGGCGCAGCTGGCAGGGTAGGACGCTGCTGGCAGTGATCAACCTCTCCACCGGGGGAGAAGAAGTGGAGCTGGAACCGGGATTGAGCGGGCAGTTGGTGGACCTGCTGAGCGGGGCGCGCTGGATGGTGCAGCAAGGCCGCTTGTTCATCCGCCTGGCGGGGAGCGGGTTCCTCTGGCTGGTGAAAGATACATAATTCACAAGATGTAAAAACGGGATGCGCAGGCGCATCCCGTTTTTTTGTGGCCTTCAAACAGTTTTTACTTCTTATTCAGGCTGATGACATAGGCAATCACGTCTGCGATTTCCTGGGGGGTGAGGGATTTATTATCACCGAAAGCCAACATGGAGAAAGTAGGGCTGCTGCCTTCGGGGGTTGAACCGTGTTCAATGAACAGGTCCAGGTTGGAGGCAAACGTTTTGTAATCGGCACTGACCAGGGTGGGATCAATCGGGTTCAGAGTGGGAACATCCTCCGCAGCGCCGGGATTGGCCACACCTCCCTTGCCTTGCTCTCCGTGGCAGGCAACACAATTGGCCGAAAAGATATCAGCGCCTTTGGTTGCGTCTCCGGTCAGGCTGACAGCTTCACCCACGCCGCCAGGGTTGGACGGTTTGGCAACATCTGACTCCGATGAGGAAGAATTTGACCCACTGGAGCAGGCAGCCAGTACCAGGACTATCAGCACCAGTGAAGATATGAGGGCAATCCGACCCAACTTGATTTTCATTTTTCTCTTCTCCTTCAACTCAGGAATTGAGGTTTTGGGCTTGAAATCAGCCAGCTTTTATCATAGCACTCATAAATTCCAAATGCAAATGAAACCTCTCTAACCTGCTGCATCCAGGGGAATTCGAGAAAAAGGCGGATAGACCGTGGCCGGGATGCCCCTGTACGGGGCGCACCCAAGTTGCCCAAGAATTCGAAAATTAATCGATGGATCAAGAAGTGCCCCATGCCTGATCTTTGATTGATTTCCAAGAAGACTGAAATCATTCATCCGGCTGAACCACCACCAGGGTTAGGCGGACTGCGTACTGTTCCAGGTCCGCCCGGGAGGGGGGAATGGACAGCCCAGCGCTGCGCAGGATGGCGGCGACCATCCGCGGATGGCGCTTTAAGCGCAGGGCAAGAAAATCAGCGATCCGTACGGGATCACGGATGATTTGAGCCCGACCGGAAAAGCGGCGGCGCAACACCCGGACCTGCACGCCGGGGTCGGCCTGGATGTTGCGCACCCAGTCCGCCCGGCCGCCCAACGCAGCGGCGAGATAATAGCAGCCGTCAATCTCCTCGTACTGCAGGGGCGTGACCCGCGGCCGGCCGGATTTCCGCCCGCGGGTGGTCAGCAGCAGGATCACTTTTCCAATCAGCGGCCCCAGGCCGAGGGTATACGCCAGGCGGGGCGGCAGGTGGATGAGGCGCAGCAGGATGCGGGGGGTCTGCTTAAATCCGGCCAACCTGGTTTATCCTTTCTCTTGTTTCTTCTGGATGCCTGGAAAAATAATGAACCAACTGATTGTCGCACAATCCGGCTGGATTTTGTACTAAAAAACTATATCTTCGATGAAAAGGGATCAAAAATTCTTGGATGATAATTTTTTGTGGGAATTATCCGGCGTTTGGTCGCCATTTCATACGTCATCCAGTGCCCATTCTACATTGGGCAAGGCCTGGCTCCCACTCGGATTGAGGCGGATGGTATCTCCAGCTCTATCTACCTCGACAAAGTGACTAGGATTTCCCTAGAAACCTGCCCCAGGTGCCAGTGGACAAGGCGCGATCTTTATCCGGAACCCTCAAGGTGGTAAAGTAGGCTTTGCAGCCTTCAAAACCGTTAGGCGCGGATGCTTGCCCGGCGCGGGGGGCTGTGCTAAACTGAAACCATGCCGACGGAAGATCCCATGTTCCAGGAAGTGCTGGCGGCGCTGGATAAAAACGAGCCGGCGCACGCCCGCGATCTGCTGACCCGCCTGATCAAGGCGGACCCCAACAATGGGCAGTACTGGTTGTATATGAGCGCGGTAGTGGAAAGCCAGCGCGAGCGGCTTTACTGCCTGAACGAAGCCCAGAAACTAATGCCGGATGACCCGGCGGTCAAGCGCGGGCTGGCCATCTTTGGCGGCGGCCCGGTGGACCCGGCCCTGGTGATCCCGCTGGCGGCGCAGAAGCGCAACTGGCAGGCTCTGCTGGCCCAGGAGCAGGCCGCCCAGAAACCGGCCAACCCGATTACGCGCAAGCAGGTCATCGGCGTGGGCGGAGCAGTGCTGGGCCTGGTTGCAGTGATTGCCATCATTGTGATTTTTGCCAACCGGCCGACCAACCCGGCCGCAAATGCCCGGCGGACGATCGTGATGCCGACGGCCGGGCCGACCTCGACCTTCCTGCCGACACCCTCGCCGGTGGTGCGGGGTACCGAGGCGCGAGCGGGCACGCCTCTGCCGGAGGTACTGCAGCCGGAAGTAGCTTATACCCCCACGCCGCTGTACGTCCAGGTGGAACACTCCATCAGCGAGAACTTCCGCTCCGGCATGCGCGCCTATGAGCGCGGCGATTGGGCTGCGGCGGTTACCTTTTTGAAAAATGCAGCGGGAGACGTGCCGAATGCGCCGGACATCCCGTATTTGATCGGCGAGGCCGAGCGCCAGCAGGGCAACCTTGAAGCCGCGCTGGCCGCCTATAATGATGCCCTGAAAATCCAGGAGAGCTACCCGCCAGCATTGCTGGGGCGGGCGCGACTGGACCTGCGGGCCGATCCGCCGGACCTGGAGGCAGCCCGGGCTGACCTGGAAGCCGCCACGACCGGCGACCCGGCTTATGCGGATGCCTGGCTGGAAATGGCTCACCTGGATTTGCTGGCCCAGGATGGAGAAGCTGCCCTGGGAACGCTGGATAAGGCTGCCGACCTGGAACGGGCGAAGACTTCGCCGCTGCTGTACCTGTACCGGGCGCAGGTGAACCTGTTGATCGGAGACGCGCAACAGGCCCTGGATGATGCCAAAACAGCCAACCAGATGGATGTCAGCCTGCTGGAAGCCTACCGCACACTGGGCGAGGCCTACACCGCCCTGGGAGAGTATGAGGCGGCCATTCCGCCGCTTGAAATCTACGCCAAATATGCCGCCACCGATGCGGCCGGTATGGCCCGGCTGGGGATTGCCTACGCCGAAGCGGGACAGACGGAAACCGCCCTGGAGTGGTTGAATAAATCCATTGAAGCATACAACAAGTCGGCGGATGCTTTTGCCTGGCGGGGGACGATCCTGCTCGAACAGGGCAACGGCGCTGCGGCTTACCAGGACTTTGACCAGGCACTGGTGTTGGACGGGAAATCGTTCCGGGCAGCCCTGGGACGGGCGCGGGCGCTGCTGGCGCTCAAGTACCCGAACGAGGCCTTTGACCAGTTTACCAGGGCGATGAAGTTGGCTGATACCCCTCAGCGCAAGGGCGAGTACCTGTATTATTACGCCCAGGCCCTGGAACAGGTCGGCAATCCGCTGGCCGGGCTGCGGGCCTGGAACGATCTGCTGGCGCTGCCGGAAAGCTCGATCCGCGCAGAATGGCGCCAAACGGCCGAATCCCGGGCGGCTGCGCTCAGCTCGCCGACCCCGACTGCGACACCCACCCGCAAAGCGACACCGTAAGACCGTGCCTGCCACACCCCTGCAAAATTCCAGGTTGATCCACCGCCGGCGGTTGCGCCGCAGCGGCGGGAACGGCCTGACCCATTTCGGGGTGGGGTTGTCGGCTGCCTTGTTTATCTTGCTGGCCGGGCTGGTTTTTGGTCTGGCAGTGTTTTACTCGAACTTAACCACCGATTTGCCCTCCCTGGAGGGCATCCCGGCCTATTTTGGACGGGGGGACGGAGCCTTCTACAATCCAACCCGCCTGCTGGACCGCAGCGGCGCGCATGTTTTACTGACCGTTGAAAACCCGGGTATCCAACCGGAATACCTGGGGCTGGATGTGCAGCAGGAGGATCACCTTTCGGGGCAGTTGGCCCTGGCAGCCGTGGCCCTGCTGCAGGCGGATTTTTGGCAGAGCCCCGGCTTTACCCTGCGTCACCTGACGGATCTGAATCCAAACACCATTGCCGAGCGTCTGGTCAGCGATTTGCTGTTGAACGGCGAACCGACCGGACTGCGCCGGGCGCTGCGCATGCGCCTGCTGGCGGCCCAGGTGGTGGCGGAGAAAGGCCGCGAGCAAACCCTGGAGTGGTATTTGAACGAGGCCAACTTCGGCCACCGGGCCTTTGGGGCGGAGGCGGCCGCCCGGTTGTATTTTGAGAAAAGCGCTGCAGACCTGGACCTGGCCGAGGCAGTCATGTTGGTCACGACGCTGGAGGCCCCGGCGCTCAACCCGCTGGACGCCCCGGCGGCGGCTCGTGACCGCTGGCAGGCGGCCCTGGAGCAGATGCGCCAGTCCGGTGCAGTGGATGAGGCCGGGTTTGCCGCCGCCATGCAGGAGCAAATTCACCTGCGCACGGAAGTTGAAACCGAACCAACCCTGGCGCGCGCCTTCACCCGGCTGGTGTTGGAGGACCTGGGGGATGTAATCGGCCGGGAGCAGGTGGAGCGGGGCGGTTGGACCATCCGCACAACGCTGGATTACGATCTGCAGGCGCAACTGGTTTGCACACTGCGGGAACAATTGAAACGCCTGGAAAGCGGAAATCTGGCGGCAGCTGCCCCGGCGGATTGTCCGGCAGCACGGCTGCTGCCCACTCTCAACCTGGTTGAGCCCCCGCAGGGCAGCGGCTGGACGGGTTCTGCGCTCCTGCTGGACCCGCAGACGGGACAAATCCTGGCCCTGGCGGGGGAGACCACCCCCCAGGGTGAGACGGATGCATTGCCCGCTCATCCGGCCGGCACCATCCTCACCCCGCTGGCCGCGGTGGGCCTGTTTGCGGGCGGATACAGCCCGGCCAGCCTGGTGTGGGACCTGCCCGTCAATCGTCCAGCCGGGCTGATCAATGCAGATAACCCTGACGGCGAATATCACGGGCCGCAGCGCCTGCGGAATGCCATTGCCAACGATTACCTGGCCGGGATCAGCAGCCTGCTACAGCAAAGCGGGGCAGCCAGCATCTGGCGGCGGGTGGAACCGCTGGGTTTGGGCAACCTGGCCGGAGCGAAGGATCCCCTGGCGGTGATTTACGGCGCTGCGGAGGCTAGCGTGCTGCAGATTAGTCGGGCTTATGCGCCGCTGGCCAACGAGGGCGTGCAGGCCGGGCAGGGAGAAACTCTCAAACCGGCTTTGATCCTGGAAGTGCAGCAGGGCGGGGTCAGCCAACCCGGCTTCGGCGTGGTGGACACACAGCCGCTGCTCTCGCCGCAGCTGGCCTACCTGGTACAAAATATCTTGAGTGATGAAACCGCGCGGCGGGCCAGCCTGGGTTACCCCAACCCGTTGGAAATTGGGCGGCCGGCCGGGGCCAAGCTGGGCCAGACGGCGGCCGGAGATGACATCTGGGCGGCTGGATTCACCCCGCAGCGGCTGGCGGTGGTGCACATCAATCGCAAGGCAGCGGGCAACCCGGAGCGGTTGGACGCCAGGCTGGCAGCGGGGACCTGGTATGCCCTGATGCAAACCGCCGGGCGCGATCTGCCGCCGTTGGGCTGGGATCAGCCGGCCGGAATAAATACTGCGGATGTGTGCGATCCCTCCGGGCTGCTGCCGACGGCACAGTGCCCGACCGTGGTCAAGGAAATCTTCCTGGCCGGGAACGAGCCGACCGCAGCCGATGACCTTTACCGCGTCCTGCAGGTCAACCGGGAGACTGGATTGCTGGCGACGATCTTCACTCCGGCGGAACTGGTGGAGCAACGCACGTACTTTGTGGTGCCGCCGGAAGCGCAGGAGTGGGCCGCCAACAGGGGCCTGCCCCAACCGCCCACCGCCTACGACCGGGTACAGGCCCAGGTCTCGCTGCCCGGGGTGGAGGTCACTGCGCCGGCCATGTTTGCCGCGGTCAGCGGCGAGGTGGAAATCCGCGGGACGGCAGATACGACAGGCCTGCAGCGTTACAGTATCCAGGTGGGGCAAGGGATGAATCCAAATGAGTGGGTGCTGGTAGGTGAAGGAAACCTGGCCGTGAAGAACGGTGTGCTGGCGAACTGGCAAACCCCGCAAGAGGACGGCCTGTATGCCATCCGGCTGTTGGTGGTGGGGAAGAACCTAAGCGTGCAAACGGCAGCCATCCAGGTGACGGTGGATAACACGCCGCCGGAGGTGCGGGTGACCCAACCGGGGGCGGGGGAGACCATTCACCTGGGCGGTGCAACCAGCATCCTGCTGGGGGCGCAAGCCAGCGATGCACTGGGCATCCGGCAGACGGAATGGCTGCTGGATGGGCGCTCCATCAGCATCCAGCAAGGCGCGCCCGCCACTTTCCAGTGGCAGGCGCGGCCGGGAGCGCACAGCTTGATGGTGCGGGTGACCGACCTGGCCGGGAATGTGACAGACAGTCCGGCGGTCGGTTTTATCGTCAGTCAGAATTAGTCGATTTTTACGAAGCGGCTGCCGGGGGTACCGCAAACCGGGCATTTATCCGGGGCAGTGCGAGCGTGCAGGTATCCGCAAACCGGGCAGACGTAGTAGTCGAAGAGTTCGGTTTGCTGGCCGAGGGTTTCCAGGGCGCTGCGGTAGTGATCCTCGTGGATTTTTTCAACATCCCAGGCCATGTCGAAGCTACGATTTGCTTTCTTGTCGCCAGCTTCATCGGCATCCTTCATGAATTCCGGGTACATGGTGACGATTTCGTAATGTTCGCCATCTATGGCAGCCTGCAAGTTTTCGCGGGTGGTGCGGATCTCACCCAGGACGCGGAGATGGTTGTGGGCGTGGATGGTTTCACCGTGGGCGGTGGCGCGGAAAAGGCGGGCCACCTGGGGGTAGCCTTCTTCATCGGCTTTCTGGGCGAATGCCAGGTAGCGGCGGTTGGCCTGTGATTCACCGGCAAATGCGTCTTTTAAATCCTGAATAACCTTGCTCATGAATGACTCCTTGTATTGAAATAATCAGCCTGGCCTGATTCTATCTCAATTATTCAAAAGCGGTCAGGCTAATCGAGTGGGCTTAATCTGTTTTTAATATGGACGGTTTTCCCTGCAGGATTGCCCCCTTGCGGCGTGTGCTATAATCGAATGACCAGTAAGGCATCTCACCAGGGACAGGGTTCGCATGAAATTTTTCATCACTGGAGCGGCCGGATTTCTCGGCTCGGCACTGGCAAATCAACTGGCACGTGAGGGGCATGCCGTACGTGGCTTGGATGATCTTTCCACCGGAGACCCGGCGGCGATTACGCCAGAGGTGGCCTTTACCCGCGGGGATGTCAATGACCGGCCAAAGTTGTGGACGTTGATGCAGGATGTGCAGTGCGTCTATCACCTGGCGGCGCGGGTGCTGGTACCCGAGTCACTGCTCTATCCGCGCGAATACAACCAGGTTAACGTGGGCGGGACGGTAACATTGATGGAAGCCATGCGGGATGTGGGGGTGCGGCGGGTGGTATTCATCTCTTCCGGGGCGATTTACGGCGACCAGGATGCCCAGCCGGTGGCGGAAACAGCCATTCCCGGGCCGCGCAGCCCGTATGCCGTCTCCAAGCTGGCGGCGGAATATTACGTGCGCACGATTGGGCAGTTGTGGGGGATTGAAACCGTGATTCTGCGGGTCTTCAACGCCTACGGCCCCGGGCAGCACCTTCCACCGGTGCATGCGCCGGTCATTCCCAATTTCCTGCGCCAGGCGCGGCTGAACGGCACGCTGGTGGTGCACGGCGACGGCCAACAGAGCCGGGATTACGTCTACCTGGATGACGTGGTCAAGGGGATGGTGGCGGCGGCGACGGCGCCGGAGGCGAACGGGCAGATCATCAACATTGGCAGCGGACAGGAGACGACGGTGCGCGAGTTGGTGCGGCTGGCGATCGAAGTGACCGGCGGCAGGCCGGAGGTGGTCTACAATCCGCGCACCGAGCGCGGGCCGAGCCGGATGTGCGCCGACTTGAAGCTGGCGCGGCGGGTGCTGGGCTACCAGCCGCAGGTCAGCCTGCCGGATGGGCTGCGCCTGACGCTGGAGAAGGATGCGCGGCTGACGGCGTAAAGCTTTCCTTGCGTAGATAACGTAGATGATTATGCCGTAGGGGAGGGTTTTTAAACCCTCCCCTACTTTAATATAAGGTGCCGACGGGATTGTGATGAACCCCCATCCCGATCTTCTCCCTTGAGGAAAAATTGAAAAGGCTCCAAGGATTTTCTTGATCCCTGGAGCCTTATTGATAACCTTCATCCGTAGGGGATGGGTTCTGAACCCACCCCATTGGATGACCAATATTTACTGTGCGGGCTGGACGCAGATGTCGTCCACGACCATCCAGGAGGCGTAGTAGTTGTCGTTTGAGGTGCCAAGCTCCAGGGTGATGCGCTGGCCGGCGTATTGCGATAGATCCACCACGGCCTGCTGCCAGGTATCCTGGGGAGCATCACCGCCGGCATAGAATACCGGTAGTCCGTCTTCATTGTTGGGCAGCACGATCCGCCCGGCCATGTAGTCGCGGTCCTTGATGGGGTCGGGGGAATGATAAATCCACCACAGGCTGAGCTGGCCGCGCTCGGGGACGACGAAGGATTGACTCAGCCGGTCGCTGGCGGTTTCATAGCCGCCCAGCCGGGCGGCCAGCTTGCCGCTGTGCACCTGCTCGGGGCTATCCGCCAGCGGCAGGGAGGGGATGGCCTGGCCGTGCTCGCTGCCGGTGTAGTCCCAGCCGCGGGCGCCGGCCTCAAAGCCGCCGTTGGCCAGGATGTTTCCGGGGCAGCCGGGGATTTCAGCAAGGGGTTGGGTTTCAGTGGGCGGCACAGTTGGGGTCAGAGGTGCCTGGGGCGTGATGAACTGCTGCAGCTCCGGCAGGGCACAGGCCAATACAGCCAGCAGGACCAGGCCGGCGGTCAAGCCAAACAGGATGCGGCGGGCTGGGGGCTTCATGGATGCAGCAGGAACTCCAATGGGATGTGGACCCGCTCCCGCCAGGCGCGCTCGGAATGTTCGGCGCCCTCGAATTTGCGGGTCATCCAGTTCACATCCGGGATGTAGCCGGCCTGCTGCATGATTGCATCGGCGCGCACCTGGTAGGGTTCGTACTCGGCATCCAGGGTCTGGGTGCCGTAATCGAAATAAAAGCGGTGGCTATCCGGCGCGGGCAGGGCGGTGGGGAGATAATCCAGCACGCAGGCATCCCCGATGGGCCAGTGGGTGGAAACGCAGCCGGCCCCGCCGAAAATGTGCGGGTACTCGCAGACGGCGTAGAGGGAGATCAATCCACCCATGCTGGAGCCCATGATGAACGTATCCGCCTGGCCGGGCAGGGTGGTGTAACAGGCGTCGATGAAGGGCTTGAGCTCGGTGGTGATGAACTTGAGATATTCATCCGAGAGCAGGTCGCCGCCCAGTTCGGCAAGGTACTGGGAAGCCCTGCCCGGGTCGACAAACTGTTGGGCAGCCCGGGCGGGCAGGTATTCACGCGTCCGGCGGGGGGTGTTCCAGATGCCGACGACTATGGCCGGGCGGATTTTGCCCTCGTTGATCAGGCGGATCATGGCGCCGTCGATATCCCAATCCACCCCGGCGTAAGACAGGTGCGGATCGAACAGGTTTTGGCCGTCATGAAAATACAGGACGGGAAAGCGCTCCGGGCGATTGGGGGTGTAGGCAGGCGGCAGCCAGACATCCACGTTACGCGGCTCCACAAATCGGGAGGTAAAACTGGGATGATGATGACACGTGCCTATCATGGTTTTGTTTCCTCCTTACCTTCGGGATTCAGCAGGGGAACGCAATTGATCAGCGGCTCTTCGTAGGGATGAACACGGCGGATGGCAGCCAGGGCAGCCGGGACGAGATCCAGGGGGCAATTGACCTCGATCTTGACTTCAGCGGCGGATTGAATCCGCCCGACCTGGCCGTGATAGGGATTGGCGCCCGGAAGGGGGCGCCAATAACCTGTTCCGCGGCTGACAAACATACAGTGATCATAATTGCCGATCCGACCGGCGCCGACTTCTGCCAGGGCAGCCTGGAGCCCCTCCAGCACTTCCGGCGGGGCGAAAATCTCCAGTTTGACCTGACGGGTCGGATCATCCATGGACGGCCTATTTTTTGCGCTTCTTGAAAAGCGAGGGCAGCAGCAGGAAAGTAGCCAGCGGCCAAACCCAGGCCAGGTCCCCGGGACCGCCGGGGCCTGTGCGGGCCACCACGCGGCGGATGTGAATGAGCTTGTATTCACCCGTCAGGGCGGCCAGGTCTTCATCGCTCATCTGCGGGGTGAAACCGGCCATCTTGCCGGCAAAGGCGCTGGCAATCAATACCTGGCGCATGATCTTCAAGCGCAGCTCCGGCTCAAAAACTTCCTCGGCCAGTCCGCCGTACCAGGAATCCGGCAGCCAGATTTCCACCTGGGGATTGGCGAGGATATTTTGATACCAATCAGCTTTTTCACCAAAGCCGGCTGTGCAGTAGACTTCGTTGTTGTAGAGGGCGTAATTAACCGGCGTGCGGTGACGTTCGCCCGTCTTGCGGCCGGTGTGGGTGATGACCATGTAGCGTCCGAGCGTGCTCGGAGCCATATTCAGCCAGTTACCCAGCCCCAACCGCCAGAGGAAGAGCATGAACTTATTAATATAGCGGAACATCAGGCGAAGTTTTTCATCCTGCGGTGACAATTCAGCCATGAGATCTCCTTTCCGACCGGGGGTCACCCAGCCAGCCAAAACGGTTGAAATCAATGCGTCCTTCCAGGTCAAATTCTACTCCCTCGCTTTCGAGAATCTGGCGCTGCATTAAACTGCCGATGCCCATGCCGTGCGGACTGATTTTACCCTGGACGTTGATCACCCGCGGCCAGGGCACGTCCGAACCATCCGGCAGGGCGGACATGGCATAACCGACCATGCGAGCCGTCACACCGCCTGCCAACCCGGCCACCTGGCCGTAGGTGGCCACTTTCCCGCGAGGGATCTGGCGCACCACGGCGTAGATGCGGACGTAGGCGGGGCGTTCATCCATTTTCAAGGTTACATCCGGTTGACATCATGGCTGCCCGACTCGCGCAGGCCGCCCGTGGTGATCTGGATGAATTCGGCTTTTTCCCACAATTGTTCGATACTCTCGGCCCCGGCATAACTGAGGCCGGAGCGCAGGCCGCCGACCAACTGGTGGAGCACATCCGCCACCGGGCCGCGGTAGGGGACAAAGGCTTCCACGCCCTCGGGGACGATCTCGTTCCAATCCTCCTCGCGGATTTCATCGACCGTATCCAGGCGTTTGCGATCCACGTTGGCAGTCAGAGAGGCCATGCCGCGCACCACTTTGAATTGACGCCCTTCACGGACGACGGCCGCGCCGGGGGACTCATCCGTGCCGGCCAGCAGGGAACCGAGCATGGCCGTACTGGCCCCGGCCGCCAGGGCCTTGGTCAGGTCGCCGGAGGTGCGGATGCCGCCGTCGGCGATGATCGGGATGCCCAGGGCGTGCCCGACCTCGGCGCATTCAGCCACGGCGGTAAGCTGCGGCACGCCAAAGCCGGTCACGATACGGGTGATGCAGATGGATCCGGCGCCGACGCCAACTTTGACGGCATCCGCCCCGGCCGCGGCCAGGTCGCGCACGCCCTGCGGCGTGGCAACGTTGCCGGCAATGACGGGCATGTCCGGCCAGCGCTTCTTGAGCTTTTCAATCATGCGGATGGTGTGATCAGAATGTCCGTGGGCGATATCCACCAGGAGAACATCCGCCCCGGCGCGCACGCAGGCTTCGGCGCGCTGCAGGTCATCGCTGCGCACGCCGATGGCAGCCCCCACGCGCAGGCGGCCGCGGGCATCCTTGGTGGCGGAGGGGTGCTCCTGGATTTTGACGATATCCTGGGCGGTGATCAGGCCGACCACACAACCCCGGTCATCCACCAGGGGCAGCTTTTCAATGCGGTGCTGGTAAAGGGTGCGGCGGGCGGAATCGAGGGTCTCATCCGGCCCGGCGACGATCAGTTTTTCCCGCGGAGTCATCACATTCAGGATGGGTTCTTCGGGATCCTGGGCCAGGAGCACATCCCGGTTGGTGACCAGCCCGAGCAGGCGATTTTCACCGTCCACCACCAGCAGGCCGCCCACACCGGTCTCGAGCATGCGCTGGCGGGCCTCCGCCACGGTGGACTGGATGCGGATGGTGATGGGCTTTTCCACGATCATGTTCTCAGCGCGTTTGACTTTGGAAACCTGTTCGGCCTGCTCGGCGATGCTCATGAAGCGGTGCAGGATGCCGATGCCGCCCTGCTGGGCGATGGCGATGGCCATGCGGGCCTCGGTGATGGTATCCATGTTGGCGGCGATAATGGGGATGCGCAGGCGGATGCCCCTGACCAGGTCGGCGGAAGTATCCACGGCGGAGCGGGAGCGAATGGCGGAATGGGCGGGCACGAGGAGGACGTCATCAAACGATAAACCAAGGTTGGGACGAATTTTCATGCTGCACCTTCTGGACTGATATTCTTAACGCGGATGAACACGGATATTTCTTCAATATTCCTGCGTCAACCCCAGGGGGCCGGCTGCGGATAATTGTTCATTTCTTCCCTTAATTGTACAATAGAACCCATGCAGATGCGCACTCGTTTGGACAGGTCATTTTATGCCCGCCGGCCGCTGGAGCTGGCGCCGGCCCTGCTGGGCATGCGCCTGGTGCATCAAGTCGAGGGCATGCGGCTGGCGGGGATCATCCTGGAGACGGAGGCTTACGATGGGGAGCAAGACCTGGCCTGCCACGCCAGGGCCGGCCGCACGCCGCGGACGGATGTGATGTACCGCGCGCCGGGGACGGCTTACGTGTATTTTACCTACGGGATGCACTGGATGTTCAACGTGGTCTGCGCCGAGGAGGGTTACCCGGCGGCGGTGCTGGTGCGCGCGCTGCAATTGGTGGAGTGGGCGGGAGAGGAAATGCCGCGGGCGGGCGGTCCGGCGCTGCTAACAAAGGCGCTGGGGATCGGGCGGGCGCAAAACGGTCTGGATTTGTGCGATTCGCAGGGGGAATTATGGATAGAGCAGGGCGAGGCGGTGGAGCCGGGTCGGATTTTGCGCAAGCCGCGGGTGGGGATCAACACTGTGCCGGAGCCGTGGAAGAGCCTGGAGTGGAATTTCAGGATTGATCCAACCCCTGCAGCACCCTGAGAATTTCATCTGCGGAAAAAACCCGGTTACGCACATGCCCGGTAACCTCCCGGACGATGCCAGCCTGGACTAGTTTTGTAAGGTAATCGTTGGCCGTTTTATATGGGATATTTAGCCCATTTTCCAACTGATTGACGGTAAGAATTGGGCGAGAAAACAGGTAGTCGATGACCGCCTGCATTCGTTCCGGGTTGCGATCTTGCCCGGTGATCGCCTGGTACTTCTGGCGGATCTTGGTCAAACGATCCACCCGGGATAAACTTTCCCGGGCTTGCTGGCTCACCCCCTTCAAGAAAAACATGAGCCAATCTTCCCATTCACCGCGCTGCGAAACAGCCAGCAGGCGGTCATAATATTCCTGGCGGTTCTTTTCCAGGTAGACGCTCAAATTGAGCGCAGGTTGGGGAAGCAATCCCCATTCAAATAAAAGTAGATGGACCAGCAGCCGCCCCACCCGACCGTTGCCATCCAGGAACGGGTGAATGGCTTCAAATTGGTAATGAATCATTCCAGCCTGTACCAGTCTCGGAATGGAAATCGGTGCATGAATAAACTTTTCCAATGCATCCAGGGCGGTGTGCATCTCCTCCACGGGGGGTGGGACATACGGGGCAGTGGCAGGCGTGGAATTCGCCGGGCCGATCCAATTCTGGCTGCGGCGAAAATTCCCCGGAGTGCTGGTTTCTCCACGAACATTCTCCAACAGGATTTGATGAATTTCACACAGCAGGCGCAAGCTGACAGGCAGCGTTTCAAGTCGTTTTAAGCCATATTCCATGGCGCGCACGTAATTATGAACTTCGCGAACATCTTCCGGTTGTTGCAGGAAGGACAACTGGGTTGCTTCATAGGCATACAGATCTGGCAGTGAGGCGCGGGTTCCTTCAATGCGGGAAGAAACGACCGCTTCGTTGCGGATGAAGGGCTGGACCAACGTTTGCCAGAATGGAAAGACCCCGGTGAGAACAACCAGGTGGCTAAGCTCCCGTTCAGCTTCTGCCAGGATGGAAACAAGGGGAGAAGTCCAGGTTATTTCAGGCGGTAAAGGTGCAGGCACGAAAGCCCAGAAGCCGCTGGGGATGTACACGGCGCGGCCGGAGGTAGGATTTTTGTAATCTTGCGGGTTCATCCTTATTCCCAATTCCGGTTGAAAGTGTTAATTCATAAACCTATATTAACACTTATGGGATTAAATGTAAATAAGGAAATCTATATTAACACTTAATGGATTAAGTGTTAATATGAAAATTCATATTAACACTTGAGGTTTATTAGAATAGATGATCTTGTCTGGAGTTGTTAGCGGCTGATGTCGCTATTCCAAATCCACAACCCGGTTATTGGTTCTTTTCCACCACCCACAGGTGAGAAAGGCCGAGGATGCGCAGGGGGGTCTTTTCCAGGAATTGCAGCACGGCGCGCAGGGCTTTGCCGAGGGCGGGGGCGCGGGCGATGATGTTATCATAAGCGCCGAAAAGGACGCTGCGGGAGACAACCCGCACCGGCAGACCGGTGAAGAGGACCTGCAGGTCGCGGCGGGAGTAGGCGCGCACATGGGGCGCCAGGCGGTCGCGCCAGCGGCGGGGCAGCCAGTTGACAAAGGGGATGTTGCCGAAGTGATACTTGCCGCGCCAGTAGATGCCGTGGGTCTCAAAGCCGTAGCCGCGGTTGGGGACGAACAGCACCAGCCTGCCGCCGGGCTTGAGGCAGCGTACGATCTCTTGAACGGCCAGGCGGTCATCCTGGACGTGCTCGAGCACCTCGTGGCTGAGGACCAGGTCAAAGTGATCCGCCGGGAAGGGCAGGTGCTCGCCTGCGGCGCAGGTGACCTGCTGCGCCTTGAGGTGGGCATCAAAGGTGCGTTCCAGTTCGATATCCAGCCCGATGGCCTGCCCGGCGGCAGGAGCCAGCTTGCCCAGGTAGCTGCCCACCCCGCAGCCGTCCACCAGCAGGCGGCCGGTTTCCCGGCCGGCGGCGGCAGCCCGGATGAGCGCCAGGCGGCGTTCCTGGCCGGCGCGCCAGACGTAGGAAGGCTCGCCGCGTTCGGCAGCTTTGGCGGAGGGTTGATGGACAGGCGATGAAGTCATGTGGTGATTCCTGGATGATAATCGATTGAGAATGGTACCACAGAATCGCACTCACCCCGGCCCTCACCCCGGGAGGGCGAGGGAGTTTTAATTCTGTTCGTCGTAGGGCAGCCAGGCCAGGATGGAGGTACCCTCGCCGGGCTCAGAGGAGAGCTCCACGTCGCCGCCGGCATTGCGGGCGCGGGTGAGCATATTGGCCAACCCATGGCCGAGGGTCAGGCGGGTCTTTTCGATGTCAAAACCGTCGCCGTCATCGCTGACTTCAAGCAGAACGCGCTGCGGGGTGGTCCAGACGGTTACATCGACGTGCTTGGCGTGGGCGTGCTTGGCAATATTGGCCAGCGCTTCCTGGCAGATGTGGAAGAGGGCAATCGCCTGCGGGGTGGCCAGGTTTTCCAGGCCGTCCTGCGGGCCCTTGAGGTTGACTTCCACGAAGGTGTTGGCGCGGAATTCGTGCACCAGGCGCTCGATCCCCTGCATGAGGCTTTCATCGTGCAGGTGGCGCGGGCGCAAGTCCAGGATGTAGGCGCGGATATCGCGGATGGTGCTGTTGAGGTCGGTGATGGCCTGCTCAATGCGCTGGCGGGATTGGTTGGTATCCTCGCTCAAGAGCAAACGGGCGTGTTCCAGGGTCAGGCCGACGGCGTAAATGGACTGGATGACGCCGTCGTGCAGGTCCATGCCGATGCGCTCGCGCTCTTCCAACACGGCCAGGCGGCGCTGATCCAGGTTGAGGCGGACATTTTCAATTTCCGTGCCAACCCAGGAGCAGATGGCGGACAGGAACTGCATTTGCAGCTCATCCAGCGGCTGGGGGCGGCAGGCGGCGATGGTCAGCACGCCGAGTACGCCGCGCCGACCGGTGAGGGGGAAACAGGCCACCTGCTGGATGGGGGATTCGGCCACGCAGGGGTTCAGCTCGCTGCCGTCCGAACCGGGCAGGGAGACGACGGCCAGTTGTCCGGTGCGGGCAACCCGTCCCACCAGGCCTTCGTTGAATGAGAAGCGGTCCTTGCTGAACAATTGGCTGCAGGCCTCCCCGCGGTGAAGGCCGAGGCGGAGGACCTTGCTTTCGGCTTCACGCAGGAAGATTTCACCGACATCCAGGGCCAGGTAATCCATGACCTGGGTCAGGGCCTGGTCCATCACCTGGTCGATATCCTCGGCGGTGGCCAGGGCACTGGCCAGGGTATTGAGCAGGCCGAGGTTCTGGTTGCGCTGGGTGAGGATGCGGTCGCGTTCGGTGAGCTGGGCCAGCATGCGGGCGTTGGCAATGGCCACCGCCGCATAGGAGGCAAGGGTTTCAATCACCAGTTGATCGGCCAGGGTGAATTCCGGCGCGTCAATCTTCTCGGTCAGGTAAATTTGACCCAGCTGGCGTTCGCCCAGGCGAATGGGCACGCCGAGGAAGGACTCCATGGGGGGATGATGTTGTGGAAAACCGACCGAGCGGGGATCATCTGAAATGCGGGACAGGCGGATGGGATCCTGAGAATGCATCAGGGCGCCGATGAGGCCGAGCCCGACCGGGGGATGCTCCATCAGGGCGATTTCACCGGGCGTCATGCCGAGGGTGATGAATTTTTCCAGGCCGCCCTGCCCATCCAGCACGCCGACGGCAGCATAGCGCGCCCCGGCCTGTCGGCGGGCAATGGCGGCAATCCGCTCCAGCAGGGATTCAAGAGAAATATCCTGCACCAGCTCCAGGCTGGCCTGGTGGAGGGCAGCCAGGCGCTCTTCAAGTTGCTCACGGGTCAACGAGACAAGGCTCATAGATGAGCTTTATTTTACTCGAAATTATCGGATTTACAAAATCAAGCCGGATCTGTCGCCACATCCTCCCCCTTGCCCTTCAACTGGATGCCGAAGAGGACCAGGATGGGGGAGAGCAGGACGGCGGAGGCGAGCAGACCGGCCTGCAGGGAGACCTGGCGGGCGATCAGGCCGACCAGCGGGCCGCCGGCGATCTGGCCGAGGGCATCCACCTGGCTGCTCATGGAAATGACGGTGGCGCGGGTGGATGGATCGAGGCGGTGGTTGACCCAGGCGGTGTAGAGCGGGTCGTTGACGGTACGAATGACGCGGATGGCAATGGTCAGGCCGACCGCCAGGCCGAACCAGCGGCCGAGGGCAAAGGCGACCAGGCAAATCAGCAGGGCTGCCGAGTTAACGGCCAGCATCCAGGCCAGGCGGCGGGTCTTGCCCAGATCCAGCTTGCGATTGACCAGCTCAGCCGCCCCGGCGTTGAGGAGCATCCCGGCGGCGCGGATGACGGCAAACCAGGTCACGGTGGAAAGCGCGCCCAGGGCGGGGAAGGTGAAGCGCTCCAGCATATGGGCCACCCACAGGCGGTCGTAGCCTTCGCTGTACACCCCAAACACGAAACCGATGAGGAGGATGGAAACCAGGGCCGGGCGGCGGCGGATCATTTGCGTTCCGTTGCGCAGGGTGCCCCACATTTGCTGGAAGGTACTGCGCTCGGCGGGCGGTGTGGGGTGATAACCGTCTTCGGGCATGAGCAGGACCAGGCCAAAACCAAGCAGGAAGAATAGCGCTCCGCCGCCCAGGATGGGAATGTGCAGAGCCAGGTTGCCCAGCCCGGCAGCGAGCAGGGTGCCGGTGAAGGAGCCCAGACTGCCCAGTTGCATCCCGCGGACGTAGGCCGAGGGGGTGTTTTCTTCGCCGATCTCGTCGCTGATCCAGGCCTGCAGGGCGCCGCTGGTGAATGTGAAGCCGATGCCCCAGAGCAGTTGGGCCAGCAGGACCGGGATGAAAATGGGCACCAGGCCGAGCAGGACGAATCCACCGCCCATCAGGAAGACACCGATGATGACGGAGAGGCGCCGGCTGTAGGTATCTGCCACCACGCCGGTGGGGATTTCAAACAGGAAGACGGAGGCCTCCAGCGCCGTGCCGACCAGGACCAACTGCAGGGGGTCCAGCCGGGCCACCTGGACGAGGTAGACACTGCTGAAGGTGAAGACCAGCGAGTAGGCGGTCTCGATGATGAAGTTGTAGGCGAGGTAGATGCGATAGGCTTTGGTTTGCTGCTGGGTTGTGAGGGCCATGGATGTTACTTCACCAGGGATAGGAAATTTGAATATTCTGGAACACGAATAACCCGGATTGCTAAATTATGATTGCAAAGAGGGCGCCGACCAGGGTGCAGGCGGTGTTGACCCAGTCATTATTCAGCCAGGCCAGGCCGCGGATGCGCCGGGTGGTTACACCGCACGTATGCAGCGGGTGGCGTTCGGTCTCCTTGGCGCAGGCCGGGCAGAAGTAGATGGCCTGCAGGGTGGCGCCGAGCAGGGAATCCGCCAGGCTGCCGAGCAGGCCGGCCAGGGTTATGCCACCGATTAGCCAGATGCTCCAGCCGGCCGAAGAGAAAATGGCAGCCACCAGGGCAATGAAGAGCGAACCGGCCAGGGCGGCCAGCGTTCCGCCGATGCTGATTGCACCGCTGGTGCCCTGCTCCACGGGCTGCCAGGTGGTCAGCAGACGCGGCGGATGTGGATCGAGCACGCCCAATTCGGTGGCCCAGGTATCGGCATTGGCGGCGGCCAGGGCCCCGGCGCAGCCCAGCCACGGCCAGAGTGAGGCAGGAAAAAACAGGTGCAGCAGGACGAAGATCCCGGCGATGCCGCCGTTGGCAAAGACCTGGGCGGCATCCCGCTGATGGCCCTTGCTGAATTTCTCCTCAAAGCGGGCTTTGCGGCGGCCAAACAGGCGCGAAAGCGCGCTGGAGGAGATGAAAAAGGCCAGCAGCAGGGCGGCCCAGGCCAACCCGCCCAGGCCGAAAAACACCGTTCCCAACAGGGCGGCGGCGGCCGCCCCGGAGCGGCTGAGGGCGTGAAAGGCATACGCCAGGCCGGAGATCAACAACGCCAGGGCCAGGCCGAGCAGGATTTGGGGGAGAGGGGGGAGGGCTAATTGCACGTCAGCCAACTGAAACCAGGATGATAACTGCGATGATCAATAATAAGGAGGTCAGGATGCTGCCGATCCAGAGCACCAGGGAGGCCGGGCGCTGTTCCGGGCGGCGGTAGAAGAACAGGCCAAAGGTGAGATTGGCGGCATACACCAGCGCACCCAGCACAGGCAGAAGGAGCAATCGCTCGGCGGGCACGGCTTCCAGCGGCTGGCCGTGCGGATCAAAGCCCAGCGGAACTGCGGCATGCGAGGGAATGACCAGGCCGACCAGGATGAAGAGGCACAGGGCGGCAATCAACCCGACGACCAGGATGACCCGGGCGGGCAGATCCTGCCAGACTTTGCGGAAAAAGGCGGTGGGCTGGATGGATTGCGAAGCGGCCGGCATCAGGCTGCCCATTTCGGCCGCCCGCTGGAAGGAGCGCATAAACCCGCTGCGGTCCGCCGGGGAAATGACGTAGACGCGCTGCGGGGTGGCCACCAGCAGCATCCGCCGGCGGGAGGAGGCAATAAACTCCACCTGGCCCAGGCCGCTTACGCTGCGCAGGCCCAGGTAAGCGCCGGGCGCTGCAAAGAGCGGCAGGGGCAGGGGGTAGCCCAGCTCATCGGCCGGGCGGACCCATTCGATCTCCGGCAGGGGAATATCCTCGCCGCGCAGGCCCCAGCGGATGCGCAGGCGGTCGCGATCCATCTCGTAGCGGCCCTGCAGGAGGGCGTAAAAACGGTAAACCACAAAAGGGAGGGTACCCAGCAACAGCAGGGCGGCCAGGATGAACAGGACAAACACCAAACCGGCAGCCCGGGCAGCGGCCTGCCAGAGGCACAATGCGCCGCCGGCCGCCTGGGCCAGGATGATGACAGCCAGGAGGATTGCACCGAGGCGGCGCGGTGGGGCAAAAGTGCTGGTTTCCATCCCGGCTCTACCCTAGTCCTGGAGCTGCTGCAGGGCGCGGCAGACGAGATCCACCTGGGCTTCAGTCATCTGCCCGGAGAAGGGCACGGCCAGGCCGCGCTCGCCCAGGTCCTCGGTGACCGGGAAATCACCCGGCTGGTAGCCGAATTTTTCCACCATGTAGGGCTGCAGGTGGATGGGCAGGAAATAGGGGCGGACGGGGATGCCCATGTCGTCCAACCTGCGGGCGGCCGCGGCGCGGTCCATCCCTTTTGGCAGGCGGATGACGAAGACGAACCACGAAACGCGGGTGGTGTTGGGATGCAGGTGGGGCGCCTCAATGAAGGGGATTTCAGCCAGGCGTTCCAGGTACCAGGCGGCGACACGCTCGCGCTTTTGGAGCAATTCCTCCAGGCGGGTCATCTGCACCCGGCCGAGGGCGGCGCTCATCTCATCCAGGCGGTAGTTGTAGCCCAGGTAGGTGTGGGAGAGCCAGGTATCACCGGGGGCGCGGCCCTGGTTGCGCAGGGCGAGCATCAGGGCGGCTGCCCGGTCGTCGTTGGTGATAACCAGGCCGCCTTCACCGGTGGTGATTTGCTTGTTGGGATAAAAGGCAAACACGCCCATATCGCCCAGGGTGCCGGCCTTGCGGCCCTTGTACTCGGCGCCCAGGGCTTCACAGGAATCTTCGATCAGGGTCAGGCCGTAGCGGGCGGCAACTTCCTGCAGAGGATCGTAATCCGCCGGCTGGCCAAAGACATCCACGGCAAGGACGGCTTTCAGGCGGCCGCCCTGGGCAGCACCGCGGCGGGGCAGCCAGCGTTGGGCCGCCGCACCGCCTGCCGCCAGGTCCGCGGAGGCTTGGGCCACCTGTTCGGTGGAGAGATTGCCGGTCAGCGGATCCACATCCACGAAGACGGGTACGGCCTGCTCAAACAGGACGGCGTTGGTGGAGGCGACGAAAGAGAAGGGTGTGGTCAAGACGTAATCACCGGAGCCGATGCCGGCCGCACGGATACACAGGTGCAGCCCGGCCGTGCCGGAATTGACGCCGACGGCATGCCGGCTGCCGGTGTAGTTGCGAAAGGCGGCTTCAAAGCCGTCAATCTCACGGCCCATGCTCAGGTAGGGAGTGTTAAGGACTGCCTGGACTGCCTGACGCTCGGCATCGGTCAGGTCGGGGGAGGACATGGGAACTTGGTAGGATTTGCTCAAGATTTCACCTGTTTTTATCGCGGAAAGAAGCGAATCAAGATATCTGGCAGGGGCGAAGCAGCCGGAAGTGTGAGCCTTGCATAAGATTCATGATTCCAGCCGCTTCGAACTTACTGAATAAAGAACAACCAGGCGGCGAAGGCGCGGTAGAACGCCGGGGCCAGGGCATGGCCGGTTTGCTGCATCACCCAGCCGGCGATGACCATGCGGACCAGCGCCACGGCTACGTTGAGGGGCGTCAGCAGGCCGAAGGCCCACAGGGCGGGCAGCAGCCAGAGCAGCGAGAGAGCAGAAGTCAACCACCAGCCGAAACGCGGACCCAGCCAGGCTTCCAGGCGGCACTGGATGTAGCCGCGGAAGATGCTTTCTTCGAGGACGGCGGTCAGCAGCAGGAGAGCCAGCGAAAGCACTTCCGGCGAGGTGAGGCCGTCGAGGATGTGCATGAACTTGCCGGCCAGGAAGACCAGCAGGATGCCGATGGATACGCCGAAGAGCAGCCCCGGGCGGAGCATGCCGGGCAGCCAGCCGGCGGTGAAGAGCTTCTGCTTGCGGCCGATCAGCGTGGCGGCAAAGGGGACGGCGGCCACCGCGGCAACGATCAGGCCAAGCAGGAGTTGGCTCAAGCGGGCGTCTGCCAGGTTCACTTCCACGGGGTGGAGAAAATAAAAACCGGCGGCGGCCAGCAGGGCAAAACCGGCCAGGATCAAAGACCCCAGACCCTCACGGCGGGCGCGGTTAAAGGTCACGCGCGGGTGCTTGAAGCGGCTGGAGGTGCTGGCCAGCAGGGTCAGGCCAAGCACGGCAGCCCATTCAATGAAATAGGGGACGAGGGTCTGGAACATGCGGGCTACTCCGCGGGCGATTCAGGCCGGGGGGCTGCATCCGCATTTGCATCGGATGAATCCGCATCCGCGGCGAACAGGTCAATCGGCAGGGCCGGCTGTCCGGTGAGGGCATCCGGGGGCAGTTCGGTGGGCAGGACGATCTTTTCCTCCATCTGCACCTGGCCGCGCAGGAAGGCTCCCTCCTCGGTGGTGAAACTGACCACCACCACATCCCCCCAGACCCGGCCGGTGGAGCGGATTTCCAACTTTTCGGCGGTGATATTGCCGCGCACCGTGCCGGCGACGATAACCGTGCTGGCCTGCAGGTTCTCGCAGGTCACCCGGCCGGTCTCGCCGACCACCACCAGGCCGCGCACCAGGATGCGCCCTTCAAAGGCGCCCTCGATGCGCACGCCGCCGCTGCCGGAAAGCGCGCCGCGCCAGTTGATCCCGGGACCCAGGACGGAAGTCACCCGCTCGGTGGGGGTGGTGTTGGAAGGCAGACTGGCATCTTTTCTACGAAACATGGCGAAAACTCCTCAAACCCGCCTGAACGGGGCGGGGATATTCTCAGGTTAGGGGCGGCCAGATGGTCCCGGCCCGCACAACACCGTTTTCCGGTACGTCACTTTTGACCGTGGCGCCGTTGCCAATGCGGGCGCCGCTGCCGATGCGGACTTCCAGGTTGACTGTGACGTTCATGCCGATCAGGGTGCGCGCCCCGACCTGCACGCCGCCAGCCAGGATGGCACCCGGGGCCAGGTTGACGTATTCGCCCAACTCGCAATCGTGGGAAACCACGGCGCGGGTGTTGATGATGCAGCCGAATCCGATGCGTGAAGAACTGCCGACGTAGCCAAAGGGCATTACCTGCACCCCGGCAGCCAGTTCGGCGCTGGCTTCGATCAGGGCGGTGGGGTGAACGACCGTCGGGATGGTGAAACCGGACTGGGCCAAGCGTTCAAAGACTTTCAGGCGCGGGTCCAGGTTGCCGATCCCGCCGACGGCATTGACGGCCAGTTGCAGGCCGTCGCGGCGCAGGCGGGGCAGGATCTCCGCGCCGCCCAGCACCGGCACGCCCAGGATCTCACTGCCGGGGGACAGGCCGTCATCCACCACGCCCACGACCTGGTACTCTTCGGCAGCACGGATGAGCTCGATCAGCGACTTGCCATGTCCGCCGCCGCCATAAACGATCAGCGCGTTGGGCGGATGGACACCGGTTTGATGCCCGGCGGCGGCGCGGATCATCTCCGAGGTGATGAAGGCACCAGGCGGGAACTGGTCCAGGTCCACGTTTAGTTCGGCGGCCAGGCGGCGGGCCGGTTCGCTGATGCGCAGGCTGTCCGCGGGGAAAGTGACGGAGGCGGCGGGCTGTGGAGAGGGCTGCGACTCCGCGGGCAGGGGCTCCTCCAGGCTGGCAGTTAGGTAGCACAGGCGCTCCCCGACGCGCAAAGTCTGGCCGGGTTCGGCGTGCAGTCCGCGCACAAAACCAGCCTGTTCGGCCAACAACTCGGCGTTGGACTTGGTAGTCTCCAGTTCGGCGATCAAGTCGCCGGGCTGGATGAACTGACCCTCCCGCACGTGCAGGGCGGCCAGCAGTGCCTCGGCTTCGTTGGGGTTGACCAGGGGAATGAGAACAGGGAACGGGGCGGTCATACGTCTTTTATACCATCTTTTTGACGGCGCGGATGATGTCATCCACGCCGGGCAGCACGGCCGATTCAAGGGCCGAGGAGGCCGGGATGGGCAGATCGCGGGCGGCCAGGCGCCCGGCAGAGAGTAAAGCGGGGGTGGTTTCGGCGGCCTGCGCCAACACCTCGGCGCCCCAGCCCAGGCTGCGGCCGCCCTCCTCCACCGTCAACAGGCGGCGGGTGCGGCGGGCGGAATCCAGCACAAGGGAGAGGTCAAACGGGGCCAGTCGGGTGGGGACGATCAATTCGACGAAAATCTCGTCTTCGTAGGCCAGCCGGAGCAGGGCCTGGCGGCACATCTCGGCCATATAGCCGTAGGCGGCCAGGGTCAGGCGGGGCTGCGGCGCGCCGCGCAGGGAAATACGGTAGGCGGGAACTGCCGGGCTGCCGCTGGTTTCCACGACCAGGCCGGCCAGGGCGGTTTCGTCGAGGACGGGCAGCAAGTATTGCAGCTTATTTTCAATGAAAAGAACCGGCGCAGTAGTGTGCAGGATGGTCTCCTGCAGCAGGCGGCCGGGGGTATCCAAATAGTGAAAGGGTGCCAGGACAGTCAGGCCGGGCGCGCCAAGCAGGTGCTTCTCGAGGGTCTGGCTGTGGGTGGGGCCGTAACCGCGCCGTCCGCCCATGGGGGTGCGGACGACCAACGGAACCTGCGCCGAGCTGTTGTACATCCAGTTGAACTTGGCGGCGGCGTTGACCAGTTGGTCAAAGGCCAGGGTGAGGAAATCGCCGAACATGATCTCCACCACCGGGTGGAATCCGCCCAGGGCCAGGCCGATGCCGGCGCCGGTGATGCCCGCCTCGGAAATGGGGGTGGTGAGCACCCGGCCGGGGAAAGCGCTGGACAGGCCGCGGGTGACCTTGAATGCCCCGCCGTAGGGATCGAGGACATCCTCACCCAGGAGCAGGACGGATTCGTCCGCGGCAAAGGCGGCATGCAGCCCGGCATTGAGTGAATCGAGGACGGTGGTCATGCCGGCTGCTCCTCCAATGAGGGGAAGGGATCGGCCAGGGCGCGGGCAAAGGCCTCTGCCACCTGTTGTTCGACATCGATTTCAATCTGCACCTGTTCGGCGGGGGCGAGGCGGCCGGCGTGGATGGGCAGCGGGTCGCGCTCGGCGCGCAGGCGGGCAACCTCCTCCTCCGGGCGGGTGTCATCCCCCTTGGAATGGGGGCCGAAGCGAACCGTGTGCAGGATCAGGGCCTGCGGGGACTGCTGCAGCCGGACGGTTTCCACCAGGCGTCGGGAGACGGCTTGAATCTCGAGCACGTCGCTGGTGTCCAATTTGGTGCAGGGGATGCTGAAGGCGGTGAAACGGGCGGACATGGAACCGGCCAGGGCCTGCGCCGTGGCGGTGGTCTGGGCGATACCGTTGTCCTCCACCACGATCAGCAGGGGCACGGACCAGAGGGAGGCCAGGTTGAGGGATTCGTAGAGCAGGCCCTCGCCAAAGGTGCCGTCACCGGTAAAGAGGGTGACAATTTCGTCTCCGCCGCGGCGCTTGAAGGCCAGGGCCCGCCCGACGGCGGCCGCCGATCCGCCGCCCTGGATTCCGCTGGCGTAAAAGTTGCGCCAGTGCAGGTGCTGTGAGCCGCCGCGTCCGCCGCAGACGCCGGCGGCGCGGCCCATTAATTCGGCGAAGAGGGCATGCAGATCGCCGCCGTAGGCAATGAAGTGGCCGTGGCAGCGGTGGTTACTGAAGATGGCATCCGCGGGGGAAAGGGTGGAAATGACGCCGGCGGCGTTGGCTTCCTGGCCAAGCGAGGTATGAGTGGTACCGGCAAACACGCCGCGCTTAAACTCCGCCAGCACCGTTTCTTCGAAACGGCGGATGGTGAACATGACGCGGTAAAGCTCGGAGGGATTGGCCACGTGTGTGAATTATAACGTATTGGGAGAAAAAACTTCGCCGTGCAGGAAGACCAGGCAGATACTGGAATATGGAATTTCCGGGAGAAGGAGGAGGACATCAATGGATGGAGAAAAAAACAGGACAATTCTTGCGCCTGTCAGCGGGAAAAAGGAAAATTGGTTCATTTATCCTATACAAAAAGTATAGGATAAATGAACCAATGATGAGAGTCCTGGCTTATTCTTCCGAATCGTCGGGTTCGGCGGGGGCGGGGGGAGGGGGCGGAACCGGGCGGGACTTGGTATCGGCAACGGCCAGGCGGAAATCGTAGATACCGTTTTGCACCGGGTAATCCTGGCCGCATACTTCGCAATGCACGGCGGTGTCGCTATCGGCCAGCGGGCCGTGGCCGCAGGCCGGGCAGCGGAAGAGTGCGCCGGGGACGGCGGGTTGGGTCTGGCCGACGGCGCGGGCGCGCACAAAGACCGAGGGGGTCAACTGCCACAGGTCGCCGGTGAGCGAGAAGAGCGCATCCAGGCTGACGAGCAGTTTGAGCGGCAGATGGCGCTTGAACCAGCCCATACGCAGGTGAGAGACGGTCAGCTGGCGCTCGACGGCAAAGCCGGAGAGCTGCAGCCAGGTGCGCACGGTGGCCGGGTGAAAGTCAAAGTTAAGGGCGGCAAATTCGATCGGTTCGGGCGAGAAGGGATTCCACGATTGGCGGTGAAGGGCGTAGCGCAGGATGGCCTTCAGGTTGCGTTTGTTGGCAAATTCCAGGATGAAGGTGGCCCGGCCTTGCAGTACCTTGCGGACCTGGTCGAGGGCGGCGCGGGCATCCGCCATGTGATGCAGGGTGCGGATCATGGTGGCGCCGTCAAAGACGCCGGGCATGAAGGGCAGGCGGTAGATATCGGCGGCCACGTAGCGATAGCGGGGATCATCGCCCAGGCGGGCGCGGGCCTGTTCCAACTGGGTGTGGGAGTAATCGAGCAGGAGCACCTGTTCATAACCGGCGTAACGCGGTGTGTTGCGCCCGGCGCCGGCGCCCAGTTCCAGCAGGAATTTGCCGGAGGGAGGCAAAAGGCGGCGCAGGGCCACGCCTTCGGCGGCGTCCTCGTAGGAACGGCCGCCCTCCTCCCAGAAGCTGGACTGGTAATCGGAGCCTTCATAATTGCAAACAGGGGGCGTGCTCATGGGTGGGAGAATTATACCTGAAGATTAAAAAATGCGCCGGGCAGGTTTGCCGGCGGCACCCAGAAGGGCCTCCTTACCGTTGCTTCCTCTCAGACCTGGCGGGGTTCGGGGGTTTCTGCCGCGCCGGTCCCACCCGGACGCAGCCCAAGGATACCCCAGACCGGGGGGATTGTCAATGAATGGCTGGAAAGGTGGAAAATCCGGCGGGATGGTAAAATAAAGCATCATTCCCCGTTCTTCCTGGAAGGTTAACAATGCCGAAGCGTTGGCGGATCACCTTTGAGCTCGTCCTGGTCCTGATGGTGCTCGTTTCGTACGCATACGTGGCAGTGGCACCCGGGAACAACCTGATGCACTTTTACACCTCGGACGATGCCTTCTATTATTACAAGGTGGCACAAAATATCACCGAGGGCAGGGGCGTCAGCTTTGACGGCATCGGGATCACCAATGGATTCCACCCGCTGTGGATGCTGATCTGCATCCCGCTGTTTGCGCTGGCACGCTTCAACCTGTTCCTGCCGCTGCGGTTGGTGGTGATGGTGCTGGCGCTGCTTAACGCCGGGACGGGGGTGATGCTTTACCGGTTGTTCAAGCAGCTGCTTTCCACCCCGACTGCCATGCTGGCAGCGGTGGCGTGGGCCTTTCTTCCGCAGATCCAGCGGACGGTAACATTTGGCGGATTGGAAGCCGGGGTGAGCGTCTTTTGCGTGGTACTGCTGGTGTACCAGCTGGCTGCCTGGCAAAAGGAACGCCCGCTGATCGGCGACCACCCGCAGCGCCTGTTGATGATCGCCGGGGCGGGGATTTTGGCCCTGTTTGGCCGGCTGGATAATGCCTTCACGGTCTTTTTTGCCGGGTTGTATATGTTCCTGCTGGCCTTCAAAACCTGGGACGGTGCCAGGGAAACCCCACGGATTGGCTGGCTGCGCCGGTTGGGCGTGGGCGTGATGTATTACTTCCCGGTAGGGACGGCGCTGGGGGCCTACCTGCTGACCAATTACCTGTACGCCGGCACGCCCATGCCGGTCAGCGGCATGGTCAAGCGCTGGTGGTCCACCCTGCCGGCAACGGTCTACGGGCAGCCGGTGCTCGGCTGGCGCAACTTCATCAGCTACTGGTTCACCAACAACCGCAGCAGCGGGCCCTGGTCGCTGATAACAGATGTGCCCAACCGCCTGGCGGATGCGGTCTACAGCCTGCTGCCGTTGCAAGGCAGCGAGCTTTTCCTGAAAAACGTCAACCGCAGCCTGGTGGCAGGGTTTGCCCTGCTGCTGCTGGGGATTGCGCTCTGGTTGGTGATCAAGAACTGGAATGTGACCTGGCGGGCGCTGGTGCGTTTCTCCATTCTGCCGCTTTTCCTGGGCTGCAGCGCACAAATTGCCTCCTACCGAATCATTCCATACGTTCATACCCGGCCGTGGTACTGGGCCGTGGAGATGGTGGTGATCGTGCTGGTGCTGGCCAGCGTGGTGGAAGGGCTGGTTCAAGCCCTGCGGCGCTGGAAAGTACCCGCGGAGGGCACCTGGGCCGGAGCAGGGGCGGTGATGGCGGTGGTCTTTTTCTCCTTTGCCTATTACACGGTCAAGCTTGTCCCGCAGACTCTGCTGCCGGAAAATGCGAATAATTACCGGCTGGAGGCGCTGGGTATCGAGCGGCTGACCGAGCCCGGCTCGTTAATTGGCTGCACCGGGGCCGGGACGATAGGCTATTTCATCCAGGACCGGACGGTGGTGCCGCTGGACGGCCTGATCAACAGTTATGAATATTTCACCCTGCTCCAAGCCGGCAAGGCTTATGAATACCTGGACAAAATCGGATTGAATTACGTCTGGGGAAATGCCTACATGATCACAAAAACTGATCCGTATGCCACCATCTTCAAGGGCCGCCTGGAGGAGGTGGATCACGTGGAGAGTGGAAATGTCTACCGTTATTTACCCGGCATACAGCCGTAATTCATATATAATGGGCGTATGGATGAAATAGCACTGGTGCATGCCGCTCGCGAGGGCGACCTGGATGCCTTCAACCGGCTGGTGCTGGCTTACCAGGATATGGCCTACAACCTGGCCTTTCGGATGCTCTCCGACGAGGATGCGGCCGAGGACGCAACCCAGACGGCGTTTATTTCAGCCTACCGCCACCTGGGGGATTACCGCGGGGGATCGTTCAAAGCCTGGCTGATGCGCATGGTGACCAATTCGTGTTACGACGAACTGCGCCGACGCCAGCGCCGTCCCACTGTTCCACTGACCCCCATGGATGATGACGAGGACGAAGAAATCGAATCCCCGGCCTGGCTGGCGGATGGTTCGCCCTCGCCGGAGGAGCAGGTCTCTGCAGGCGAGCTGGACCGGGCAGTGCAGCACTGCCTGCAGGAGTTGGCGGACGAGTTCCGCGTGGTGGTGGTGATGGTGGACATCGAGGGGATGGATTACCAGGAAGTGGCCGTGGTGGTGGGCAAGCCGCTGGGGACCATCAAGAGCCGACTGGCACGCGCCCGCTTAAAACTGCGCGACTGCCTGCAGGGTTTCTGGGAACTTTTACCGGCCCAATTTCGTCTTTTTGGTGAGGGAAAACCATGAAGACGCAACTCACCCCACGCGATACCCAACAGCTTTCAGCCTACCTGGACGGCGCGCTTTCTTCTGCAGAGCGAGCTGACCTGGAAAAGCGGCTAGCCACCCGCGCCGACCTGGCGGCGGGCCTGGAAGAATTGCGTCAAACCCGGGCGGTGCTGCGGGCGGCTCCCCGCCGCAAGGCGCCGCGCAATTTTACCCTCAAGCCGGACATGGTGCCCGCCCGGCGGACCGCCTGGCGCGGTTGGACGCCGGTCTTCTCCTTCGCCTCAGCGGCCACAGCCCTGGTGGCGTTGGTGATGCTGCTGGGCCAGATGCTGCCCCTGGGCGGAGCGGCTGCGCCGATGGCCATGCCCGTGGCCATGGAAAAACAGGCCGCGCCCCAGGCCCAGGACACCGTCCAGGCCACCCCGATGATCATCACCTGGGGTCAGACCCAGGGGTACGGCATGGGTGGTGGCGGCGGCAACGACATGGCCGCTGCATCCGCCCCCGGTGGATTGGCGGCAGAACCCCCCGCTGCGCCTGAATCGATCCGGGCCATGCCAACTGCCACGCCGGAAGGCAATCCGCCGGCTGCGACGGAACAACCGCCGCTGATGCTGGCCGCTCCGACCGAGATGGCGGCTGCGGCGGATGCGAACGGGCTGATCCTGGGTATTGCGCCGACGGAAGAACAGGGCAGTATTTCCACCCCGCAAACGGTACAGGAAACCGCCCCGGCCCGCCAGAGCCAACCGGGAATCCCTCAACCCTGGCTAACCATCGGATTGTTTGTTGCAGCAGCCGGATTTGCCGCGGGAGCCATCCTGCTGCGGCGCAGGTGAGGCGGAGTGACCCAACCGGAAGCCCGCTTCTGCATCCTGTGCGGCACGCCCACCCGACCGGAAGAATTATTTGGAAAATTACGCCCGCGCTGTCCGCAGTGCGGGTGGATTTATTTTGAAGATCCGAAAGTGGCCGCGGCCGTCCTGGTGGAACAGGACGGCCGGGTCTTGTTAACCCGCCGGGTGAATGATCCGCACCGGGGCGAATGGACACTGCCGGCCGGGTTCGTGGATGCCCGCGAAGATCCGGCCCGGGCAGCCGAGCGCGAATGTTTGGAGGAAACCGGGCTGATCGTGCGGGTGAGCGGGTTGATCGATGTGATCAGCGGGCGGGAACACCCGAATGGGGCGGACATGGTCATCCTGTACCGGGCGGAGGTGGTGGGGGGAGAACTGGCGGCCGGGGATGATGCGGACGCGGTGGGATTCTTCCGCCGGGAGGATCTGCCGCCGCTGGCCTTCCGGGCCACGAAGTTGGCATTGGGTTTCCGGATGTAATATTTTCCGCAGGGAAATCATGGAAATGATTTAACCAAGGTTTTCAACCTGGATGATCGAAAAAACTGGTGCACAGATTGCACGGAAGTCATGGAGAACACGGAAATAAACATAAGGTTTTCTCTGTGTCTCTGTATCATTGTGGATTACGTTTTTTCTCCGCTCCGTCGGTGTGATTTCTTATTCTCCGGATTGTGATAGAATGATTTAGAACAAAATCTCTGAAACCGAGGGATTGACGTGCCCAAGACAAGCAATCGGCCCAGTAAGTCCTCCTCCGCCCGACCCGCCGGCCGCAAACCTGCCGGAAAACCGGCTGCCCGGCCGGCAGGGAAATCCCCCGCCAGCCGGACACGCTCCACGCACAAGAAACCCCAGCCTTCGCTGTGGAACCGCATTTCCGCGGAGCGCAAGCTGGACCTGTTGGGCGTGGTGCTGGCGCTGGTGGGACTGCTGACGCTGCTTTCGCTCTTTTCGAGCAACCGCAGCTCGGTCACCGGGGCCTGGGTGGGCTTTCTCCAATCGCTGGCCGGCTGGGGTATGTTCCTCATCCCGCTCGGCCTGATTGCCTTCGGCCTGTGGCTGGTCTTCCGGCGGATTGAGAAATTCCCGGTCATTTCCGCCGGGCGGGTGATCGGCAGCCTGCTGCTGTACATCAACCTGCTGGCCTGGATCCACCTGTTCACCGGCGGGGGCTGGGGCAAGGAGATGACTGGCAAAGGCGGCTGGCTGGGGGGTGCCTTTGAGTATTTCCTGGTGGATAAGCTCGGCACAGCCGGGGCGGTGGTGCTGCTCATCGGCTGGCTGCTGATTGCGCTGGTGATCCTGCTGGATACCCCGCTGCCGGAATTGCTGCAGCGGATTGGCAAACTCTTTGAACGAAAAGCTCCACCCGCACAAGCGGGCAGCCCTCAACCGGCGGCACCGGCAACCCGCCCGACGCAGCCCGAGGTTTCCAGTGAATTGCCGGAGGATTTCAAGCCGCTGGGCAGCCGCCCGGCCGGCGGAACTCCGCAGGCAGCCCGGACGGGCAGCGCGCCGACGGCCTCCGCGGCGGGAGGCGCCACACCGGCGGGGCCGGCAGCCATCCCGCAGGCCGGCAGCCCGGCCGTCCCGTGGACGCTGCCGACGATCGACGCCATCCTGGACCCGGCCACGCCCTCTGCCGTGCAGAGCGGGGTGGATGAAGCCCGCGCCCGCCTGATCGAGGAAACCCTGGCCTCCTTTGGAGCGCCCGGCCACGTGGTGGATATCAAGCGCGGCCCCTCGGTGACCCAGTTCGGGGTGGAGCCGGATTTCGTCGAATCGCGCAGCGGCCAGCGGGTGCGGGTGCGGGTCAACAAGATCCAAACCCTGGCGGACGACCTGGCCCTGGCCCTGGCTGCCTCGCGCATCCGCATCCAGGCCCCGGTGCCGGGACGCAGCTTTGTCGGCATCGAAGTCCCGAACGATGAAAAGGTCAAGGTCTCTCTGCGCGAGGTGCTGGAGAGCGAAGCCTTCAAGAAAATGCGCTCGCCGCTGCGCTTTGCGGTGGGCAAGGATGTTTCAGGCGGCTCCGTATCGTACGACCTGGCCAGCATGCCGCACCTGCTGATCGCCGGGACAACCGGCTCGGGGAAATCGGTGTGCGTCAATTCGATTTTGGCCTGCCTGCTGCTCAACAATACCCCGGCGGATATCCGCCTGGTGCTGGTGGATCCCAAGCGGGTGGAGCTGACGGGTTACAACGGCATCCCGCACCTGCTGGCACCCGTGGTGGTGGAGCCGGAGCGGGTGGTTGGCGCGCTGCAATGGATGCTGCGCGAGATGGATAACCGCTACCACCGCTTTGCCGAGACCAATGTGCGTAACATTTCCGAGTTCAACACGCGCTACCCGCAGCAAAAAATGCCTTACCTGGTGGTGATCATTGACGAACTGGCCGACCTGATGATGCTGGCCCCGGAGGATACCGAGCGCAGCATCACCCGCCTGGCACAACTGGCCCGCGCCACGGGCATCCACCTGGTACTGGCCACCCAGCGGCCCTCGGTGGATGTGGTGACCGGCTTGATCAAGGCCAACTTCCCGGCGCGGATCGCCTTTGCGGTCTTCTCCGTCATCGACAGCCGGGTGATCCTCGACCAGCCCGGGGCGGAACGCCTGCTCGGGCGCGGGGATATGCTCTTCCAGGCGCCGGATGCCCCGGCCCCGGCCCGCCTGCAGGGCGTGTTCGTCTCCGATAGTGAAATCCAGCGCCTGGTGGAGTTCTGGCGGTTGCAGCGCAGTAACCTGCCGGCGCCGGCAGAAGGGGAGGCGGTGGACAGCCTGCCGCGCGGCGTGCCGCTCAAGCAGACGCCGCTGTGGGAAGCGGTGGATAAAGACGGCGACCCGCTCTACAAGGAGGCGGTGGAAATTGTGCGCAAGGAGGGGCGCGCCTCGATCACCATGTTGCAGCGCAAGATGCGCATCGGTTACACCCGCGCCGCCCGCCTGATTGACACGATGGAAGAGAAGGGCGTGATCGCTGCGCCGCAGCCCAACAGCCAGGTGCGCGAGGTGCTGGATTACGGTCAGACCGCTCCGCCCGAGGATGATGGGGCGTAAAGCTCTTTCACCACGGAGACACGGAGAATACAGAGGTCACGGAGAAAACCTTATTTACTACTTCATCAGATCGCTCCGGTCTCCAGACCGGAGCGATCTGATGAAACACCAAATAAGATGGAATGTTGCTTGACAGGGGTGAGTCACAAACCCGCCGAAATCTTTGGGATTCTTAATGCTCTTTAAGCAGGAGAAATGAAACGGTGCATCCATGCACTCCGACTCTGGTGATACAATAGGCGCCATGTTGAACATTACTTCCAAGATTCATTCACCCGCCATTATTTTTGACTTTGGCGGAGTACTGGTGGACTGGAATCCGCGCTACCTGTACCGCAAGTTGATGCCGGGCGATGAGCCGGGCATGGAACGCTTTTTGGTGGAGACCGACTTTGCCGGGTGGAATCACCGCATGGATGCCGGCAGACCGTTTTCCGAAGGGGTGGCGGACCTGTGCACCCGTTTTCCGCATTACTGCCGGTTGATCCGCGCCT
>CAYOOA010000011.1:20025-59123 GCA_964405455.1 uncultured Anaerolineaceae bacterium | reverse complement strand
ATCCACCTGGATATACCCGCGCCCATCCATGGCCAATTGGCCCTGGAAGAGTTGGGTATTCGGCACATGCCCGATGAAGACGAAAATACCGTCAACTGGCAGGCGGGATTCCTCGCCCGTTTTTACATTTTTTAACCGTAATTCTTTAACAGCCTTTTCGCCGATGATTTCAGTCACAACACTGTTCCAGATGAAATTGACCTTTGGGTTCTCCTGGGCTCGCTTCTGTAATAGGACGCCGGCGCGGAGTTCATCGCGGCGGTGAATAATGGTCACTGACGAGGCATAGCGGGTCAGCAGCAAGCCCTCTTCCAGGGCGCTGTCCCCGCCGCCCACCACGACCACCTTTTTATCCTTGAAGAACCAGCCGTCACAGGTGGCGCAGTATGAGACACCCTTCCCGGTCAACTCTTTCTCGCCGGGAATATTTAGCAGGGTCGGGCTGGCCCCGGTCGCGATGATCAGGCTGTCGGCCAGATAAACCTTGTTATCACTGGTGATGCGGAACGGTCGCTTGCTCAAGTCAACCGTGCTGGCGGTTTCAAATTCCACCCGGGCTCCAAAGCGTTCAGCCTGCTTCTGGAATAACTCACCCAGTTCAGCACCGCCCACTCCTTCCGGAAATCCAGGGTAATTCTCAATCGTAAATGTGTTGGCCGCCTGGCCTCCCAGGCTCATGCCGGTTAAAACCACCGGTTGCAACTCGGCACGGGCAGCATACAAGGCCGCAGAAAATCCGGCGGGGCCTGATCCTAGGATCAAGACCTTAACATGTTCCTCGGTTTCTGTTTCGGGATTGGTTTTTAGAGAACTAAAATTAAATTCCACAGTCATGCTCCTGGTTTTATCTTTAGTTTGGATGCTTGGGGGGCGTAAAAGTTACATTTTTATTTGGCCGCCGCATCCGTGATTTTCAGGGCATCCTCCAGCACCCCAAAGGCTTCCGCCAGTTGGCTCTCGGTTATGATCAGGGGCGGAATCAGCAGGACAGTATGCCAATGTGTGTACAGAAATACGCCATGATCCAGCATATACTTTTTGAAAGCGGCCATCTCCGGGCTGTTACCGCCAAAGGGTGCCATTGGTTCCCGGGTTTTCCGGTCGCGCACCAGTTCGATCACGCCAAACAGGCCGATGGAACGCACTGTTCCAATCGAGGGATGGCGGTCTTTGAGCTCTGCCAGCATATCCGCCATTACTTTGCCCGATTCAGCCGCCCGTTCCACCAAGTGATCTTCCTTCATCGCTTCAATCACAGCAATAGCGGCAGCCAGTGAGATGGGATGCCCGTTATAAGTCAATCCGCCTTCAAACACACGGTCCTTGAAGGTATCTGCTACGGCCTGGGTCATTGCCACTGCCCCCAGCGGAGCATACCCGGAGGTCAACCCCTTGGCCATAGTCATGATATCCGGCTTGACTCCCCAGTGATCCACGGCAAACCAGCGCCCCGTTCGGCCAAAACCGCTCATCACCTCGTCGCAGATCATCAGGATGTGGTACTTATCGCATAGCGCACGCACGCCCTGCATATATCCATCCGGAGGGATGATGACGCCGTTTGTGCCGGTCACCGACTCCATCATCACCGCGGCGATCGTTTCAGGACCTTCAAACAGGATGATCTCCTCCAGGTGGTTGAGATAATCCTGCGTGAAATCCGCTTCACTAATCTCCGGGTTGGTGCGATGGAAAGTTGAACGGTAGCGGTAAGGATCGAGGAAATGCACCACGCCTGGCATCACGGTCGGTTCCCAGGCCAGCCGGCGCGGATCGCCCGTGGCGGCGATGGCACCGTAGGAGGCTCCATGATACGAGCGGTAGCGGGTCAGGATTTTAAATTTACCGGTATGAGCCCGCGCCAATTTAATTGCATTCTCATTGGCGTCGGCTCCGCCCAGTGTATACAGGAATTTTGTCAGTCCATCCGGGGTGATTTCATCCAGTAGTTTGCCAAGCATCGCCCGCGGGCGGGTGGCAAATCCCGGCCCGGCAAAGGGCAGGTTGCGAGCCTGCTCGACCATGGCTTCGATCACCCGGCGATCACCGTGCCCAATATTGACGCACATCACCATGGAATTCATATCCAGGTAGCGCTTGCCGTGGATATCCCAGAAATAGACTCCTTCAGCCCGGTCAATTGGAATTGGGTTCACTTTGGATTGGGCTGACCAGGTCCAGTAATTATGTTGCATGGATAACGGAACAATTTGATCATCAGGAAGTTCAAACATAACACCCTCGCAGGTTTGAGCTGTACACCTATTCCTTATCCTATCATGCTTTCCACGAGATTCCAGTGATTAAATGACGGTTCTTGTCCGCCGGATGTCCATCTTTTATAATCAAGGATAGTATGAACGAGCAAGATTTCTTTCCTGATCCCGATCAGTTGGCCTGCGAATGCCAGGGCAGCCTGCCCCACCTGGTAGAAGAAGGACTGAGATTGTTTAATGCTGGTCGTTACTTCGAAGCCCATGAGGTACTGGAAACAGCCTGGCGGGCGGAGCGCCGGCCTGTCCGGGAGTTATACCGCGGCATCCTCCAGGTGGGAGTGGGGTTTTATCACATAACCCGCGGTAATTTCTCGGGTGCACATAAGCTCTTCCAGCGTGCATTCCGCTGGCTGCAGCCCTTTCCGGATCTTTGCCAGGGAATTCACCTCGCTCCATTTCGCCTGAAGATTCTGGAAATCGACTCCTGTTTGCAGCAGGAGATGCCTGCGCCTTCCATCGAACGGCTTCAACGGCTTTTCTTTAGAATTGATTATGAATCATCTCAACCGGGAGAACAAGATGACCCATCCATTACCCTTTAAAAACAAAATCGCTCTCGTTACCGGCTCGGGCCGCGGGATCGGCCGGGCCATTGCGCTGCGCCTGGCCCGCGACGGGGCTGATGTCATCGTTAACTATATGCGCAACCAGGCCCAGGCTGAAGAAACCGCCGAGGCGGTGCGCGCCCTGGGCAGGTCAACCCTGGTGGTCCAGGCCAATGTATCCAAACTGGAAGATATTGATCGCCTGTTTGACTCCATCCAAGCGAAATTCGGCGGATTGGATATCTTCATCAACAATGCCGCTTCGGGTTTCAACCGCCCCGCCCTCCAGCAAAAGCCGACCGGTTGGGATTGGACGATGAACGTCAATGCGCGTGCCTTTCTGTTTGCCAGTCAGCGCGCCGTCCCGTTGATGGAGGCCCGCGGCGGCGGTCAGATTGTGGCCATCTCCAGCCCGGGTTCCCAACGGGTGCTGCCCGATTATGTCGCCGTGGGCGCCAGCAAAGCCGCCCTGGATGCGCTGACGCGTTACCTGGCCGTGGAATTGGCTCCCCGGAACATCCGGGTGAATGCAGTTTCTCCCGGTTTGGTCCTGACCGATGCCCTGCAGCACTTTGCGTCTCTCAGCCAGCCGGAGGTGATCCCCAATGCGATTAAAAACACCCCTGCCGGCCGCCTGGTAACGCCTGACGACGTGGCTGGGGTGGTTGCATTTCTTTGTTCAGCGGATGCCGCGATGATCTGTGGCCAGGTCGTTGTGATCGATGGTGGCTATACGCTCATTACGCCCGGCTAATCCTGGATCAGGATCGTCCGCGCCGGGGCACCGTCGCTTCCCTTCAATTTGACCGGCAGGCAAACCAGGGTGTACAGGCCCGGCTCCACCTGTTCCAACACAATTCCTTCCAGCAGGATGACCTTTTGGCCCAGCAGGATCTCATGGGTCGGCCGGCTGTTATTATATGGCGCCACTGAAAGGTAATCCACGCCAACCAGTTTTACTCCCCGCTCCACCAGCCACTCGGCCGCATCCGGACTGATGCCCACAAAATCAAACGCGAAATCGCGCGCGGTTTCTGCGTGGATACGGGTATTGCGCGTCTTAAACAGGATGCGCACCACACCCGGTAAAATCCCGGTCTTTTCCAGGACCGCCCGGTCAATCAGAGTAGCCTCATCCGGGATCTGCACCACCTGGGCCGGGCCGACCAGAACCTCCAGCGGCAGGGTTTCAATGGTCGTTCCCTGCGGTAGGAAATGATAAGGCGCATCAACATGAGTACCGGCATGCACACCGCTTTCGAGGAAGGACACGTTACAATTCGCGCCATCTTCAATCTTGCTCAGGCGCTCCAGGCTAACCGGCGGGTCCCCCGGCCAGACAACCATTTCAGGGTGAACTGTCAGCGATATATCGAAAATCTTGGGCATGGCAACCTCCAAAAACTGTTTGAACGTTGGATAATTATATTTTACCAGCCGCTGGCGGTAAACAGGTCCTGCAGGAAGGTGCTTCGCTCATCCGGCGTCATGGGCCGCGGTTTGGCATAATTCTCTAGCAGGGCGGTTAGCAACTCAGTACTGATATGCTTGCCGTCATAGAATACATCGCGGTCCAGGAACTCCCGCCGGGTGCCAACCACCGGGTAATCCATCTGGTCAAAGAACAAGTTGCCCAACCCATAATGGATGAATCGACCGTTGTAAAACTCAAATCCCTGCGGGAAATGCGCCTGGGAACCATTCACAATCACCGCTCCAGCCTCTGAAAGACTTTCAAAATCCGCCACTTGCTGGGCACTCGGTGTGGGAACATAGGTTTCATAGTACTGCAGCGTCGCGATTACCAGGTATCCCTGGCTGCTCAATTGGCGAATTTGTTCTCTCATCCAGTCCCAATCACACGGCGCGCTGCCCGGATTCCCCTCGCCGGCCCAGTCCCCGCCCGGACCGGCCGGATTGCAGCCGATCAGGGCGAAGCGATTGCCATTATGCTCAAAGAGAGCTGGCTGACGGGCTTCCTCGAGGTTATTGCCCCCGCCAAAGGTGATCCACCCCCGCTGGCGGTAAAGATCCATCGTATATGGCAGCCCTTCCTGGCGCCAATCCATCAGGTGGTTGCCGGTCAGTTCAACAATATCCACTCCTACATCATCCAGCAATTCAATATACTTTGGCTGGCTGCAAAACCGCAAGACCTGGGCGTTGGGGTCCTGCTTGGGACAGGTTGGATCAAAGGAAACCTCATTACTGACATGGGTAAAATCCGCTTCCAGCATCCAGTCGCGGATATCCTTTCCGGGAAAAGTCACACCGTATAAATCCATCATGGCGCCGGTGGCTCTTACCAGGGCGGTCACCCCGGTCATGGTAATTACGGTCATCTTGCCGGGGTCACGGTTGCCGGCAGGCAGCGCCGGGGGTTGATCCACCTGCGCAGCGGATTGCCAGGTATACGTGACTGTCAAGGGATACGCTGCTGCATCGAAGGTTTTTGAGATCGGGGATTGTCCATCCACGCGTAGGACTTTCCATCGCGGTTCAAGATCTTCAAATGGAACGATCGCAAGCGCTGGTTGGTTGGCCCAGGCGGCCTCTACCAGGCTGCCATCCTCCACCTGGACCCGGCTCGCCCCCGGTTCGCCCCACAGGGCTGTCAGGGTCGCCTGTACAGAAGAGGAAACGAACAGGCGGAAACCTTCCAGTCCGGAGGGTTCTTCGCCACGCCACACGGCCTGCAGGTCATTGCTGGAAACTTCATCCAACACGGTGGGAAAAGGTGCCACCAGGGCGTACACCCAGACAGCCCCACCGGGCACGGATCCGGCAGCCGGTGTCAGAATCAGGCTGGCATCCTTCTCAGCCTGGGCCCATTGCATCCCATCCGGCAGCTTGATCTGCTCCGCCAGTTTCGGTGGAATACTCTCCGACAATGACACGCTGATAACTGGAACCGAAGTGGGAGTTGCAACTGCTGTAGCAGTCGCTGCCCGCGGTTCCAATGGTGTTCGGCTGGGTTCGCCCTGCATAGGCGCTGTCGTCCCGGTCGGTAAACCCTGCTGAGTTGGAATGACTGTACAAGCAGTCAGGATGAATCCGCAAACAATCAAAAATAAAATCCGTTTCATTTCACCATCCACTGGCCTGAAATAACATCTCCAACAAAGTTTTACGTTCAGTGTCTGTCATCGGGCGCGGTTGAGCCGAATCCTCGAGCATGGCGGTCAACACCTCTGTGCTGATATGCCGGCCGGCATAAAAAATATGTCGATCCAATAACTCCTGGCGGGTGATCCAATCCATCTGGTCAAACCATAAGTTACCCAGACCATAATGGATGAATGTATCACCCTTAAAATCATACGCCTGTGGACAATGTGCCTGGCTTCCACTGACAATGACTGCCCCGGCTTCCACCATCTGTTGGGCTGCTTCACGCTGGGTGGAATGGGGATTGAACTCACACAACTCAAATCCCTGGAAAGTCACGATCGGCAAATAACCTTCAGATTTTAATGCAGCTACTTCTCCAGATAACCAATCCATATCGCACTGGGCTGCCCCGGGCTGGCTGTCAGTCGCCCAATCTTCTTTGGGCCCCACAGAGTTGCAACCAATGAACGCCAAGTGGTTGCCGTGGTGTTCAACCAACAGGGGCTGGCGGGCGGCTTCGGCATTGGCACCTCCGCCAAAAACCGATAATCCGGCCTGTTGATACATCACCAGTGAATCCGTCATAGCGCCTGTACCCCAATCATTCAAATGATTGCCGGTCAATTCAACAATATCCACACCCGCATAGGTCAGCAGGTTGATATAGTCCGTCTGCGAACAAAACCGTCCGCCCGACCGCAGGGGCAGCGGTGAGGGGCAGGCTGAATAAAAGGATACCTCGTTGCTGATATGGGTGAAATCAGCCGAACGCAACCAGTCCAGGATCTTTTCGGCCGGATATTGGATGCCGTTTTCCGCCATACGGGCAGCGGTCCCGCGTGTCAATGCGGTCACGCCGGTCATCAGCACATCTGTCATCAGGCTCTCATCCCGGTTCGTAGCGGCCTTGCAGGATTTCTTCCAGGCAGTCAGCACCTCAGTATCCCCCTGCCAGGCATAATCCACCTTCAAGGGATAAAGGGAAACATCAAGGTCTTTTTGCAGTGGTGATAACCCATCCACGCGAAGCACCTTGAGATCCGGGGTAAGTTGGTCAAACGGGATCAAGCCGAGGGTATTCGCATTCGCCCAGAGATCGGCTTTCAACGCATCATTTGAATCGACTATGCGAACTGAATTTGTTTTTCCCCAGGTCTTTTCAAAACCAGCATAAGTTGATTGGTTCATCTCCAGAACCCAGGGGCCCTCACCGGTCCAGGCTTGCTGTACTTCTGCCAGGCTGACTTCATCTGTCAGCAGGGCAAATCGACCCGCCAGGGCGTACACCTGTTGGCTGGCAAGTACCTGGCCGCTTCCGGTGACCAACTGCATCCCGGCCTGGTCCGCTGATTCCGCCTGTTGGAACTCCGGTGGAACGCAAATTACATCCCGCACATTCTGCGGTATATCAGGATCCATCGAATAAGTTAATCGTGGCTTGTCCGTCGGTGTAGGGGCAGGAGTGGAGATAACAGCTGTACTTGTCCGTGTTACCGACGGTTCCGGCGTTCCATTTACCGGGTTATCATTCTGCTGCGGAGTGATCCCCTCCCCCTGGCATCCAGAAAGTATCAAGATCAGGAGCATCAACGTACTAAATCGAATTGATCTCAACTTTTCTCCATAAGGCGTTATTATAACCCCGCTTTCCTTCTGGTTTTGATAGTTCCTGATAGTCGCCTGCCGTATAATTCAATTGAGAACCAAGCACTTTTCTGGAAAGGATTTATCATGCGACCGGTTGCTGTTCTGGGAATCGGAGAGACCAAGATCGAAGAACAATGGGATAAATCCCTGCGGGACCTGGCAGGTGAGGCTGTCCTTTCCGCCATGCAGGATGCCGGAATAGAAACCGCAGACAGCCTGTTTGTCGGTAATATGATGTCCGGCTCGGCCAGCCACCAGCAGCACTTGGGCAGCTACATCGCCGATTGGGTGGGGCTGCGTTTTGCGGAGGCAGCCCGGATTGAGGCAGCCTGCAGCTCCGGGGCGGCAGCCTTCCGCTCTGCCCTGATCGCCGTAGCTTCGGGGGATGTGGATATTGCCATTGCTGTGGGCGTCGAAAAAATGACGGATTCTCCAGCCGGGGAAATCACTGCCCAGCTCGCCACTGCTGCAGATGCGGATTGGGAACTGGATCTGGGGCTTTCCTTTGTGGCGCTCAACGCCCTGGTGATGCGCCGTTATATGGAAGAATACAAATGGGACAAACTCAGTTTTGCTCCGTTTTCCATCAACTCCCATGCCAATGCCATGCACAATCCATACGCCCGCTTCCAGGAACCGATCACCGAGGAGCAATTCCGCAAATCTCCCATGGTGGCTGATCCCATTTGTGTGCTGGATGCTTCTCCGATGGGTGATGGTGCAGCCGCGGCAGTTTTAGTCCCGGCAGATCGGGTGCGCTCGATTCCCGCTCGTCCGCGTATCCGCGTAGTCGGATCCGGCGCAGCGACGGACTCAATTGCGGTTCACGGCCGCAAAAATCCACTCTGGCTTAAAGCCGCCGAACTTTCTGCCAGAACGGCTTATGCCCAGGCGGGTGTTTCTCCAGAGGAAATTGACCTCTTTGAACTGCACGACGCCTTTTCGATCATGGCCGCTCTTTCCCTGGAAGCAGCCGGTTTCGCTCCCCAGGGCCAGGCACCCCGTTTGGCGTTGGACGGTGAAATCCGCCCCACCGGTAAAATCCCGGTCTGCACACTGGGCGGCCTGAAAGCACGCGGTCACCCGGTCGGCGCAACCGGCATGTATCAGATTGTCGAGGTCGTGCGCCAGCTCCGCGGCGAAGCCGGCGGTTCCCAGGTACCGGATGCCCGGATCGGTATGGCTCAGAATATTGGCGGTTCCGGTTCCAATATTATCGCTCATATTCTCCAGGCCGATTAATCAAGCCCTTTAGAAAAAAGTAACCGGGTGGAAAACCACCCGGTTACTTTTTATCTTTATCTTTGGGTCTTTTGAGAATGATCAGGGCTGCAATCAGTACACACAACCCAATGGATGCGCAGCCGCCGACCAGAAAGAATAGTTGATGGATATTGAGCACATCCGAATTCTACCGGCTGATTGCCATTTTGACAACTTTTCCGCGAGCATTAAAGGTTAGCCGGGCGAACCGCTGATGCCGCCTTGATCCAATCTGGACTTGCTTGGAAACGGATACCACCATTCGTTCACTCCCCTGGGGATTTCCTTCCTTCCCACTGGCGGAAGCTGCCGGGTGACGCCTTCCATGGGCAGCCAGGTTCACTTGCTGGTGAGTGACGCTGATATCTTCGGCAGAAAAACCGGGCAGGAAAGGTTCCAGCACCCGCTTGACTACTTGCATGGTCTCATCTGTCAGGTCGTTTTCCACCAGGTCGCCTTGCGGCTTGTCGCTGATGATCGGCACCTTGGGATGGCTGCGGAAACGAGGCAGGCTTTTAATGCCCTTCTGAAATCCTGCCAGGCTCACCAGCGGATCCCCATACAGGACAAATGAGAGCAAAGTCTTCTGGTCTTCGCCATCCAGGAAACCCTGGCGGCGGTTCATCTCCCGAACTGTATCAATTTTAGCCTGCATCAGGGCTTCTCCGGCCGTCATTCCAGCCTGCAGGTGTTTCCAGAACAGGCTGCCCAGCAGGTCGGCACCGATGAGCGGAGCGGCCACAGAGCCGTACGACACGCAGGTGGAACCCACCACGGCATGGGTGCCGATGGCCAGGAAACGCAGTGAAATGGCTTCTGCTTCGCGTTTACCAGCCACCAGGCCGCCGTAACAGGCTTCACTGAAGACCACCTTTGGAGCGGTGCCGTTCTTGATCAGATTGTGCGGACTCAAAGCCACCGGGTAATCCGCACCAGGGGTTTGATCGGCCGGGTCGCGCTGGCCGTACCATTCCGCGCCGTCTTCCACCCCGTGCAAATTGAAATATCCCAGACTGGCGGCGCTGACCTCCACCGGGTCGACTGTTTCAGTGCCTTCGGGTGGGCAGACCACCAGGGTGCGTTTATCTCCATTGAGCTTCCACACTTCACTCGAGGAGCGCTGCCAGGCAGCTGCCGTCATGCCAAAGGGTGGGCGCGGCGCAGCTTTCTTTGATTTCGGCTGCAGTCGGCGCAGGAACATCCAGGTTTGCATCCACCAGCGTAATGGTTGATAAGCCTGGCTGGCATGATAGGCGATTGCTTTGCGCAGCTGATCCATCAACAAGCCGGCATCCGGTCCAATTTCTCCCGGCAGGCGGCCGACCGGCCACTCGGGAATGAAATAATTGGAATCCAGGGTGGTGTAAGGGTTATCTGAAATTACTTCCGGATCGGTATCATCTGTCGGGTTGGGCAATTTATGGAATGGAACCACATCGGGGCCACCAACAATCAATACGGTCCCAATACGCTGGCCTTTCTTGGCCAGAGCCTGGTCCAGATCCACCAACGCCAACTTCAGTTTCCATGGATCAATGGCGTCGGTTGGTTTCAATCCAAGCTTGCCTGTCATCACGGCGTCATCTGGAAAATAAACCAGACTGCCCCAACCCGGGCGTTTGGCCACGGCAGCCGCCAGTTTGCGCATTTCATTCTCCAGCGCTGCAGCCGTTTGCGGCCCGTATTGTTTCTCCATCCCCTTGCGGGTGGAGAAAATGACATACAACGGAAACCGCCCATCCACCTTACTGAGGCCTGGCCTTTTAATTTTCTTGGCAATTCGATCAAACGATTCTTCTGCATCGCGGGCAACTTCATCTGCCTGCATACCGCGGCGAATTCGGGCGGCTTTGCTCTCCATCACCTGGGTTGCTTCAGCTTCATTCAAGGCCGAATAATCAACCGTTTCAGCAGCGATCGGCTCCGCAGATGGATTTGTTTGATCGGCTGGAGAAGCTGCCGGTGAAACCTCGTCCGCCGGCATGCCCTTGGGGAGTTGGTTTAATCCCAGGGGAGCAGCCACTTCAGCCGGGATGACCAATTCGAAATGAGCCGTCATCCTCTCCGGCCAGAGTGGCTGGTAGCGGTGTTTCGCACCCCACAAGCGCCTGGCAATTTGCCCGCTGGAATCACGGGCTACGCATTGATGCAGCATGGCCACAGCCCTTGTCTCATCCCCCAATTCCATCTGGGCTTCCGCCAACGCCAGTGAAAAGATCAATGGTTCCGGCCAGCGTTCATGGTAAATGGATGCCAGGCGGTTCACCGTCCGGGCATCTCCGCTGGCACGGGTCAGGCGCATGTGCAGAACAGCTGCCAGCATTAGATCCGGCTGCTCACCCAGCACTCCGTGGACCTGGTTCTCTGCGGTTGCAAAATCACCTGCCTTGAAGGAGTTGTAAGCGCCGAGTAATTGTTGAGCCCACCCCGGTAGTTGGGTATCTGCTTTTGCATTGCCGAGGATGGCAGCCAGCGCCCAGGCAAGACCGGCTTTTTCAGGCTGGCCGCTGCGGAAATATTCTTCACCCAGGCATTTTTGGGCTTCACCAAATTCAGGGTCCAATCCAACCAATTCTTCCATCAGGCTGATGGCGGCGGCCGTTCGGCCTTCCCCGGATTGGGCAAGGGCCAGGCGCAGGCGCACTTCGAGATCGCCGGGGTAGACGGCTAACCACAGCAAAGCTGCCTGGCGGGCAAACCGCCATGATTTGACCTGCAAGGCTGTATCCAGCAGGGTGAGGAAGGATGTGCGGTCAAAACCGCTGTTCTGGCCAGGTTCAAACGGATTAGTGCGGTTCATAGGAGAACTTGACCTCCTTGGATTCATACACCAGGTTTAGGGCAACAACAGCCCCCAACTGGCGTTGGATATTGATATCATCAGGTGCCAATTCAGCCGCCCGACGGAACATGGCTTCGGACGCCCGGTAGTCTTTGGCCTCGCGCAGGACTGTCCCAGCAGCCAGGTACATGCGGTGGTCATGAGGATTGACCAGGATGGCTTGTTGGTAAATCCGCATCGCCTGCTGGAATTCCCGGCGGGATTGGTAAACCCGGCCGAGTTCAAGGAAGGCTTCCAGGTCAGGGTTTTCACCACTGACAGCCTGGTTCAGGTATTGGACGGCCTGATCCAGTTGTCCTGCTTTGTGGAGTAACTTTCCTAGCAGCAGGCAGGTCTGGACATCATCGGGCTGCAGGTCCAATGCTTTTCGGGCGGAATTTTCTGCTGCAGACAGGTCACCACATTCCACCTGCACCTGGGCCATCAGGCGTAGCGCTTCCACAGATGTGGGCTGCTCTGTGGAGAGGCGTGCAAGCACGGGCAGGGCAGCCTTCGGACCGTTCAGGCGGCGGATCAGGCGGGCTTGTTCAAAGATCAAATCTTGTGAATGATCCATTGAGATGAGAGCCTTCTCGATCAGGGCCAGGCCGTCGGCAGGCTTGCCGCGCTTTTCCATCACCCGGGCCAGGAATAGCACCGTGGATTCATCCCGGACATTGGTTTTGTAAGCTTCCTGGGCATAGGCCAGAGCCCAATCCAGCTTACCCATGGCCAGGGCGATCTTTCCACACAACAGCAGCGGTTTGACATCCTCAGGCAGCAAACCGGCTGATTTCTCGGCACTTTCCAGTGCACCGTCCAGTTCTCCGGTTCCCAGTTGAGCTTCAGCAAGCTCCATCCAAATCTGGGGGTTTTCAGATTCAACATCCGCTGCCCGTTTCAGGACGGCTACCGCTTTGTTCCACAACTGGTTCGTGTTGTAAGTTTTTCCCAGGGCCAATGCATAATCAATCCGGTTTGGATTGAGGGTTAGCGCTTGCTCCCAGTGGGATTGACAAACCCTCGCAGCATGAACTTTTTCCGCCAATCTGGCAGCCCAGGCATGCCAGGCGGGTTCATCCGGCCAGATTTGCAGGCTGTTTTCCAGGGCGGATAGGGCTTCTGTTTCTTCACCCAGTCGATCAGCAATGGTCGCCAAAATGATCAGGTTGATTGGGTCAGCCGGGCTGATTTCAGCCAGGTGCCGTGCAGTCAACAGTGCTTCCTGAGGATCTACTTCAATCTGCGCCAGGGCCAATTCTGCCAACACGGCCGGCTGCTGTGGGTACTCCGCGGCCAGTCTGATTGCAGCCGGATAATCTTTCTCCAACCTGAGCACAGCCATCAGGGCAGCAATATCTTCCGGCGCGCTAGCAACCCCGATCACTTCGTGCATGGATTGCTCACCGCTGCCAAAAGCTGCCCGCCCCCGCCCCAACCAACGTTTGATCTCCGGCATCGGATCCTTTGCTCCAGCTTTTTCCATGGCCGTTTCGAACTGGAGACTGCGTTCCTCCGAAATCATCTCGACACCGGGTGTGTGTGTGCTCACCTGGAGCAAAGCATACCGGCGTTGTTGCTCAGCACAGATCACTAAAACCCGAGCCTGATACAGGAACGCGGTTGGATCTCCGTAAATGCGGATGCATTCTGCAGCCAGTTCAATCGCATCCTTCCAGCGGCGCAACTCAAGCGCAACATCCACCAGGCGAAGCAAATCTCCGCGTTGGATCATCCGGTTCGTGAATTCAGGCTGAGCCAATGACCAACGGCAGGGAGAACTTTTACGATCCTTGAGTTCCAGCACAGCCCGTTCAAATAAGCTGTGAGCGGCCGTCCAGTCGTAAGAACGCGAGAGAAGTCTGATTTGCAGTAAGCGCAGGCGGAAATCACGCGGCCGTTCAATCATGGCCTGGCGGACCAACTCGGCTACGGTTCCATCTTCGTCCCTGGAAAGACCGATCTCCAGTCTTGTGCTCTCCAATTCAACCGGCAATTTTTCACGGGAATCCAGCAGCTCTTGAGCACCAGCCAGGTCACCGCTTTCAATAGCCATCTCAACCGCCAGGTGAAGCACAGGTGTGTAATTATCCAATTGTTGTAGTGTAAGTTCGATATGCTGCCAGGCAAGGTCACGTTCATTCAGACGGTAATAAATCATCGCCCGACGCAGGCTGATCATGCCCAAACGGTTGGCACCGGACAACCATTCTGGTTCAATCCATCCGGCTTGAGCCAGCCGCTGCCAGCGGCCAATTTCACCGGTGCGGTGACCCTGCTCCCAGATGGCAAGGGCTCGATCCAGGTGCGCCAGGGCAGCCGTCCAGTGATCCAGGTTGCACTGCAGATCAGCAGCCAATACCTGGAGGATCCCGTCGTTAGGCAGGGCGGCTGCCACACGCTGGCAGCTTTCCAGGGCCATTTCATGACGGCCCAGACGGAAATTCAGGCAGGTCATTTCCAACAACAACTGGGTTGAATTCGGGCTGGCCAGATTGGCCGCCAGATCAAGGCAGTTGAGAGCTGCCGTCTGATCCTGCATCCGCAGGTAGGTCAGGGCAGCCATCCGAAGGTGGTCATGGGTAAGTTCAGGTAACTCCAGCATGCTGCGCAGGGACCCCTGGGCGCCTTCGAGGTCACCATTTTCAACCTCCAGGCTTGCCCGCTTCAACCAGAATTCCGGTCGTTCCGGAGCCATTTGGGTGATTACCTTCATGGCATTCACAGCTTCTCCGGTTTCTTCCATTTCCGACATCAAACCAGCGAACCAGAGTAAATTTTCGAGATCATTGGCAGCCATTTTCAAGGCATAATGAGCTCGCTGCAGGGCTTCCTGGCGCTGGCCGGCTTTCAGACAGGCCTCAGCCAGCAGGCGATGCAGACCCAGGTTTTGCGGTTGGGCCAGCAGGGCATCCTGCAAAGCACTCACTGCTGTATCCGGCTGACCCAGGCGCATGGCCGCTAATCCGAGGCCGGCCTGAATCCGCCAATGAATGGCAGGATCCTGGGCCCGATCATCTTCTGTCAGCCGTTGGTATAGATCCATGGCAGCCTGGTTTTCCTGCTTGGCCAGCAACAACTCGGCTTGCAGCACCTGGGCCGTCCAATGATCAGGCATCCAAGTCAGGGCAGCCTGCAAAACTTGTTCTGCCCTTTCCAACCTTACAGCTGCATTATCTGGCAAGACAGCTGAACCGGGAGCAAATCCGTCCAGCAAAGTTTCCAGCAGCAGGATGTAGCGATCCATATCCGGTGTAGGAGTTTGAATCGCAATTTCCAGCGCCTGAATGGCAGCTGATTGATCGCCAATCCCCAGCAGGGACCGTCCGTAGACATAAGCCAGGTCGTAATCCTTCGGCCAGGAAGCAAAAGCTTCACCTAGCACCATTTGCGCCTCGGAGTAATGCCCCAGGGAAAGGAGGGTATCCCCAAGTAGAATGGCTGCCTGGCTGGAGGATGGGCATAATTGAACCGCTTTTCTCAGTGAAGGCAAAGCCTCCGCAGGAGAGCCAGTTTGTAAGCAGATACTACCGAGGCGGAGGTGGATTTCGGCTGAATCAGTTACCGCCAATGAAGCCGCCCGCAATGTTTCCAGCGCCTTTTGATTTTCGCCAATATTTCGTTGTGCTTCTGCCAGGAGAAGCCAGTTGCTTTCCTGTTCCGGGAGAATAGCTGTCACCCGCACCAGGGCCGGGATGGCTTGCTCAAATTGCCCTGAAAGAACCAGGGCCTTTCCCAGGATGCTTCCAGCACTGGGTTGATTTTCATCATCAACGAGGATTGACTTGCTTATCTCAACCGCTTCCTGGATTTGCCCGATTTCAAGGGCTGCTTCCGCCAATCCGAGGCGGTCATCCAATTGCGGTTGAGGTGCCAATTCCATGGTTTTCTTCCAGGCTGTGTATGCGGCTGGCCACCGCCCGGTCTGGGCTAGCAGGCGGGCCAGGTTGCGCTGGCGTCCAGATGATCCTGGATGCAGCACCACCGCCAGGTTCAACGCTTCGAGGGCAGCTTCCACCTGCTGCTGTTTGATCAACAACTCGGTCAATAAATCAATCAGCGTTTCATCCGCTGGCTTGATGGTTAAGGTTGCCCGTAGAAATGCAATCGCCTCATCATCCAGGCCCAGGTTGATCAAGGCATTGACAAAGACTTCTGGCTGCCAGTCAAATGCGTATCGGGTTGGTTGGGTGGTTGGATTTTGCTGAAATTCTTCCAACCAGGTCGAAACCGCTGCCCGTGCCATCTCTTGACCGGCTTGCAGTTCACCTGCCACACCCATCTGTTCAGCCTTCAAAATGACTACCAACGGATTAGTGGAGGCATCCAGGGGATTCTCCACAGCCAGGCGGGCTTGCCAGCCCTGTCCCATGGTCATGATTAATTCAGCCGGAAAATCCACCTGTTCCGTTTTCAGGCTCAGTACTTGCTCTATGGCTGCCTGGACTTGCTCATCCTGACCGGCCTGACTCGTCAAGTCCGCCAGTTGGAGGTTCAAGCCTGCCAGCCAGGCTCGCGAAACAGCCTGCGCTTTTTTCAGCAGGGCGATAGCCTCGTCTGGTTCGCCAGATAGCCGGAGGAGCTCAGCCAGGTGTTGGATTTCAACAGATTGTTGCAGGGCAATGTCTGGCTGATCTGCAACGTTGATGGATTTTCTCAGGGTATCCTCCATCAGCGGGGTTGTGCTGGAAACCAATTCCTGGCTGATCCGGGTGGTCAGATCCACCTGGCCTGAAAGGCGCATATCCCGCAACCATGCGGTTTGCATCTCCGGGCTGATCTTGCGCATCAGGCTCACCAGGAAGTGAACGCGCTCCTCATCACTGATAGGATTGGCCAGCAGGATATGAGAAATCCACCGGGCGCCAGGAAATAAGTTTTGGCGAGGTAGAAGAGACGCGCAGAGTTCCAAACCATCGGGGACCATGCCGAACAGGCAGGCTAATGCAGATTTCCAGATGGAGAACGCCGTCCCGGGTTGGGCTGCCAGGCTGCCCTGGGATAATTCAGAGGCCAGGCCGTGCCAGCCTCGTGTCAACCGGCGCCGTTCCCGCAAAGCCAGGGCCAGCAAACCAGCCTCAGCCAGGCTTTCTGGCGGCTGCTGGGTCTTGTGGCTGTGTTCGTAAGCCTGTAAGGCGCTGGAACGCAAACCGTTGTCAATTGCGATCATCTCCGTGCTGGAAAGATCAGTAGCAGCATAGGAACTTCCCATTGCAGCCAGGGCCAAATTCGCCAAAGACCAGCCCTGGAGATCGCTCCCACCCCGAGTCAGGCATCGTTCAAGGATATTTTCCTGCAATAGAGCCCTGGCGGCCAGCGGTTCATGCGTAACAGATGCGAACAGCCCCCGGGCATTCTCTGCTGAAAATTTTTCCTGTAGACGTAACATCCAATCAACTGGCTGCATAGCGCCTCCTCAATCTGGATAAATGCGCCTTTCTGAAAACTACCGTATCTGCATGGCAATGTAATAAGAAGCCAGGATCATCAGGAATCCAGCCAGGTTGAGAAAAACCCCGATTCCGGAAGCTGTCTTAGCCAGTTGGTTCAGGGCATCCACCAGTTGGCCGGCATTACCAACCAATCCGGCCACATCCTCGGTGATGCCTTTCTGGGCCAGGCGGGTGGTCTGCTGGGTAATTTGCTTCAGTTCTCCACCCATCACCCGTTTCAACAGCATCCAGATGCCGGTCGCCATCATCAAAACCCCGATGACAAACAGTGCCAGCGACATCATCATCAAGAAGTCATTTACATTGGAAAGAAGATGGTCAAAAAACATCGTAGCCTCCTGAGCATGGTTTCTCAAGAGGCTACGATGCAAGATGTATGCCAGAGAGTTTAGAGACTGGGATGAACCACGTCGTGCGGCAAGTGGCCGATATCGATGACTTCTTCGTCACAGAAGATGAGCGCTCTTTCCATCACATTCCGTAGTTCGCGAACATTGCCTGGCCAGCGATAATCGATCAAGGCCTCCATGGCCCGCGGGTTGACATCCATCACCATCAAGCCCTTGTTCTGATTCAGCTTGCGCAGGAAGAATCCCACCAGTTCCGGGATATCCTCTTTGCGCTCGCGCAGAGGCGGGATATGTAAATCCACCACATGCAGCCGGTAATACAAATCAGAACGGAATTGCCCGGCCTCAATCAATTTTGGCAGATCGCGGTTCGTGGCAGCCACCAACTGAACGTCCACTTTCACCGGGGTTAAGCCGCCCAGGCGGCGGAAGGATCGTTCCTCCAGGGCCCGCAGCAGCTTGACCTGCATTTCCATCGGCATAACGGCCACTTCATCAAAGAAGAGAACCCCTCCATCAGCATATTCCATCAGCCCAATTTTGCGCTTGGCGGAGGCATCTGTGTAGGAATGCGGTTCAGCGCCAAATAATTCCGCCTCGATCATGGTGGGTTGAATGCCTGGGCTGCTCACATCTACAAATTGCTTTTTAGCCCGCGGCCCTACCTGGTGAATGTAGTTGGCCAGCACCTCTTTTCCGGTTCCCGTCTCGCCAGTGATGATAACAGAAGCAGACATCTCTGCCACGCGCCGGGCATCCTTGAACAGTTGTTGCATGACCGGGCTCTTCCCCTGAACGTAGTCCATCTGCACCTGGCGGTTTTGGCGCGCGAAAAGCAATTCCCGGCGCATTTCGACCAGCTCCCCGGCCCGCTGAACGGCAGCCACCATGCGTGTGAAATCGATCGGCTTGGAGAGAAAATCCATGGCGCCGTTTTTCATGGCCTCCACGGCCATCTCCAGGTTTGGATAGGCTGTGATCAGGATGACTGGCGGCCGAAACACATTTTCCTGCATTTCCAGCAGCAGGTTGGGCCCGTAACCATCCGGCAGCATGACGTCCAGCAGGATCACATCACCAATCCCCTGCTCCACCAGCTTGCGTAATTCAGTCATCGTGGGAACACCGATGACCTCAAAACCGCGGTGGGCTAAAAACACTACAGCTTCGTCTCGGAAACCTGCCTCGTCATCTACTACCAGGACTGTAATTGCCATACCTTACGCTCCGTTCGCTGAGATGGGTATTTTAATTGTAAAAATGGTTCCCGGCGTGAAGGACTGGGCGGTGATCGACCCATGATGGGAGGTGATAATCCGCTTGACAATGGCCAACCCAAGGCCCGTGCCGCCTTTGCGCTTGGATACAAAGGGCTCAAATATATGGGCCAGCAATTCCTCCGGGATGCCCGGACCGTTATCGGTGATGGTAATCTCCACCTGGCTTAAGTTCGGCACTTCGTCATCCAACCGGACCCGCAGTGCCAAAACTCCTTGCCCATTTTCAGCCATAATGCTGACGGCGTTACTGATCAGGTTGGTCAAAACCTGGTCCAACAGGCGCGGGTCCGCCTTGATGAGGGGCACATCCTCCGCCATCTTCAAAACAGGTTCGATATTCGCGTTGGCCAGCTTGGGCCGCCAGCGTTCCACCATCCGGCGAACCAGGATGCGTACATCCACCATTTCAAAATGCGGCTCCAGCGGGCGGGAAAAATCGAGCACCGATGACATTAAAGCTTTCAGACGATTGCATTCACCCAGGCAGGTTTGTACCCGCTGGGCATTGATATCATCCTCCGGCATTAATTCGGCCATATTTTGCAGGGCGGCAAAAATATTATTCAGCGGGTTGCCAACTTCATGTGCAAAAATGGCCGTAAATTCACCCATAAGCGCCCGGTTTTCGAGTTGTTGCGTGCGGGCGCGGATTTGTTCATTCTCACTCACATCCTGGATGAACACCAGGATGCCCTCGAGATTATCCTCATGTTGAACGGGCAGCAATTCCAACCTGGCGATCAGGGTTTCACCATCCCGCCGGTTTAGATGCAGCACGCCGGTATTGTGAGTGGGTGTGCCTTTCCGGGCTTCATCCAGGGCAGCCAATAGCAAATCGGATCCTATCAACACGCTCTCAACCGGTTTACCTGCCACCTCCTGGGAGGAGTAACCCAGCATCCATTCACTGGCCGGATTACATTCCAGGATATTCAAATCCGGGTCAAGCAGGAAAACCCCTTCGGGTGAATTTTCGTACACCGATTGGCGAAAGAGTAAGGTGTGTGCATTTTCCTCAGCCTGCTGGCGCAGGCGGTTGATCAGGATGAAATGTTGCAGTGCCTGTCCCAGGGCGGATGCAGCGAGGTCCATCAAGTCCACCAGGGACGCAGGCGGGTCCAGTTCGGTATCACCTATGACCAACAATCCCAGGCCGGCGCCTGGTTGGCCGATCAACTTGACGGCGATGTATTTCAGGTTATTGCGCAGTCCAAAGCGCTGTAATTCATTCGTTGTTCGGTTGCCAGCCTGCCAGAGAGATGTCTGTTCCAATAGCAGGCTCTGAACGGCAGATATATTTTGTGGAAATTCAGATCCCGCTTCCATTTCTGCCACCCGCGTAAAGCGTGGAAAATCGCCCTCCGCCCGGTAAATGGCCAGCATGGAAGTCCCCGTTAATCCTTTTAGTGCATGTAAGGACCGGTGATAACATTCATCTATAGAGCCTGCATCTGAAAGATGGGTGATTTCAGCAAAATACCCCAGTTGTTCTTCCAGGCAATCCAGGGCACCTTTCTCAGGTACCGGTTCCAGCAAGATCAGTAGAAAATTTTTTTCATCATCCACGGCAACGCTGCGCACCCTGCGCAGGATCTTTTTCTGCCCTTGCAGAAGCTCAATGACCTGCCCGACCGACGCGGTAACCGTCCATTCCAGTCCAGGTAGAATATCCACCAGGGCTTTGCCAGTCAGATCCGAATTTTTAACCCCAGCCAGGTCTAAAAACGACTGATTGGCCAACAATGCCCGGTTGCGTTGCGCATCCAGGACCAGGGCTTCCTGCGGAAGCTGGTTGATCATGACAGTCAACATTTCCCAGGCCGGGAATTTTACAGGAGTTGCAGAGCGGCTACTAATAGGTCCGGATCGATTCATATTTCTCGTAGGATGGGCTTGCGCATCTGGGCTGGCAGAATGCCCTCCAATGCCCTGTATTTGGCAACCGTCCGGCGGGCAACGGGGTATCCTCGTTCGGCCAGCATGGACATCAATTCGGCATCACTCAACGGCCGGACTTCAGTCTCGATGATCTCTTTCAAAACCATCCGGGCCGGTAGACTGCGGTCAAAAAATTCCGACAGGGGGATGATCTTTCGGCTGGGCAGTTGAACTGCCTTGCCAGCCACCGCCCGCGAGATGGTCGATTCGTGTACTTCCAGCTCGCATGAGATCTGGAAACGTGTAACGGGGCGTAAATACTTCTCGCCGTAGAGGATGAAATCACGCTGTAAACCGACCAGGCGGCGCATCAGGCGCTCCATGGTGTGGTTGCGCTGCTGCAGGCACTTGATGAATAATTCAGCCCGCTCCAGGTAGGCACGCCAGTTGTCGCGCTGTTCATCCGTTGCCGCCTCATGGATCGCCGTACGAAACATCGGGTTGATCCGCAATGTCCCGCTGATGGGCATGACAATTTCCACCACCAGGGGATTTTCAGGATTGTCATTCAGAAAACTGATGATGATATCCGGGCGGTGATAGACATCTCCAACCTTGCGCGAAGGATCCCGTTCATCACCGAAATGGGTACGGGCTGGAAATGGCGCCAGGTTTTCAGAGATGAATTTCAAAGTTCGCTGGACTTCCTTCACCGATGCTTTGAGCAGGTGTGCCAATTCCTTAAACTGGCGGTGCATCATCAAGTCCATTCCGTCGCGGATCATCGGTTCAGCCAGGGCTGGGACCAGCCCATTTTCCCGCAGTACTTCCAACTGGATGAGCATGGCTTCCTGCGTCGAACATGAGCCTACCCCCACCGGCTCCGCCCGTTGAATGATATGCTGCACTTCCTTCACCCGCGCCATGGGAACTCGGAAATAACGCACAACTTCGAATAAATCAATTTCCAGCAGGCCGTCTTCATCGAGGTTGGAAAGCAGATATGCAGCAATGCGTCGGTCTTCCGGGCGCAGTTCAGGTGAAATCTGGCGCAGGACGAATTCCGGCAATTCCTCGGTCACTGAAGCCAGGGGTTCATCCGGCATATCCTCCCCGGTGCGGTCGCTGTGGGAATAAAAATCTTCGCGCGGTGAGACATAAACCACCGGCTCTTCCGGGGCTTCAACTTTTGGCCTGCTGCAAATTGGGCAGACGCCGCGATCCCCCAAGGGCCTGTGGCAAGTGGGGCAGGTTCTCTTCTCAACCAGTTCAATGGCCGGATTGCTGTTGACCATCTCATCAATTTCTTTTTGTAGATCGTCCACCGGCTGGAAAAGCAGGCGCATCGTCTGTGCAAGGTGCGCAGTGGTCGTCTGGCGTTGGGCTGTCCTGGGAGCAATCGTTTTAAACATGACTCACCTGCCTGTGAAATAGTATATCTGCTAACCGCGTATGGTGCAAGTTTTATGCCAGCCAATTTTGAGCTGAATTTGGTAAAATCATCCCGATGAATATAAATATTGAAAAGAAGTTGAACGTCATCGGCGGAGGATTGGCCGGTTGCGAGGCCGCCTGGCAGGCAGCCGAATCCGGCCTGCAGGTGGACCTCTATGAAATGCGTCCGCTCTTCACCACAGGCGCCCACACCGGCGGCGGCCTGGCAGAATTGGTCTGTTCCAATTCGCTCGGCTCCCACTCCCCGGATCGGGCAAGTGGTTTGCTCAAGCAGGAAATGCACTGGTACAACTCCCTGTTGGTTCGGATCGCTGAAGAAACCGCCCTCCCGGCCGGACAATCCCTGGCAGTTGACCGCGAGCTTTTTTCGCGGAGGGTGACCGAAGCCATCCTCTCTCACCCGCATATCCGGGTGATTCGCGAGGAAGTGAAACAAATTCCAGACTCCCCCACCGTAATAGCCAGCGGGCCGCTGACTTCACCCACCCTTTCCGCCGCCATCCAGGAATTTACCGGCTTGGAGCACCTGTTTTTCTTTGATGCCATAGCCCCGGTGATCCATGCCGAAAGTATCAATATGGACATTGCCTACCGCGCCAACCGTTACCGGATTGACGAACAGGAACCGGGGGATTACATCAACTGCCCTTTGACAACGGCAGAATATCAGGCGTTTTATGCCGCCCTGATCAGCGCCGAAACCATTCCCTTGCGTGATTTTGAACAGCCCCTCCAGGTGGGCGTCAAGGCTGGCTTTGGGCAATTCTTCGAGGCCTGTCTGCCCGTGGAAGTGCTGGCGCGCCGCGGACCGGGAACCCTGGCTTTCGGTCCCATGCGCCCGGTTGGCCTGCGCGATCCGCGTACCAACATTCGCTGCCACGCCGTGTTGCAGCTTCGCCAGGACAACCTGGCCGGCAGTCTGTATAACATGGTCGGCTTTCAAACCAACCTGACCTACCCTGAACAACGCCGGGTTTTTCGCCTGATTCCCGGCCTTGAGAGGGCAGAGTTTGCCCGTTACGGCCAGATGCACCGCAATACGTTCATTGCCTCCCCTGTGCTGCTACAACCCAGCCTGCAATCCAGGTCCCGCCCGGATTTGTTTTTTGCGGGGCAAATCACCGGTGTAGAGGGATACCTGGGTAATATCGCCACCGGCCTTCTGGCTGGTTTGAACGCAGCCCGCTGGCTGCACGGTAAAGACCCGCTGGCTCTGCCCACAGACACCCTGCTGGGGGCACTTTGCCACACCATCACCCACTCCAGCCTGCAGGATTTTCAGCCGATTAAGGCGAATTTTGGGCTGGTCACTGTTTTCCCCTCTCCGCCTGTTTCCCGCCGGGAGCGTTATCGCAAATATGCCGAGCGGTCCATGCAGGCAGCCCGCGAGTTCCTCCTCCAACACCCGGATTGGCTGCCGCATCCATTTACATCCCCTTCTTTGGAGTTCCCCGAATGAAAAACTCTCCCTCCCGCAAATGGATCCTGATTGCGCTGGTGGTTATCTTTCTCCTGGCCGCAGGAGGATTTTTCGTGGCCCGGCGACTGAAGAATCCGGTTCCAACTGAATTCAATGCCGAACGCGCCTTGAAAGATGCAGCCGCTCAACTGGCTTTTGGTCCGCGCATCCCCGGTTCGGATGCCCACGTGAAAACAGTGGACTACATTCAAACCGAGTTGGAGAAGGCCGGTTGGAGCGTTGAAATCCAGGCCACCGAACTGGAAGGCCACCCAATCAAAAACATCGTCGCCCGCCGCGGCAGTGGATCCCCCTGGTACATCCTGGGCTCTCATTATGACTCCCGAATGGTGGCTGATCACGACCCGGATCCCGCCATGCGGACTCAGCCGGTTCCCGGAGCCAATGACGGCGCAGCCACCACCGCCATTCTGCTGGAGCTGGCCCGCGTTCTACCCACCAACCTGGATAAACAGGTCTGGCTGGTTTTCTTCGATGCGGAAGACCAGGGCGACCTGCCAGGCTGGGATTGGATCCTTGGCTCACGCGCATTTGTCAACGGATTGCAGGCCAGGCCGGACGGTGCAGTGATTGTGGATATGGTCGGGGATGCCGACTTGCAGATCTACAAGGAGCGCAACTCGGATCCTTCCCTCAACCAGGAAATTTGGGAAGTGGCAGCCGTTGCAGGCTTTTCACAGTTTATCCCCCAGGGAAAGTACTCCATGCTGGATGACCATACCCCCTTCCTGCAAAACCATATCCCCGCAATCGACCTGATAGATTTTGACTACCCCTACTGGCACACCACCCAGGATACGCTGGATAAAATTTCCGCTGAAAGCTTGTATGCCGTGGGTGAAACTCTGCGCCTGTGGTTAATAAATCCGTAACTTGGCAAATCAGTCATCTGGGCTTAAACTTAATCAGATGAACGCGCATGAGACATTCCACAGCCTGCGTTCGCTCTGGCTTAACCGCGCCGTCGCTCAATTGGCGAAAGGCGCTAATTTGCGTCAGGATCTACGCAGCCAGATGGAGCAATTTTTCGACCTGTTGGAGCAGGTGCTCATCACGGGAGAAACTTCCTGGCTGGAATCCATTCTTAAAATCTGGTCAACTTCCCTGACTCAGACGGACCTGGAAGACCAGGGCGCCAGTCTGACCGGCTTTATTAAAGAGATTTTCCTTCTAACCACCCGCCTGTGCCAGGAATCCCTCCCGCCGGAGGATGCAACGGAATTACTTTCCGCACTGGCACCAGCCTTTGCATATGCTTTCGAAACCTCCGCCCGGTTTGAAATCGAAGCCCGGGTTCTGTATCTCACCCACCGCCTCGCCGATGTCCAGGCCAACTTGCAACGCCTGGACCGGACAAAGTCTGACTTTATCGCCGTAGCTGCCCATGAATTGCGCACACCGTTGACGCTGGTCGAAGGTTATGCAGCCATGCTGCAAGATTCCTTCAGCAGCCTGGATGCCGACAAGCAAACTTTGATCACTGGAATCCAGAACGGCTCCAGCCGTCTGAGAGTGATCGTGGATGATTTAATCGATGTTTCCCTGATTGATAATGACTTGCTTAATCTGAATTTCCAACCGGTCTGGTTAAACAAAGTGTTGACCAGTCTTTCCCTGGAGCTGGGCAGTTCACTGCAGCAACGTCACCAGGACTTGAGCATCCAACCCTTCGACGGCAGCACAGAAATGATCTACGCCGACCCCGAAAGAATCTACCAGCTTTTCCGCAACATCCTCCAGAACGCAATCAAATTCACTCCCGATGGGGGCAAAATCAACGTTGACGGTCGCAAACTTCCCGGTTTCATCGAGGTGATTATCACGGATACCGGCATCGGCATCGCCCTCGAAGACCAGGGCTTGCTATTTGAAAAATTCTCCCGCCTGGATAATTCCCTGCTGCATTCCAGCGGCCGAACCAAGTTCAAAGGTGGCGGACCCGGCCTGGGTTTGCACATTGCCCGCGGGATCATCGATGCCCATGAAGGCGCCATCTGGGCCGAATCCCCGGGCCGGGACGAAAACACTTGCCCCGGCTCCACTTTCCACATATTGCTACCCTACCGACTGGAACCACCGGACGGTAGATCCATTCACATTTTCAATCGACCTTAAACCACCATAGAAAGAAACCTGCCTATCATGACCACCCCTGATAATTTTCTTCGCCCGGCTGACCGGATTGCCTCCTTCAAGCCGTATTTCTTCGCCCAACTCAACCAGAAGATTGCCGCTCTCAAAGCCAGGAACATGGATGTCATCCGGATTGACATGGGATCCCCCGATTTACCCCCGGCCGATTTCATCGTGGATGCCCTGGTAAAATCCGCCCGGCGCTCTGATACCCACGCTTATACACCCAACGGCGGTACCCCGGCCTCCCGTCAGGCGGTCGCAACCTATTACCAGCGCCGCTTTAATGTGGATCTGGATCCGATGAAAGAAACCCTGATCCTGGTGGGCTCCAAGGAAGGCTTGTTCAACTTAAGCCAGGTGCTCTTGAACCCCGGTGATGTCGCCCTGGTACCTGATCCGGGATATCCGGTTTATTCGGCCAGCGGTATCATCGCAGGAGCAGAAATCTATACCATGCCGCTGCTGGCAGAGAATCATTATTTGCCGGACCTGGAAGCCATCCCGGCAGAAATCGCCGACCGGGCCAAGTTGATGTGGCTGGATTACCCCAATAACCCCACCGGGGCCGTGGCACCGCTGGAGTTCCTGGCCAGGGCTGTCGAATTTGGCCGGCGTCACAACATCGTCATTGCCCACGATGCCCCGTATGTGGATGTCTGCTTTGATGGTTACGTTGCTCCCAGCATTATGCAGGTGCCCGGCGCCAAGGAAGTTGCCATCGAATTCAACTCCCTCAGCAAGGCCTATAATATGGCCGGCTGGCGTTTGGGCATGGCCGTTGGGAACGCCCGCATCATCTCCTATCTCCACATTCTGAAGAGCCAGATCGACACTTCCACCTTTGCCCCCATCCTGGAGGCCGGGATCACTGCCCTGACCGGTGATCAAAGTTGGCTGGAAGAGCGCAACGGGATTTATCAACGCCGCCGCGATATCGTGGTGGCAGGACTGCGGGCGGCGGGTTTCGAAGTGGAAGTTCCACCGGCTGCTATTTATGTCTGGGCCAAATTGCCCAAAGGACAAACGGACAGCATGGAGTTCTGCAACCGCATGCTCGAAGAAATTGGTGTCAGCACCACTCCCGGCATCGTCTACGGACAGTACGGCGAGGGTTACCTGCGCGTCTCGCTAGGAACCGCCACGGACCGAATCATGGAAGCCATGCAGCGGGTAGTGGACTGGATGAAAGTGAAGGCTTAATGTCAAAAGCAACCCAACCCACCCGGCCGCCGACTGAGCGAGCTTTCCTGGTCGGGGTGGATTTTCGCAATCAAACCTCACTCCTGGCGTTGGACGATTCCATGGCTGAGCTGGCTTTACTTTCCGATACAGCCGGCCTGGTAGTGGTGGGTGAAACCACCCAACACCTGGATACCCCCAATCCAGAGACCTATATCGGCAGCGGCAAAGTCGATGAGGTCAAAGCCCTGGTGGAGGAGACCCTGGCCGATGTGGTCATCTTCGACTCGGAGCTTTCTCCGCGCCATCAACGTGAGTTGGAACTGCGCCTGGGCAGCAATGTCCGGGTGATCGACCGGACTGCCCTGATCCTGGATATCTTTGCCCAACATGCCAACACTCGCGAGGGATCCCTGCAAGTGGAACTGGCCCAGTTGGAATACCGCCTGCCCCGCCTGACCCGCGCCTGGACCCACCTGGCCCGCCAGGCCGGCGGTGCGGCCGGCCGCTCTGGCAGTGTGGGCGGGGTGGGTCTGCGCGGCCCGGGTGAAACCCAGTTGGAAGTGGACCGCCGCGAAGTGCGCACTCGCATCAGCAAGCTTAAAGAAGAATTGGAGAAGGTGCGCGCCCATCGCGAACGCTACCGCGCCCAACGCAAGCGTTCACAGATTCCCACCATCTCTTTGGTTGGCTATACGAATGCCGGCAAGTCCACCCTGCTTAACCGCCTGGCACGCGCCAATGTATATGCCGCCGATCAGCTTTTCGCTACTCTCGATCCAACCACCCGCCGGGTGGAATTACCAGGCGGCCACGGCGCCTTGATCACCGATACGGTCGGCTTCATTCAAAAGCTGCCCACCACACTGGTGGCTGCCTTCCGCGCCACCCTGGAGGAAATCTCCGAAGCAGATCTGTTGATTCATGTGGTGGATATCACCCACCCGAATGCCATGGCCCAGTGGCAGGCCGTCAACCAAACGCTGGAGGAAATCAAGGCCAGCCATATCCCGGTGGTCACCGCCCTGAACAAGATCGACCGCCTGCCCGACCCGCAATTTGCCCGCCAGGTGGCCGGGGAGTATGCCAATTCCGTGGCTGTTTCGGCCCTCAGCGGCTTGGGCATTCCGGATTTGCTGCGCGAAGTTGAAAACGAATTATTTGAGAAATATGTGCCGGTCTGCGTCCGCCTGCCCTACCAGCAGGGGCAGCTCATCTCTCTATTCCATGAGCAGGGCCAGGTGCAGCGCATCGAGCACAAACGCGGCGGAGTCACCATAGAAGGCCTCATCCCCGGCCGGTTGATGGCGTCCTTCCAGCCGTTTTTCTGCTCCAGCACCCCACCCACCGATTCTACGGAGGAGTAACACATGAATGGATTTTCAAAATTCCTGGATGACGCCTCGGAATTCCTGGCTGCCCGCAAGGGTCTCCTCCCGTTGATCGGTCTACTTCTGATCGTGGTGAATTTCATTCTTGTCCTGGTGGGGGCGGGCTGGCTCGCCCGGACCAATTTTTTCCTGCATCTGGGCCTCATCGTGGCCCTGCTGGGTTTCATGCTGGCCTGGGCTTTATAAACGCTTGATCTTCCACACAAAAACAGGGCTGCCCGGATGGGCAGCCCTGTTTGGTTTCAGGTTAGTTTTTTGCCAGTTGTAATTCCACCGGCTGTTTCTGGAAACGGATTTCTCCATTTTGTGAAAGCACCTGGGTGACGAATTGTTCGGGCACATCCACCAGGGAACGGTTTTCGTGGATGATGATTTTTCCGATCACGTGTCCTGGGATGGAGGCATGTGCGGCAATGGCGCCCACGATATCATTCGGGCGGATGCCGTGCGCTTTGCCTCGATTCAGGCTGATGCGGACCATGCCGGGTTCGTGAGAGGACTCAAATCCCCGACTATCAGACCGGCTTCCAGAGGCTCGTTCTGTCCGGTTGGCCGGGCGTTCTGTGCGCGGAGCAGGCAGCGGGCGATATTCTGTCACCGGCGTCACCGACAGAACGGGGCGCTGTTTTTCCTCCGCCCGGGCAATTTTTAAGGCTGCCGCAGCCACATCCAGGGGATCAAATCCATCGGCTACCATCTGCTCAACCAATTCCCGCTCGCGTTTGAAGCGGCTGCGGTTCAACCAGGTTCGCATTTGTGTCAGCAGGCGCTCTTCGCGGCCCTGGCGGATATCCTCCTCGGAGGGCAAAGTCGCCTGTTTGATTTTGGAGCGGGTAAAAGATTCAATGTGACCCAACCGGCGGCGCTCGTACGGCGTCAGCAGGGTGATGGCAATTCCAGTCTTCCCGGCGCGTCCCGTTCGACCGATGCGGTGGACGTAGATTTCCGGGTCGTCCGGGAGATCAAAATTGAACACATGCGAGATGCCCTCAATATCCAACCCGCGGGCAGCCACATCGGTTGCCACCAACACCTTGATCAGGTTTTGGCGGAAACGCGACAGGGTATTTTCACGGGCGTCCTGGCTCAAATCCCCATTCAGAACCTCGGCCGGATAGCCCCGGCGGGTCAATTCCACGGCCAGGTCTGCCGTTCCAGCCCGGGTGCGGGCAAAGATCAGCGCACTGGTAATCTCTTCCATTTCAAAAAGGCGGGTCAGGGCAACCAGTTTGTCGGATTCATGCACCAGGTAGTAGCGCTGCTCAATGGATTCCACTGTCATTTGTTTACGGGCAATGGTGATTTGCTGCGGGGAATGCATATATTTCTCAGCCAGTCGGCGGATTTCTGTCGGCATGGTGGCTGAAAACAGGGCAGTCTGGCGATCAGATGGAGTCTGTGCCAGGATGAGTTCGATATCTTCGATAAATCCCATGCTGAGCATTTCATCAGCCTCATCCAGCACCACACTGCGAACGTGGGAAATATCCAGGATGCTTTTCTGGATCAGGTCAACAATCCGGCCGGGAGTACCCACTACGATATCGGCACCGCGCCTCAGACCGTAGATTTGAGGGCCGTATGCCTGACCGCCGTAGACGGTCAACACACGCACCTTCATCTGCGCACCGAAACTGGAGATGGCTTCAGCCACCTGCAGGGCCAGTTCGCGAGTCGGGGTGAGGATGAGTGCCTGCACATGGACCTGGTCTGGTACTAGATTGTTCAATAAGGGGAGAGCAAAAGCAGCGGTTTTCCCGGTACCGGTTTGGGCTTGTCCAATCACGTCCTGCCCGGTCAGCATGACAGGGATCAATTCGGATTGAATCGGCATGGGGGAAACAAAACCAAGCTCTGCTACAGTCTGCACCAGCGTCGGGTGCAGGTTCATCTGGGTAAAATCGGTGGTCATCAAAACTCCTAAATAGTTGCGGTGTTTTGATTCCTCCGAAGTTACTCCCGGTCTGCCTTCCTGCCGCCCGTTCTCCTCGCGGAAAAAGAGCCCTGGCAAAAAAAAGCCCGACTTTTTCTGTCGGGCAATCCTTTGGAAAAATCAAAACGATCCCTTGACAATGCAGCCTGCCGCGCAGACTGAAGGCCCAAGTGTACCACACTTGGTGGATCCCGGTGAAACTCTCACCAAACACTTATTATTCTTCGATCTCTCCGGAAAGCAGTTTGGCCCGCTGCCAGGGCGGCAGGTTGGATTCAATCGCCAGCAACTCTTTCAGCTCGTAGATTTGATCCCTCAGCGAGGCCGCCCGCTCAAACTCCAGGTTCTTGGCAGCAATCTTCATCTGGTTGGTTAACTCATTGATCAAGCGCTTGATCTCGTCCTTGGGCATGCGCGGAGCGCCGCCTTCCCCGGCCCGGTACTCCCCGCGGGCTTCCGCCACGGCCGGTACGGTTAACCGCTCGGTCAAATCGTGGATGGCCTTGATAATTCCAACCGGTTCAATTCCATGTTTCTCATTGTAGGCTGCCTGCTTGGCTCGCCGGCGGTTGGTTTCGTCAATTGCCTGGCGCATCGAATCGGTGATCCGGTCGGCATACATTAGCACCTGGCCGCGGACATGCCGGGCAGCCCGGCCGATGGTCTGGATCAGGGCCGTCGTTGAGCGCAGGAAACCTTCCTTGTCCGCATCCAGGATGGCCACCAGGGAAACCTCCGGCAGGTCCAATCCTTCGCGCAGCAGGTTGATCCCCACGATCACATCGAAAACGCCCAGGCGCAGGTCGCGCAGGATGCCAATCCGTTCCAGCGTATCCACTTCGCTGTGCAGGTAATGGACCTTCATGCCCAATTCCATCAGGTATTCCGACAGGTCCTCAGCCATGCGCTTGGTAAGGGTGGTAACCAGCACGCGTTCGCCGCGTTCCGTCCGCTTGCGGATCTCCCCCACCAGGTCGTCCACCTGCCCCTTGGTCGGGCGGATTTCCACCTGCGGATCCAGCAGGCCAGTCGGCCGGATGATCTGTTCCACCACCTGGTTGGCCCGCTGCATTTCATACGGCCCGGGGGTGGCGGAGGTATAGACGGTGTAGCCCATATGCTGCTCAAATTCATCAAACTTGAGCGGGCGGTTATCCATGGCGGAGGGCAGGCGGAAGCCGTAATCCACCAGCACCTGTTTGCGCGACCGGTCGCCGTTGTACATACCGCGGATCTGCGGCACGGTCATGTGAGACTCATCCAGAATCAGAAGGTAGTCGCTGGGCAAGTAATCCACCAACGTCCACGGCGGCGAGCCGGCCGGGCGCTGGTCAAGCTGGCGGGAGTAGTTCTCAATGCCGGAACAATATCCCACCTCGCGCAGCATCTCAAGATCGTAACGGGTGCGCTGCTCCAGGCGTTGAGCTTCCAGCAGCCGGCCCTCGCGCTGGAATTCGGACAGGCGGGCTTCCAACTCGGCTTCTATCGCATCAATGGATTGGCGCAGGGTCTCATCCTTTGCGATGTAATGTTTGGCCGGGTAGATTTCAACCTGATCCGGGGTGTCGATCACTTCACCGGTAACAGGTTGATAAACCAGCAATCGTTCCACCTCGTCGCCAAAGAAGGTGACCCGGATGCATTTCTTATCTTCATAGGCGGGGAAGATTTCGAGCGTATCCCCGCGCACACGGAAGGTTCCCGCCCGCAATTCCATGTCATTGCGCTGGTACTGGCTCTCCACCAATTGTCGCAGCAGGGCATTTCGTCGATAAATCCCGCCCTTCTCCAGCTGGATCACCACCCGGCCGTATTCTTCCGGGTTGCCCAGACCGTATATACAGGAGACAGATGCGACGATGATCACATCCTTGCGCGACATCAAGGCAGTGGTGGCTGCCAGGCGCAGGCGTTCAATTTCCTCGTTGATGTCTGTTTCTTTTTCAATGTACAAGTCCTGGCGCGGAACATAAGCTTCCGGTTGATAGTAATCGTAATAAGATACAAAATACTCAACCGCATTTTCCGGGAAGAACTCCTTGAATTCGGCATACAGCTGGGCTGCCAGGGTCTTGTTGTGGGCCATGATCAGGGCTGGTTTTTGCACCTGCTGAATCAGGTTGGCGATGGTGAATGTCTTGCCGGTGCCGGTGGCGCCCAGCAACACCTGGTGCCGGTACCCCTGTTGAACACCGCTGACCAGTTGTACAATCGCTTCCGGCTGGTCGCCGGTCGGTTGATAGGGAGCATGCAGACGGAATTCCATGCGCACCTGCCTTTCAATATAAGGTCAAGTGTTCTATTATATCATGCTTTGCCCGCAACTGGCAGGACGAGCGTGAAGCGCGCCCCACCTTCGGGGCGATTTTCGGCGGATAAGGTTCCGCCCTGGGCAACTGCCAACTGGCGGGCAATCGCCAATCCCAGGCCGCTGCCGCCGTCCTCCCGGCTGCGGGATTTATCCGCCCGGTAAAAGCGTTCAAACACATTGGCCAATGCCTCGGGTGGAATACCCGGACCATTATCGCTGATCGTGAAATGGATCAAGTCATCCTGGCATACAGCCGCCATTTGGATTTCTCCGCCGGCCGGGGTGTAGCGGATGGCATTCCCCACCAGGTTGGTGAAAATCTGGGCCAGCCGGTCGGGATCAGCCAAAACGGGCGGGCATTCTTCGCTGATGTTGGATGAAAGGACCAGTTGATGTTCTACGGCTGAAGGCCGGAAGCGCTCCTGCATGCCAATCAGAAATTCACCCACGTTGACTGCGCGCGGTTCCAGGTGCAGCTCGCCTGCATCCGCCAGGGCCAGGGTGCGCAAATCATCCACCAGCCGTTCCAGGAGAACGTTTTGATCCAATACAGTCTGCAGGTTCTCGGGTGTCATCGGGTAAATCCCGTCTTGCAACGCTTCCAGGTGAGCTCGCTGAACAGCCAGCGGTGTGCGCAGCTCGTGGGCAATATCAGCCGTCATGCCCCTCCGGCGTTCTTCTGATAAACGCAAAGAGTTGACCATGGCGTTGAAAGAACTGGCCAAATCGGATAGTTCATCCCGGCCTTTCACTGGCACAGCCTGGCTCCAATCGCCCTTCGCCACCCGTTCCGCGGCCGTCCTCAACTGGCGAACCGGCCGGATGACACCCTCCGCCAGGAGGATTGCCAGGAGGGTGGCGATCACCAGTGCCAATGCGCCGGCTTGAACAGCCGCTTGATTTAAACGGGTGATCAGGGGTTTTTGGGCAGCATTGGAATATCCCATGCCGCCGTTGGCCAGCAAATAACCGATAATCTTGCCAGCTTTGTTCTTCAGCTGGACCGAGGCATCCTGCTCACTGGCAGTCAGCGTATCCCCGCTTCGATTCCCAGTGGTATCCGCCAGGATTTGACCCTCGTTATCCGCCAGGATCAGGCGTTGCCCCATCATGCCATTACCGTGGCCAGCACCTTGCATGCCAGCCCCACCGGAATGGAGGATGCTCTCGACACCCTGCCAGGAACCCTGGGCCTGGTAGTAGCTTTCAAGGTCTGCGGCCAGGGTGTCCAATCCTTGCATGGTTCCCTGCAACATGAACGATTGAACCTGCGCCGGAGTATTGAGGTAAACAATCAGGACCGTGCTGAGAATGGCTACCAGTACAACCCCGACGAACGAGAGGATCAGGCGGAGGCGCATGTTTTACTCCATGGAGATCAAGTGAAATCCATTTCCCTGCCATTCCAGGGTGATTATGGCTGTATTGGGATAGCTCGTTTCAAACGCTTGCTGTGGGGTAATATCGCGGGTCAGGCGGGGCAGCATGGACAGAAAAGTCCCGCCATGCCCGATGAGCAGGTATGCCGAATGAAGCGAAGCTGATTGAACCAATCGATCCACAAAAGGGATGAAACGAGCTTCAATATCATGCCAGGATTCCCCTCCCTGCATCCGGGCATCCAGCCGGTTCTCCACCAGCCAGGCCTGCATGGTATTACGGTGTTCCTGCCAACCCCGTGGGTCGGTTTTCCCTTCCCACTCGCCCACATCAAATTCACGTAGGGCGGGTTGGATTTCCACCGGAACCCCGATGCGCTTGCTGACAATTTCTGCTGTCTGAACTGCCCGCAGGATCGGGCTGGAGAAAATCGCCTGGATGGGGCGGTCTGCCATGCGCTCTGCCAATTGCTCGGCCTGGGAGCGTCCCAGGTCAGTCAGGCCGAATTTCTGCCCCGTGTTGGCAAAAATCCGCTGCACATTAGCTTCCGATTGGCCGTGGCGCGCCAGGTACAGGAGCATTTATTCCTTCTTCAGGCGGTAACCCACCCCAAAAACAGTTTCAATGTATCTCGGCTGGCGGGGATCCGCTTCCAATTTTGAGCGCAGGTTCTTAATATGGGCATCAATCGTCCGTTCATATCCCTCATAAGCTGCCCCCTGGGTGGCTTCCAGGAGCTGCAGGCGGCTGAAAACCCGGCCGGGTTGTTCCGCCAGCACGCTCAAGAGGGTAAATTCAGTCGGAGTCAGGTCAACCATCTGGCCGGCTTTGTGCAGGGTGTGCGCATCCTGATTGATATCCAGGTCTCCGACCAGGGTTCTCCGCTCAGCGGCCGGTGCAGATCCTGCCCGGCGCAACACTGCCCGCACCCGGGCAACCACTTCACGCGGAGAATACGGCTTGGTGACATAATCATCCGCGCCCAGTTCCAAACCGATCAGACGATCAGCCTCTTCCACCCGGGCCGTGACCATGATAATGGGCGTATCCGCCTTGCGTCGGATTTGCCGGGCAACATCCAGGCCATCCATGCCGGGCAAATTGAGATCCAGCAGCACCAGGTCCGGGCGCTGCTGCTCCCACAGTTGCAGACCAAGATCACCCCGCGCGGCGGATAAAACATTCATGCCGGCTTTCTCCAGGTAAGAGCGCAATACCCGGCTCAACTGGGTTTCATCTTCAATCAAAAGGATCGTGGTCATAAGGTTATTATAGCGGATAACACTTCCAATAAACGCTCCCGCCAGTCTGTGCCGTTACCGTTCCAGGGCATCCAGTAGGCATTTCGGCCGGCTCGCGCCTGCGATCCCAGGCTGGGCAGGTTGCGTGATTGGACTCCTTCCGGCAGGGGTGGGTATTGCAGGCAGATTTGATCACCTTCCAGCATCACCCCGGCCAAGCCGGCAGCTTCCGCGCGTTGTTTGACCCGGATCTGGAAAAACAGGTTTTCCACCTGCTCCGGCAGGGGTCCAAAGCGGTCCTTGAATTCCTCGTTGAGAGCCTGTAAATCCTGCTCGCTTTCAGCATCCGCCAGGCGGCGGTACAACCGCAAGCGGATGTTTTGATCTGGCACATATTCCATCGGGATGCCCACATCCAGCGGCAATTCCACGCTGACCGGCTGGCGGATTTCCTTGATGCCCAGTACGCTGCTTGGCGGTTCCGGCAGCCCTGCCACCAGGCGCAAAGTCCGCACGGCCTGGGCCAGCAGGCGGGTGTACAGGTGGAAACCCACCGAGGCAATATAGCCGTGCTGCCGCGTTCCGAGCAATTCTCCTGCACCGCGCATCTCCAGGTCGCGCATGGCGATGGAGTACCCGGCTCCAAGTTGGACGTTTTCGGCAATCACTTCAAGCCGTTCCTGCCCTTCCGGTGTAGGCGGCTTTTGGCGGTGGCGGAAGAAATACGCATACGCTCTTTGGGCGCCCCGCCCCACCCGTCCGCGCAACTGGTAGAGTTGGGCCAGGCCAAAGGCATCCCCACGATCCACGATCAGCGTGTTCGCATTCGGGATATCCAATCCAGATTCAATGATGGAGGTGCACAGCAGCACATCCAGGTCACCGCTGGTAAATTTCTGCATTACATCGGACAGCTGATGTTCCGGCATCTGGCCGTGGCCGATCCCGACCCGGGCATCCGGCACCAGGTTGTGCAGGTGGCTTTCCATTGCCCGGATGGTCTGGACGCGGTTGTGCACAAAGAAAACCTGCCCGCCACGTTCAATCTCGCGCAGGATGGCCTGGCGCACCAGGCGCGGCGAATACGGCCCGATATGGGTCACAATCGGCAGGCGTTCCTCCGGCGGGGTATTGATCGTCGAAATATCCCGTACCCCGGTCAACGCCATATACAGGGTGCGCGGGATGGGCGTGGCCGTCAGAGTCAGCACGTCCAGCTCCGCCCGCAGGCGTTTGAAATAATCCTTGTGGGTGACGCCAAACCGCTGTTCCTCATCGATGATGACCAGCCCCAGGTCCTTGAATTGCACATCCGATTGAAGCAGGCGGTGGGTCCCAATGATGATATCAATGGAACCAGCCCGTAAAGAACGAATGATTTCATCCTGCTCCCGGGGTGAGCGGAAGCGTGAGAGCATTTCCACCTGGACCGGGAAGGCAGCCAAACGTTGGCGGAAAGTATCGTAATGCTGCTGGGCAAGCACGGTCGTGGGTACCAGAACGGCCACCTGCCGGCCGTCCATGACCGCCTTGAAGGCCGCCCGTAAGGCTACTTCGGTTTTTCCATATCCAACATCCCCGCACAACAGGCGATCCATCGGCCTTGATGCTTCCATATCCCGCTTGACTTCGGTAATGGCTCGCAATTGATCCGGTGTTTCCACGTAAGGAAAGCTGGCTTCCAGTTCCTGCTGCCAGGGTGTATCTGTTTTGAACGAGTACCCCACAGCCACCTGGCGCCGGGCATAAAGCTCCAACATTTCCTGCGCAACTTGCTGAACGGCCTCGCGAACTTTCTGCTTGGCCTGGCTCCATTCAGCGGTTCCCAACCGGGTCGGCGACGGTGTTTCACCTTCCGGTCCAACATACCGGCTGAGCCGGTCAGCCTGGTGCACCGGGACGAATAGTTGGTCCCCGTTGTCATATTCGATACACAAGAATTCGCGCTCGCTGCCTTCCAGCGTGCGCCGCACCAATCCGAGATAGCGGCCGACCCCGTAATCGATATGCACCACCCAATCGCCGGGGCGCAAATCCGCGTAATTATTCTCTGGAGCCTCGGCCACCGGCCGGTGCGCCTGGCGCGGACGCGGGCGCTCCCAACCAAAGATTTCACTATCCGTGAAAAAGCCCAGGCGTTTGCGGTCATCCATGTGAAAGATGAAGCCACCGCTCAGGGTGCCTTCCAGGAAATCCGGGCGGTTCATTAGCCGGGCGGTTCGCTCGGTGGGGAGTTCGCCCCACAACTCGCGCAGCCGGGAAGCCTGGCGCGAGACAACCACCAGGCGGTCGCCGTGTTCGCCCATCTCAATCAGGTGATCCATGAAGGGTTTGAGCCGGCCGCCGAAGCGCTGACCCGGTTCAAATGAGCCTGAAAGCTCCGAGATTTCCTCTTCCTCTTCCGATCGACCCAGGTCCAGCCAGTGATGTCCGCCCAGGCTGTCTGTGAATTCTGAAAAAGTGAGATAAGGAACAGGGAAATCACCCGCCAGGGTGCCCTCGCGGATGCTTTCCTGGCGCAGTTTGACCGCCTGCTCTTCAATATCATTTGCCATCACGCGGATCAGGTCGAAATCATCCACAACCACCAGGCCGTTGGCCGGCAGATAATCCAGCAGGCTGGCTACGGCCGGGTGAACGACTGGCAATTGGAACTCATCCACATCCTTCAGCTCAATACCTACTGAGGCAGCCTTGCCAGGCAGCACCTCGCGTGCCGGGGTGATCAACACCTGGCTCAAGCTGCGCAGGGTACGCTGGGAGGCCGGGTCAAAGACCCGCAGGGTATCCAGTTCATCTCCAAAGAACTCCAGGCGGATGGGATAGCTCTCACCGGCCGGCCAGATATCCAGGATACCTCCACGCCTGGAAAATTGGCCTACCTCCAGCACGAGATCCGCCGGGTTATATCCAATCTCCACCCAGGTCTGGAGCAATTGATCCAGCTTGAACTGCTGCCCCAGCTTGATCACCCGTGAAGCTTTGATGAAATCCCGGCGCGGCAGGGTACGTGCCATGATCGCCCGGATGGGAGCGATCACCAACGGTGGGTGCTCCGGTTTCTGCACACCCGGAATGTGGTAGGCTGCCAGGGCGGTCAGGGCTTGCAGGCGGTCGCGGCGGGTGGCGTTCCCCCAGGTAGCCAGTTCGTAGAACAACGGGTTGGGTTCGGGGAACAGGTAACGTGGTACATCCCCTGCCCAAAACTTCATCTCATCGTGCAATGTCAGGGCGTGATCCGTCCGGTCGGTCAGGATCAGAACCGGTACATCCAGCCTGGCATGCAGGGCAGCTTCCAGCGGCAGGCGGGCCGGGCGCATCAAACCCAGGCTCTTCACCTTTTGGCCGGAATAAAGCTGCTCCATCAATTCAGCAAACGGAGCGAAATCAGTCAGCCAGTCAATCACAGATTATTCCCTGTTGATGTCACCATTGTAAAGATTCATCGCCTTTTCCAGGCCGTCCTGGATGAAAGCCCGGGCAGCCAGGCCAGCCCGCTCCAGGATGCTCTCCAGCAAGTCTGTCTCGTCCTCGTGGAAATCCTGCAGGACATAATCGGCAGCGGCTTTTTGACCCGGCGGCCGGCCAATACCGATCCGCACGCGGGCAAATTGCTGATTGCCCAATTGCTGGATGATCGAGGCGATCCCCCGCTGACCGGCTGAACCGCCCCCCGGTCGGATCCGCAAAGAACCAAAGGGCAGGTCAATATCATCATGAATGACCATCAGGTGTTCTACCGGAACTTTGTAAAAATTCAGTAATCCACTGACCGCCTGGCCGGATAAATTCATATAGGTCTGTGGTTTTGCCAGGATCACCCGCTTCCCGGTCAGTACAGCCGTACCGACCAGGGCCTTGGATTGCATCCGGCCCAAGGTGGTATCAAATGAGCGCGCCAGGCGGTCCAGGGCCATAAAACCCACGTTATGGCGTGTCTCACGGTATTCCCGGCCGGGGTTGCCCAG
>CAYOOA010000011.1:0-19925 GCA_964405455.1 uncultured Anaerolineaceae bacterium | reverse complement strand
CCATAAAACCCACGTTATGGCGTGTCTCACGGTATTCCCGGCCGGGGTTGCCCAGACCGACCACCAGGAAGACTTCTCCGTTGGTATTTTCTTTTGCCTTTTCTTCCCTGGCCCGGTTGCGAAACGCTTCAAATAATTTTTCCAAACTACCCCTCCCTGCGCAGGCGGCGAATGATTGCGTGAATTCCCATCAAGGCGAAGATGACGACCACCACCAGCAATCCATTTTTTACACTTTGTATAAATCGGCCTGGGATAAATCCTACCGGGTTGGCCGGCAGTGGTGTCGCCACTCCCCGCGTGGGCGTATTTTCCAGGGTGGCCGTAGGTGGAACAGGCGTACCGGTGATGATTGGCGTGGCGGTTGGTGTTTGCGTTTCCACGCTTGAATAATTCCGCACCCGCACCCCTTCCACAATGGTGTCGCTGAAAAGGCCGTTTTTCAAGAAGACTCGCAGGCGCAGGCGGTAGTTCCCATCGCTAATGGTGGTGGTATCCCAGGCAGCCTGCAGCGCAATCCCCGGCAGTTCGCGCCCCTCTACCACCAGGAACCAGTTCTGTTCTGGGTCATCCATGTACGTAAAGTCCAATTCGTAACCGGCCGTCTGGGCTGGATCCAGTTCCGCCTGAATGTTGACTACGCCCTGAACCGCCTCACCCGGCAAGGGGGAGATAATGCGCGGTAAAGCAGTCTCCTGTAGATGCACAGAGGCCGTGAAGATGGTGTGAATCAAGAGGAAAACCGCCAGTGCCAGTTTCATCGCAACCGTTAAGTTTAACATACACTACTTAAACATGCAAATTAGTCTCATGGCTCATCATCTCCATAACAGTTGGCATATACAACCGACTTGACGAAAAACCAGATGTGTTATAATCGATTCACTTATGGCCGAAATGAACCCGGAACCCGTATCCACTCCCCCTGCGCTGCCCCCTTCAACGACCGGTGCAGCAGCAAACAGCCAGCCGAAACCAAAAATCTGGCTCTTTGTGCTGAGTGGAGCGGTCATCCTCGCAGCCATCATTGCCGGGACAGTTTACTTACTACAACCCTCCTCCCCAACCGATAAAATCCGGGATGTATTCATCATCTTCATGGCCCTCGAATCGCTGGTGATCGGTGTCGCCCTGGTTGTGCTCATGGTACAACTGGCTGTGCTGATCAACCTGCTGCAGAATGAGATCAAACCCATCCTGCATTCCACCAATGAGACGGTGAATACCCTGCGCGGAACGGTTACCTTCCTGGGTGACAATTTGGCCGAACCGGTGATCAAACTGAACCAATATATGGCCGGTTTTAAGAAATTGCTGGACCTGTTGAGACCAGGCGGCAAATAAATCGAACACGAAAGGAGAGATACAATGTCAGACCGTGATGAATTTGGCGCTTTCCTGCTGGGTTTTGTGGTTGGAGGAATTTCGGGGATGATTGCAGCATTATTGTTGGCTCCCCAGTCCGGCGTTGAAACCCGCAAGGTGATTGGCGATAAGGCGATCGAATTACGCGATCGTGCCACTGATTCCCTCGAAGAGGCCTATGCCCGGGCGGAAGAAAGCGCTACCCAGGCGCGCGCTCGCGCTGAGGAACTGGCCGGCGAACTCCGCCGTCGCGGCGCTGTCGTCCTCGAAGAAGGCAAAACCCGCGTGAATGAAACCATTTCCACCCTGCGCAAGGGTGAGAAACCCGCTGAGCCGACCGAACCGGCCGCCTAATCCATATTTTACTCACACGAACACCGGGATTTTTCAATCCCGGTGTTTTGTTTTCTTATCCGATTTCTCCACCTGCCAGGATCTGGTAGGCGTCCCCCAGGGCGTCAACAACCTCCCCGGCGGTGACAGCCGCTGCATGGCCGGCCCATTCTTCAGCCACCAGACCGGCCTGGGCGTGCAGCCAGGCTGCCAGGGTTGACGCATCATATGCCGGCAAGCCCTGGGCCAGGAAACCGGTGATCAGTCCCGCCAGAACGTCTCCCGTGCCAGCATGCGCCAGGGCGGAAGTAGCCACCGGGATGACCCGCACAGATCCCTCCGGGCTGGCAATCACTGTCAATGCTCCCTTGAGCACCAGCACAACGTTCCATTTTTTGGCATACTTCCGCGCAATTTCCAGTCGATTCTTCTGGATTTCGTCTGTGCCCAGACCGCATAGTTCCGCCATTTCACCTGGATGCGGAGTCAAGACGCTGCCCGGAGGAAGCAACTCGGGCCACTTCTCCAACCTTGCCAGCAGACGCAGGCCATCGGCATCCACCAATAGCGGTGGTAGCCGAGTTTCGCGCTTCTCAGATTCCTCTCGGTTTCCGGCCACAAACCCAATCGCCGGTTTGGATAATCGTCCCGGTTTTACCGCCAATAAATGCCGCAAGAATTCGATCGTCGTTTCCTCACGTCCCCAACCGCAGCCAATTAACAATGCTCCGGCACCCTCCAGGCTGTTGAGCAGGACTTCCACCGCGTCCGCGGAAATCACACCCAGTTCGCTTGGCAGGATCGTCCAGACAGCCTCCGGTAGATGACCTGCCAGCACCCCGTGCAGCGCTCCTGGGACGGCCATGCGCACCAGGCCAACACCCGAACGCAGGGCTGCCCGGCCCGATAGCAGCGCAGCCCCGGTGTAATTGATGGAGCCCACTGCCAGGACGGCTGTTCCGAAGCTGCCCTTGTGGGCATCCAGGGGCCGGTTGGGCAGGAAACGGCCGGCCAGGGTTTCAGTCACCACTTCGTCATGATTGTGAGCCCAGGCAGGCAGATTCTCATCCAGGCCAAGGTCCACCACTTCAATTCGACCGGCCAACGGGTAAGCCGGGAATTGTAGCAGACCCTGCTTGACCGCTGCCATGCACACCGTCAGCTCCGCCGGGATTGCTTCTGGTGCCGTAGCTCCGGTTGCACAATCCACCCCCGAAGGGCAATCCACCGCCACCACGTGCGGTAATGCAGTATAGGATTTGATATGACTCAATAGCTTTGCCAGTTCCGGTTTCAACGGCATCTGGAACCCGGTCCCCAGCAAACCATCGAGCAGAACAGTTGCATCTTCCAACGCTTTATCCAGGAGTGAAAAATCGGCATCCTGATCCAGCAGCAACAATTTCCCTCCGACTTCAAGGAAATCTTTTAATGCTGGATCATCAGCAGAACGTTGTTTGGCCAGGTAGGCTGTGGATTGCCACCCTTTTTGGGCCAGCCAGGCCAGGGCGATCAAGGTGTCTCCACCGTTGTTTCCTGCTCCAACCAGGCCAAGTGCCCGCTTTTCCGCTGCAGAACCAAAGGTGGAATCGATCCTCTCAGCCAGACCCGTCCCGGCCCGCTGCATCATCTCGGCATAAGTGGTTCCGGCGCTGTTGGCCTGCGCTTCAACTTCCCGCATGGTTTGCACATTCAGCAATCGCATTTCATTCCTCCTGGGCAAGGTGTGTGTATTATAATCCAATCAATTCCAGGCCTTCAGGACACCAAATGCGCAAATATCTTCTCTTCACCGTCTTCATCTCCGGGTTATCATCGCTGGCATTGGAAATGGCCGGCTCGCGCCTGTTGGAGAGCACCTTTGGCTCCAGCAACCTGGTCTGGGCAGCGGTTATCGGCCTGATTTTGATCTACCTGGCCATCGGTTATTTTCTCGGCGGAAAATGGGCCGACCGCTCGGCTTCTCCAGCAGTGTTCTATGCCATCCTGGTTGCCGCCGCCCTAGCCATCGGCGTTATCCCCCTGGTGGCCAAGCCGGTCTTAAGCCGGGCTTCGCTTGCTTTCGACCAGCTCAACTTCGGCATCCTGGGCGGAGCTTTCGCCACCGTTATCATCCTGCTGGCCATTCCGGTCATCCTGCTCGGCACAGCCTCGCCGTTTGCCATCCGCCTGGCTGTATCGGATAGCCGGGCCGTGGGCAGCATCTCCGGCAAGATCTATGCGATTTCCACCCTGGGTTCCTTTATTGGTACTTTTCTGCCGCCTCTGCTTCTCATCCCCACGGTTGGCACCAACCTGACCTTTGTAATCATCAGCGGCACTTTACTGGTCACAGCCCTGGTTGGATTGGTGTCCCAGTCAGGTTTAAAGCGCACCTGGCCGCTCTTCCTCCTGCCCATCCTGCTGCTGGCATCCGCCATCTGGCTGCATTACAAACCCATGCGTTCCACAGAGGGCATGATCTACGAAACAGAATCAGCGTACAACTACATCCAGGTGCTGGAGGTCAACGGATACCGCCTGCTGCGGCTGAATGAAGGCCAGGGTGTCCATTCTGTCTATCATCCCACTGAATTGCGCTATTCCGGACCCTGGGACCAGGTGCTGGCAGCCCCATTTTTCAACCCTGCCCCGGTGGATCCGGCAAACATACACTCCATGGCCATCGTTGGCCTGGCCGCCGGCACGACAGCCCGACAGGCATCCATCGTCTACCCGGGCATCCAGATTGACGGCTTCGAAATCGACCCTAAAATCGTCGAAGTCGGCTATGAATACTTTGGCATGAACCTGCCCGGATTAACGGTCCATGTTGAAGATGGCCGCTGGGGACTGGAGCATAGCCCCAACCAATACCAGGTGATCAGCGTGGATGCCTACCGCCCGCCATACATCCCCTGGCACATGACAACCCATGAATTCTTTCAGACAGTCTACGATCACCTGGAGCCCGACGGGGTCATGGTGATCAATGTCGGCCGTGCCCCACAAGACCGGCGTTTGATCAACACCCTGGCATCCACCATATTGACAGTTTTCCCTACTGTTCACGTAATGGACCTGCCCGGATCCTTCAATTCCTTGATTTATGCGACTGCCCAACCGACAACCGTCCAAAACTTGGAGGACAATTTCAACGCCTTATTGCCCCGTTCGGATATCAACCCCCTGTTGATCGAGACAGTATATTACGCCCTTACCAACCTGCAGCCGGCTCCCCCACCGGACCTGGTTTTCACGGACGATCGGGCACCGATTGAATGGATTACCAATAATCTTGTGCTTCAATTTATTCTTACCGGCCAAACGGAGAACATGCAATGAAACGCCTCACCACCCTTGCGTCATTCCTGCTTACCCTGGTTGTTCCATATATCCTCCTGATGATTGGTATTCGGGCTTTATTCACGCCCGTCTTCCTGCAATTTGAATATAACCGGCCTGGTTTTCCGCCCGATGTTTACGGTTTCACTACGGCAGACCGCCTCAAGTATGGCGGTATTTCGCTGGACTATTTATTCAAATTCTCTGACCCTCAGTTCCTGGCCAGCGTCAAATTATCCGACGGCACCTCTTTATACAACGAACGCGAATTGAGCCATATGCTGGATGTCAAAATCCTGCTGCAAAAGACCCTCTCTCTTTTATGGATCTTCCTCGGCCTGGCCGCCTTGTTTTTACTCTGGGCCTGGCGCGGAAAATGGCTAGTTAAGTACTGCCAGGCATTGGCTCGCGGCGGCTGGTTAACCATTGGCTTGATCGCAGCCATCCTGTTGGGCGTCGGGATCAGTTTTGATTGGTTGTTCACCCAGTTTCACCATCTCTTTTTCACCGGTGATAGCTGGCTTTTTCAATGGTCTGATTCTCTCATTCGCCTGTTCCCCCTACCCCTCTGGCAGGATGGTTTCATCGGGGTGGGAATCCTCGCTGTCATTCTCTCCATCCTGTTAATTGGGTTGGGCCGTCGGGCAACCCGACATAGCTAAGCAAAAAAGGGCAGCCGGATGGCTGCCCTTTTTCATCTCATTCGCTTTAAATTACTTCTTTTCAGCCTGGCGGGCCACTTCCTGCGCCTTGGCTTCAGCTGCTGCCGCGTCCCCAAGATAGTAATGCCGCAGGGCGGTCATGTCATCATCCAGCTCATACACCAGCGGAATGCCAGTCGGGATGTTAAGTTCAACAATTTCTTCTTCCGAGATATGGTCCAGGTATTTGACCAATGCGCGCAGGCTATTTCCGTGCGCAGCAATCAGGATCTTGTGGCCAGCCCGCAATTGCGGCACGATCACGGAATGCCAGTACGGCAGCACGCGGTCCAATGTGGTGGAAAGGGATTCGCACGCTGGCAGCATCTTGGGATCCAGGCTGGCATAACGCGGATCGAAACGGGGGTGGCGTTCATCGTTATAATCCAGCGCCGGCGGTGGGGTGGCATAGCTGCGCCGCCAGATCTTGACCTGTTCGTTCCCGTATTTCTCGGCGGTTTCCGCTTTATTCAAGCCCTGCAGGGCGCCGTAATGCCGCTCATTCAATTGCCAGGCATTGCGTACAGGAATATACATCTGGTCCAATTCATCCATTGCAATCCACAAGGTGCGGATGGCACGTTTCAAAACGGACGTGTAGGCCAGGTCAAAAATAAAACCCTCGTCGCGCAGCAACTTTCCGCCGGCACGGGCCTCAGCAATCCCTGCATCTGACAGATCCACATCCGTCCAGCCGGTAAAACGGTTTTCCAGGTTCCACTGGCTCTGGCCGTGGCGTAATAAAACCAACTTGATCATTCTATCTCTCCGGTTCCAAACAAATTTGTAGCGCAAGAATTCTCTTGCGCTACATTGGTATTTAGCTCAACAAACGACCGATCCTAGCGCACTGCCTGGGGGTTTTCCTTGTCCAGGGAAGGATCAAAGATATGGAAGTTCTCCATGTTGAAGGATAATTCGACGGAATCACCGATGGAGAAGCGGGTGCGCGGATCGACACGGGCTACGTAGCTGTTGCCGCCCGTCACCAGGTAAAGGAAGATTTCATTGCCCATCAATTCGGTCACATCCACTTTGGCGGTCACCGGGGCGGAGGAAATTCCGGGCGGGGCGAACATCGGGTTGTGAATGTCTTCCGGCCGGATACCGAAGATGACTTCGCGATCAACCATCTTCTGATAAGGCTCAGCCCGGTGGGCAGGAATTTCAACCTTGAAGCCCTCAGCCTCGACGATCAGCTTGCCATCTCCCCTGCGGATGTGGCTGGGGAAGAAGTTCATGGCGGGAGAGCCGATGAAACCGGCCACAAATTGGTTGTTGGGACGGTCGTACAGATTCTGCGGGGAATCCAATTGCTGCAAAATACCCTTGTTCATCACGGCGATGCGCGAAGCCATGGTCATGGCCTCCACCTGGTCGTGGGTCACATAGATAAAGGTGGTTTGCAGGCGCTGGTGGAGTTTGCTGATTTCCGCACGAGTCTGGACGCGCAGCTTGGCATCCAGGTTGGAGAGGGGTTCATCGAAGAGGAACACCTTAGGCTCGCGGACAATGGCGCGGCCCACGGCTACACGCTGGCGCTGGCCGCCGGAAAGCTCGCGCGGTTTGCGCTTGAGCAGGTGCTGGATCCCCAGCGTATCGGCCGCGATATTGACCCGCCGCTCGATCTCATCTTTCGAAACCTTGCGCAGCTTGAGGCCAAAGGCCATATTGTCAAAAACAGTCATGTGGGGGTAAAGAGCGTAGGACTGGAAAACCATGGCGATATCGCGGTCCTTGGGAGCCACGTCGTTCACCACCTGGTCGCCAATCAATACCTTGCCGTCGGAGATTTCTTCCAGACCGGCCAGGCACCGCAGGGCTGTAGTTTTACCGCACCCTGAAGGTCCAACAAGTACCAAAAACTCTTTGTCCTCAATGGAAATATTGAGGTCATTCAACGCGACAAAGTCGCCAAACCGTTTCCAAACGTGTTCAAATGTAACACTGGCCATCGAATCAATCTCCTTCCGGACAGGTATAGTTGGATTAATTATAGCCCGAGTCAAGTGAAATGCAACCGATTTTCCTGTGAATTTTTCAACAATTCTTTACTGATTTTCCAGCGGTTGTATAATGGAAATAATAAAGCTGCCAGACCGGGAGAGCCAATGAGCCGTTCTTCAATCAAATCTGAACCTGTGTTTGCCCTGATCACCTCCCTCTCCCGGGCAGAGTCCCTTTCAGAATGTATCCAGGCAATCCAGTGCTTTCTCTCTATTCACTTTTCGCCCTTGAATATTACCTTTCATCTCCTTAATCCCGGCGACCATCACCTTCCATCCGGCCTTTCCGAGAAGTGGTTCAGCGAAATATGCTCCAGCCCGGTCCAGGGTGCTGCTTCCGGGCAAATACTGGATGAGCTGATCCCTTTTGATGAGGATACGGTTGCCCCTATCCACCGCTATTGCATCCCCCTGGTAACCAATCAGCAGATTCTGGGTGTGATTCACCTGGATTTTGCACCGGATTTTAGGTTCACCGAATCCCAAATTCAATTTCTGACACAGGTCCAACCGCTATTCACCCAGAGCATTCACCGCCAATTGCTGCGCCTGCAAATGGATACGCAAGCCCAATTCCACCAGAATGAGCTGCGCCAAATTTCCCGCAACCTGCACGATTCGGTCGGCCAATCCATCGGCTTTATCCGCTTGAAGATGGAACAAATCCGCCACGATTTTCCTGACCGCCGTTATCCAGAACTGGCCGAAGATCTCGAGCGGATCCAATCCGTGGCCGAGGAGGCCTACGAACAGGTCCGCGGGCTGCTGGCTGAATTACGCCCGGATAATGTTCTGGATTTGACAACTTCTCTGACAGAGATGGCGCAATCCTATTCAGAACGATCTCATTTCACCCTTCATATCCAGGAGATCGGTGTGCCTGCCACCCTGGCACCTCTGACCAAGCGCCAGGTACTCCTCATTTTCCGGGAGGCCTTCAACAATATCGAGAAGCATGCCTGCGCAGACCAGGTTCAATTAAATATCTTCTGGTCCGATTCAGTTTGCCACCTGATTTTACAGGATGACGGGGTTGGTTTCGACCCAGAGCAAATATCACCGATTGATCATTACGGTTTGGTCATTATGCGGGAGCGTGCCCAGGATATCGCAGCGGATTTCCAGGTGATTTCTGCACCGGGCACCGGCACCCGGATTGAAATCGTCCTCAAAGCCCCCCACCAGTAAAACAAGAACCTTCGCAGGAGGTCGCCATGCCTGAACTACCGGAAATCGCCTCGCGAGCTGCAGAACTGCAATCCACCCTGCCCGGCAAGGTTTTCACCCGTTTTGAAATCCACCAACCGAAATCCTTGAACGTGCCGGTGGAGGAATTCACCTCGGCTTTGACCGACGCTGCCATCCAGCGCGTCTATAACCGCGGTAAATGGATTTTCACCGTGACAGATCGCGGATACCTTCTAATCAATCTGGGCATGGGTGGCGAGATCCTCCTGTGCACTCCTGAAACACTACCCAAAAAGCACCGCTTTGTGGCCTATTTCTCCGATGGTTCTACCCTGGCAATCAATTTCTGGTGGTTTGGCTATATCCACTTCTCTTCAGAACAGGATTTGCCCGGCCATTCGCTCACAGCCGCCCTGGGACCCAATGTATTGGATTTATCTGAAGAGCAATTCTTCCAGAAAATCAACGGGCAGCGCGGTCGGATCAAGGCCTGGCTGCTTGATCAGAAAAACGTAGCTGGAATTGGAAACGCCTATATCCACGATATCCTTTTCCTGGCCCGTTTGCACCCGCTGCGCACGATTGCATCCCTCACCCCGCAGGAGATATCCGGTTTGTACCAGGCCGTCCAGCAGGGTCTCCGCCCGGCACTGGAATTGCACGGGGCGTTTTACGAGCAAACCATCTTTGGCCAACCTGGTGGATTCACGATGGATCACATTCTCATCGGCTACAAGGAAGGCAAACCTTGTCCGGTTTGTGGTACGCCCATCCAAAAGATCAAAACCGGCAGCACCACCAGTTTCATCTGCCCATCCTGCCAGAAGGTTGAATAAACGTTCCTGCAATTCTTATTAAGTATTCCGAACAGAATTTCCATTATTTGGTATAATTTTTCGCATGCCCTCGCTCGTCTCCATTGATATCGAAACCACCGGTCTGGATTCCAATCGTGACGCCATCATAGAAATTGGCGCCGTTCGATTTAACGGCACCCGCATCGAGGATGAATGGTCCTCTCTGATCAACCCGGGGCGGCCCATCCCCTCGCAGATTACCACCCTGACGGGTATCAGCAACGAAATGGTCATGCATGCCCCACCCCTGCGGGCAGTCTTACAGGAATTGGCTGATTTCTGCGGTAACCTACCGGTTGTCGGGCACAATGTTCGTTTTGACCTGGCTTTTCTCAATAAGGCCAACATCCTTATCGATAACGATGTGGTTGACACTTATGAGCTTGCCGCCGTCCTCCTGCCAACTTCCAACCGCTACAACCTGGGCGCGCTAGGCCAATCCCTCGGTATTTTACTGCCTGCCACCCATCGCGCGCTCGACGATGCCCGGGTGGCCCACGCACTCTTCAATTATCTATACGAAAAAGCCCTGACGCTTCCCATTTCTCTGCTGGCTGAATTTGTCCGCCTGAGTGAACCGTTCGATTGGGGCGCCAGTTGGCTGTTCAGCCAGGTCCTGCGTGCCCGATCCCGCCAGGAGGTGGCTCCCCGCCATTCCCAGGATCACGATCAGGGACCCCTCTTCGCGTCTGTAGACCTTGACTTCGGTCAGCCGTTGGAACCCAACAATCAAATTCTTGCTCTGGACGAGGATGAAGTTGCCTCCATCCTGGAGTACGGCGGAGCCCTCTCCCGCTACTTCCCCAGTTACGAAAGCCGCCCGCAACAGATCGAAATGCTGCGTGTGGTGACCCGCTCCCTCTCCGAGGGTCAGCACCTGTTGGTTGAAGCCGGCACCGGTACCGGCAAATCCTTTGCCTACCTCATCCCGGCCGCGCTGTGGGCCGTGACAAATAACGAGCGGGTGATCATCTCCACCAATACCATCAACCTGCAGGAGCAGTTGATTAACAAGGATATTCCGGATGTTGCCCAGATTCTCAACCTGGATTTGCGCTCGGTAGTGCTTAAAGGCCGCAGCAATTACTTATGCCCGCGACGTTTGCACAGCCTGCGCGAACGCGGACCGCAAAATGCAGAAGAAATGCGCGTTTTGGCCAAAGTACTGGTCTGGTTGAATGAAGGCGGCAAGGGAGACCGCAACGAGATTAATCTTAATGGCCCCATCGAGCGGGATGCTTGGAATCGCATCTCCGCAGAGGATGAGGGTTGCAAGGCGGAAGTCTGCATGCAGCGTAATGGTGGAGCCTGCCCGTTCTACGTGGCCCGCCAGTCTGCCCAGTCTGCTCATTTGATTGTGATCAATCACGCCTTGCTGCTGGCGGATATCGCCACCGGCAACAACGTGCTGCCCAATTATGATTATTTGATCGTTGACGAAGGACATCACCTGGAAAGCGCCACCACCAGTGCGCTCAGTTTCCGGGTCAGCCAGGGCGACCTGGGACGTTTATTCCGCGAAGTGGGCGGCACCACCACAGGCCTGCTTTCCCGCCTGCTAACCATCACCCGCAATTTACTGCGTCCCTCCGAAGCAGCCGTCCTGCATCAACTCGTCCAACGCGCCACCGACCTGAATTTCCGGCTGGATTTTGATACCCGTAACTTCTTTACCACCATTGAAAATTTCCTGGCCGAGCAGCGCGATGGCCAGCCCATCAGCCCTTATGGCCAACAAGCCCGCATCCTGCCTGCCACCCGCACGCAGAATTACTGGACCGAAGTCGAAATTAGTTGGGATACCGTCCATGAAACCCTCGGATTGCTGCTCAACGTTCTGAAAGAGATCACTGAGGCCTGCCGGGATGCCGCCAGCCAGATCGATGAAGAGGTGGATGACCTGATTTCGGCTATTGGTACCATCCGCCAGCGCTTCACAGAGGTGGATATCAACCTTTCCGGCCTGGTCTCCAATCCGGATCCAGCCAGTATTTACTGGGCGGAAATTTCCCCCAATAACAATACATTGGCCCTGCAGGTCGCGCCACTGCATGTGGGTCCCCTGATGGAAGAGCACCTCTGGCACAAGAAAAAGAGCCTCATTGTCACGTCCGCTACTTTAACGGCCAACAACCGCTTTGACTACCTGCGCAGTCGTTTGAATGCCGACGAAGCAGATGAATTGATGCTCGGCTCCCCCTTTGATTACGAAAGCTCTGCCCTGCTCTACCTGGCCAATGACATCCCCGAACCAGGGGATCAGTACAACTACCAGCGGGCTGTGGAGCAGACGCTCATTCGCCTCAGCAAGGCCACCGGCGGCAGGATGCTCGTCCTGTTCACCTCCTACGCCCAATTGAAGAAAACCTCCCAGGCAATCACCCCGGCCTTGATGGATGCTGGCATTCTTGTCTACGAACAGGGAGAAGGCGCCTCTGCCAATGCCCTGCTGGAATCCTTCCGCGATGCAGAACGGGCGGTCCTTCTCGGCACCCGCTCCTTCTGGGAAGGCGTGGATATCCCGGGCCAGGCCCTCTCTGTGCTGGTGATTGTCAAGCTGCCCTTCGATGTACCCACTGATCCGATCATCGCTGCCCGCTCGGAAACCTTTGAAGATCCCTTCAACGAATACAGTCTGCCCGAAGCCATCCTGCGCTTCCGGCAGGGCTTTGGCCGTCTCATTCGCACTGAATCAGACCGCGGGATTGTTGCCATTCTCGACCGCCGGATTCTCACCAAGCGCTACGGCAAGTTGTTTATTGACTCCTTGCCTGAATGCAAATTAAAGGTCGGCCCCCTGGCGGATTTGCCCGCCGCGGCTACGCGCTGGTTGAATTTATAGATTTACCCACCAACCGCCTTCTTCGGGTTTCTCCCGTTTTTGCAGGACTTCCACCTTGCCATCCTCCAGCCATAACACGGCCGGCCGGTCGGCCAGGTTGTAATTCGAGGACATGCTCAACTGGTAGGCGCCAGCCACGGGGATGGCCAGCAGGTCGCCCCGTTTTACATCCGGCATGCCGATCCCGGTGATCAGCCGGTCGCCCGATTCGCAAAACTTGCCAACGATGATGGTTTTATTCATTGGCTCGGCTTCGGGCCGCTCAACCAGGCAGGCTGTGTATTTGGCCTTGTACAGCGCCGGGCGAATATTATCCGCCATTCCGCCGTCCACCGTGATGATGGCATCTTCGCTGGCGGTGTACTTGGTGGTGCCGATGGTGTAGATCGCTACACCAGCCCTAGCCACAATTCGCCGTCCAGGCTCCAGGATCATTTTGGGCAAAGGCCACTTGCGCTTGCCTGCTTCCGCCTGGATGGCGCGGCTAATAGCCGCCACCCAGCCGTCTACTGGCCGGTCCTCATCCTCTGTGTTGTACGGCACTCCCCATCCACCTCCCGGGCTGATCTCGCGTAGCACAAAATTTTCGCGTTCCGCCAGCCTGTAAAGCAGACCAATGGCTCGCTCAAACGGTTCTGTTTCAAAAACCTGCGAGCCAAGATGCATGTGCAAACCGGTCAGGTCGAGGTACTTACTCTTCATCGCCTGGCGAATCCCAACCGCAGCCTGGCCGTCGCTCATCGGCAGGCCAAACTTACTGGCGGCATGGGCTGTCTGGCGGTACGGATGCGTATCAACATTAACTTCAGGCGTCACCCGTAACCAGATTCGGGCTGTTTTCTTCAACTTCTTGGCCAGGCTTTCCAGGAAAGCCAGTTCCTCCAGGCTGTCTACGACAATGGACTGGATGCCCCACTCGAGCGCCAGGCGCAGTTCCTCCTCGGATTTATTGTTCCCGTGCAGATGCAAGTTGGTTGGGGCAAAACCGGCCATCCGGGCAATTTTCATTTCACCGCGGCTGACCACGTCGATCCCAATGCCCATCTTCACCAGGTGTCTGGCAAATCCCAGCGATAGGTATGCCTTGGAAGCGTAGGTGATTTCACTTTCTGCAGGGTAAAGCGTTTGGGTCAAGCGCCGCAGTTCGCCTACTTCATGCCGGACCGTAGCAGCATCATACAAGTACAGGGGCGTTCCATACTCCTGTGCCAGGGTTGAGAGCCCTATGCCTGAAATCGAAAGGCCGCCCGTTGCTGTGCGGCCCGTGGTGATCGGGAAAAGATCTAGTAGATCCATTAGGGTGCTTTTTTACCTCATCTTTGCAAAATTCTTCATCTCCATGTTGGAGAAACCAATCTTCATAAAGTAAATTTGATGTTTCTTCCCGGGTGATCCTGTCTATCAAAGGCCAAAACCCAACCAGGGGAAGGATCGATGAACGATTCATTATGCGCCTGTATTGCTAACAAATGGCATTAATTAACGATGATCAATCACCATCACGATTCGAATTATACAAGATCGATGACAAATTGAGTAAAAATCCTCTTATTCTGACCAAGATTCACATCTTGTTTTTATTTTCCTGGAATCTGCGTGAAATTTCTCGTATTAAATATATTTACTTATATATAAATTATTTTAAATTATTATTGACATTTATTGAATATTGTTTATAATATAATCAATATTCAATAGAAACCCGGAAAGTTTTGGAGGTTTAAATGATGACCAATCGATATCCAGGACGCTGCCCGGTCTGCGGCGAGGAGATGACGGTGACCCGGTTGCACTGTGATGCCTGCGACACTTCGCTCGAAGGCCATTTCAGCCAGCCGGCCAATCCGCTTGCCCAGTTAACCCCGGACCAGGTTACATTCCTCATGGCGTTCATCCGTTGCGAGGGGCGTTTCAATCGGCTTGAGAACGAACTGGGGTTTTCGTATCCAACCTTGCGTAACCGGTTTACGGAAATTCTTCGCGCGCTGGGATTTGAACCCAGCCAGGAGGAAGTCCCTGCCCGTATGACGCAAGATGACCGCCGTAAAATCCTGGAAGACCTGGAAAAAGGGTTGATCGACTTTCCAGAAGCGCAGCGCCGGCTCCGCAGCCGTAAAGCCCCGGAGAGCGGCAGCCCCACCGATGCCACCCAAAGTTAATGGAGGAACAAATGGCTAACAAGGAAGAACGCTTACGTGTTTTACGCATGATCCAGGAAGGCAAATTATCACCGGATGAAGCGGCCTCATTGCTGGAAACACTCGACGAATCCGCGAACACTCCCCGCACGGAACCGGTTTCACCATCTGGCGGGTCAACTGCCGGTAAATCAAACCGTTGGTTTCGCGTTCGGGTAACTGATACCAACAGCGGGAAGACGCGCGTCAACGTCCGCATGCCCATCAGCGTGGTCAATGCCGGTCTCAAAATGGGTGTCAAGTTTGCACCCCAGGTGGAAGGTTTGGACCCGGAGACCTTGATGGATTTGATCAACAACGGCGAACTCGGCCAGATTGTGGATGTCTTCGATGACGAAGACGGCGAGCACGTCGAAGTGTTCATCGAGTAAAAGGTATCAATGTCAAACAACATTACTGTCTCACCGCACTGGAAACGTATTTTCTTCCCCATCTGGATCGGACAGGTTTTTTCCCTGCTGGGAAGCAGCCTGGTGAATTTTGCCCTCGTCTGGTACCTGACCAAAACAACCGGCTCTGCAACGGTGTTGGCCATGGCCACTCTTGTGGCCGTGCTGCCGGAAGTGATCGTCGGTCCTTTCGCCGGCGCTCTGGTTGACCGCCTGAACCGCCGCATTGTCATGATCGTAGCCGATGGCGCCATTGCCCTGGCCAGCGTAGCCCTGGGGGTCCTGTTCTGGCTGCAGGTCGTCCAGCCCTGGCATATCTACCTGATCATGTTCCTGCGCGCCATCGGCGGTATCTTCCACTGGCCGGCGATGCAGGCATCCACCTCCCTGATGGTGCCCGAGGTACACCTCTCCCGCGTGGCCGGCTTGAACCAGGCCTTGCGCGGCTCGGTGAACATTGTCGCTCCTCCCCTGGGTGCTTTATTGATGAGCTTGATACCCATTTACGGCATTATTGCCGTGGATGTGGTCACAGCTTTGATCGCCATCACCCCCCTGCTGTTTGTCCAGGTGCCTCAGCCGGCTCGCGCACCGGAGTCAGAGACCATCACTCCAGCCCGGTTGGTGAAGGATATTGGCATTGGTCTTCAGTACCTGGTCAAATGGAAAGGTGCCTTTTCCCTGGTGCTTCTGGCCCTGGCGATCAATTTCCTGTTGGCTCCCTCCGGTACCCTGCTTCCCCTGATGGTCACCAAGGTCTTCAACGGGAATGCCTGGCACCTCTCTGCCCTGGAAGCTGGTTCCGGGATCGGCGTAGTCCTGGGAGGAATCACGCTCGGCGTCTGGGGCGGCTTCCGCAAGAAGATTTTCACCTCCCTGACTGGCATTGCCTGCATCGGCCTTGGTGTCCTTCTGATGGGGCTGACACCGGCTGCCTGGTTCTGGATGGGCTTGGTGTCCTATTTCATCATCGGCTTCATGGGACCCATCGCGAACGGCCCGCTCTTTGCCATCCTGCAAGCCCGGGTAGCCCCGGAAATGCAGGGACGGGTTTTCACCCTGATATCTGCCGGCTCAGCAGCTATGATCCCCCTGGCGATGCTCGTCGCTGGACCGGTTTCGGACTGGCTGGGCATCCGCATCTGGTTTATCGTGGGTGGTGCTTTCGCGATTTTTCTTGGACTGCTGGGATTTACAAACCGGGATATTATCCATATCGAGGATCAGACCTCGCTTGAAGCAACCTCAACCAGTAGCATCTCTGCCGCCAGGGAAGCTCCAGGCACCGTGAATTAAAAAATCGATTTCTCCCCCGAAAAACCTGCTCATCAAAAGTGAGCAGGTTTTTTATGCCGTCAGGAAACGTAAGGCGAACAGCAGTGCGATCACCAGGAGGATCAGCGCAGTTACTTTCAGGACATCACCGCTGTCCACCCGGTCAGCCAGGTCGAACAATTTCGGATCCTGGTCTGATAGGATGAGGTTATAGTGAGGTCCCGCAAACCAGGCAAAGGCCAGTCCGGCTAGAAATCCCCCGATCATGCTGATTCCGCCCAGTCCCGGGAAGAGGTTGATCACCAGGTTGATTGCCAGGATGCCCCCAAAATTGCGCAGGAAATAGCGGTTCTCCTGCCCCCACAAAAAGCGGTTGCGCAAGAAAATGACCAGTTGGGCCGCCGCCAGGGCAAAAATCCCGGTGGCTGCTCCGATGGCGACCTGAGTAGAAAAGTAAAAATGAAACAGGCTTCCCCCCACCGCTCCGATCAGGTAGACGATGAGCAGTCGCCACGGCCCGTAAAAACGTTCCAGCGAGCGTCCCAGGGTAAAAAAAGCCAATAAATTCAGCAATACGTGCAGGATGCTGCCATGCACCAACACCGGCGTAACAATTCGCCATAATTGTCCCTCGCGTACCAGCTCAGGAGCCAGGGCAAATAAATTCAGGGGGATATCAATCTTAAACAATGCATTCGACAACACCTGGAGCAGATAAATCACCGCCGTCACGGCTGTGATGGTGATCGTCATCCACAGCTTGCGCCGGGGGAAACGAATCCAAAACTCCATCATCCCGGGGGGAGGTTGCGTTCCAGGCGAACCCACCGGCTGTTTGGGATTTTCTTCACCCATTAATGACCTGCTCGCGGATGAACCTTGTGGTGTTCGGCATCGATGATGGACTCAATCCGATCAACGGCATCTGCCAGGTGTTCATGTGGATTGACCACCACGTAGTCAAATTCAGCCAACCGGTTCATTTCCTCCCGGGCGGTTTTCACCCGCAATTCCAGGGATTCGGCTGTTTCCGTTTTTCGCGCCAGTAAACGCTGGTACCACTTTTGGCAATCATCCGGCACCAGGAAAATCAACACACAGTGGGGATATAACTCACGCACCTTGGCCGCCCCTTGTACATCAATCCGTAATACAACATCCTTGCCGCTGGCCAGGGCTTCATCCACCTGGGCCTTGGGGATCCCCTTGAATTGCCCGTATACCAGCGCATATTCAATCAACGCCTTGCTGGATATCAGGTCCTTAAATTCCTGGGTAGAAACAAAGAAATAATCCACCCCGTTCACCTCTCCCGGGCGCATATCGCGGTCTGTCACTGTCACCACGAAGTGAAAAGGTAGTTTTCGATTCTGCATCTCCTTCAAGACCGCATCTTTTCCCGCGCCGGAAGGTCCGGAAATGACAATCAGCAAAGGCTGGGGATGGTAGACATCAAAATTAATCGGTTCGTTCATGGCTCCCATTCTGTTTTGCGTACAATATTTGAACCTGATTATAATTGATACATTCCAAGTCTGGAAAAGAACTCTTTAATATTAGAGGATTGATCGCATGCCCATCTACGAATACCGCTGCCTGGATTGCAAAAAACGCTTCTCGGTTTTTCTTACTTATGCCGAATACGGCGTCAAACCTGTCGCCTGTACGTATTGCGGCAGCCAAAACATCCAGCGAAAGATTGGCAGGGTGCGGATTGCCCGTGGGGATGGCTCACGCCTGGAAGACCTCTCGGATCCATCCAGCCTGGAGGGTCTGGAGGATGATCCGCGCGCCCTGGGAAAAATGATGCGCAAGCTGAGCAAAGAAACCGGGGAGGACTTGCCATCGGAGTTCAACGAGGTGGTGGACCGGCTGGAAAGTGGGCAATCCCCGGAGGATATTGAACGTGATCTGCCGGACCTGGGAGCAGAGGCTCCCGAATCAGGCGGCGGCCTGGACGATTTCTAACCCTATTTCTGAAGACCCTGCAAGACTTGCTGTAGTTCCTCAAAACTGGTCATGCTACCAATCCTCCGCAGGAAAGCCGCCAGGGAAGGGCTGGCCTGTCGTAAAGAAACCACGGCCGGTCCAACTGGATCAGCACCCGCTTCTCCTCCCGGTATATCGGCATACGCTCCATAAAAAGCAAAATACGCCTGGTTGAGTTTCCGAATCAAATACCCATTTTGCCAGAATACCTGGCGCCGGCTTTCCATGTATGCTTCAGCTTCCTGGATTTTTCCTTCTGCCAGCAGCTCGTCCACCTTCACACGGGTGATGTGCATCTCTTTCCGAAAATCAAACGCTGGAGGCTGGTCAGCAGGCGGTTGGGTCGGCTGCGGAATCGTCGGTGTCGGAGGTGGGGCAAACTCCGGGTAATACCGCGAGATGACAATCGCGCCAATTTCCTTACCGGCCAGGTTGGCCGTGGTTTCATTCATGGTGCGCAGCTCACCGGAGATAAAATAGCGCATTCCCAACGGACGCAGGGTCAGGAAGTTATGCACCCATTCATGCGAGATGGTTTCAGCCAGCCAGGTGAGGTCGGTTGTGCTCATTACCATCGTTGGATATACTCCCACCCCACCCACCGGCACAACCAGGGCAGAGACGCCCAGTCCTGCTTCCACCTTGTTCTCGATTGACACCTTCTCATCCACACTCAAGTCCGGCTGAAGGGACAGGTTCACATCCTGGCGGATGATATCCCGGGGTGAAACGATTAAAGCCAACGGCAGTGGTGTCACATGATACAGAACCGGTGGAACCGGTTGCCCTCCGGCCGTCAAGTCCAGGTCCGCCAGGACTTGCGAAACTTGCTGTTGCAGGATCTCTTCAACCAGACCCTCCCGCTGATCTCGGCGTGCCTTCAACACGGAGAGTTGGCTGCGCTTCTCCAGGGTTGCCGCAGCCGGGTCAATCACCTTGGGGTTGGCGTACACCTGGTTGATTTCACTTTCAAGTTTTTGGATCTGCCCCAGCAATTTAACCTGGTTCACCACCAGGTCATGTCGGGCCTGGTCTGAAAGGTAATTTGTACCAGCCAGTGTATTTTGCGCCTGCTTACCCAGCAAGGCGTCAATCGTCCAGGTGACGTAGTCAAATTCAACGTTCCGGGTGTACACCCGGGTCCGATCTTCAATGGTGATCAATCGGGGGTCACTGCGCTGCAGGAGAAAAACACTGGCGGCCACCACGAGCATCATTCCAATTACCCGCAATGTCCACTTCAAAATGGTTTTTAGCATGAATATCCGTCAACCGTCCGAAAAGTATCTACAATCTTTATGCGATTCTAATAATAAAGTGATATATTCCTCATTGCTGCCTGATCATTATAAAGCATCTGGGGCAACCCGCTGAGTATGTCCGATATCAGGCAATTTCACTGATTTTTGCTGGAAGGTCAATATGAAGAAAACCCTGGTCACAATTCTCATCATAGCC
>CAYOOA010000010.1:0-62141 GCA_964405455.1 uncultured Anaerolineaceae bacterium | reverse complement strand
TTGCTTCATCTCACCCTCCCTGGATGACCAGGTGGCGCACACCTGCCCGTACCGTCACCTGGCACAGCCAGGTCAGCCCAACCAACCAGGCAGCTTGCAAGCCCATGCTCAGCCAGGCCTCCCGACCACTGCTCAAGCCCAGCCAGATATCAATGGGAGTATTCACGATGGATGGAAAGGGTGTTGAAAGGAAGATCGTTTGCACAAGCGGTGGAAACAGCCGCAGCGGCAGCATAAATCCGGAGAATAATTGGGAGACTGCAAAAGCCGCCCGGCCAATCCCGATGGCATCCGGTGTCCAAAACGCCGCCAGGTTGACCAGGAAACGCCAGGCAAAACTGACCAACCAACTCAACAGGAGAGAGGGGAGAAAGAGCAGCCACTGACCAATGCTCTTCGGCCAAACCAGGGGGTAGAAGAATTGAAAGATTAGCATAAACACAATGCCGCGTGAGAAAAGATTGACCAATCCACGGCCCAGGTCGCGAGCCATCCAGAGGGTGAATAGGCGCATCGGCTTGAGTAAATCGGTGGCAATTTCTCCACTGGCAACGCTTTTCATAAAGTCGTTGCTTCCAAAGATATACAAGAATGCAATCATGGATTGGGAAATGGCTATGTAAGTGACCGCCCCTCCCAGGTCCAACTGGTTGACAGTCCCTCTGTCCTGGTACAGGGCTACCATTAATGCCAGGCGCAGCAATCCGAAGAACAGGTTGGTTGCCAGGCCCGCCAGCATGGCGGTTCGGTAGGTGGTTTGCTGCCGCAGGGAGACCCAGACCAGGCGCCAAAAGATCTTGAACACGATTCCTCCGAAAAACCGAAATGTGAATTATACTCGATCCATTCCTGTATAATTACACCATCCAAATTGAAAGCGAGGCTGGGTATCATTATGGAAGAGATGCTTCACAAGCGTGCCATTCGCGCCTGGACAATGTATGATTGGGCAAACTCCGCATTTGCCACAACAATCATGGCAGCCGTCCTGCCGGTTTATTTTTCCGATGTAGCTGCCGCGAATCTGCCCAATCACATCGCCACCGCCTACTGGGGGTACACCACCTCCATCGCCGCCCTGCTGGCAGCCATCATCAGCCCAATCCTGGGCACCCTGGCTGATTTCAGCGCCGCCAAGAAAAAGTTCCTGGCCATATTCATGGCGATCGGTGTGACTGGCACTGCCTTGCTGTACTTTGTCCAGACCGGTGATTGGTTGCTGGCTTCCATCTTTTTCGTCATCGGCAATATTGGCTTCGCCGGCAGCCTGGTGTATTATGATGCCCTGCTCCCCCACGTAGCCAGGCCAGATGAAATCGATCAGGTCTCCAGCCGGGGCTACGCCATGGGATATATTGGCGGCGGCCTGTTGTTGGCAATCAACCTGGTCATGATCATGTTCCTGCCCAAAAGCCTGGGTGTGGATACTGCCCTGATGACTCGCCTATCCTTTGTGACCGTTTCGATCTGGTGGCTCATCTTCAGCCTGCCCATCCTGTTGCACGTCAAGGAACCCCCGCGAAAGATCGAAGTCACCGAACGGGATGCCCACCCCCTCCAGGCAACCTTTAAGCGCCTGGGGAAAACTTTCCGCGATATCCGCCGCTACGATCAACTCTTCCTGATGTTGATCACCTTCTGGGTGTATTCGAACGGTATTGGCACCATCATCACCATGGCAACCATTTACGGCAAGGAATTGGAATTCTCCAATACCACCCTGATCGGCACCCTGCTGATGGTGCAATTCCTGGCAGCCCCATTCGCTTTCTTGTTTGGCTGGCTGGCCAAAAAAATCGGCACCAAACGCGGGATTTACCTGAGCCTGGCCATCTACAGTGTAATCGCGGTGATGGGTTTCTTCCTCTATCACGAATGGCAATTCTGGGCTTTGGGCGCGCTGGTTGCGACCGTCCAGGGCGGCAGCCAGGCCCTCAGCCGCTCGTTGATCGGCCGGATGATGCCCAAAAGCAAATCCGCTGAGTTCTACGCCTTTTTCAGTGTTTTTGAGAAATTCTCCAGCATCGCCGGACCGGCTTTATTTGGCATCGTCGCCCAGTTAATGGGACAAAGCCGCTTCAGCATCGTCAGCCTGATCATCTTCTTCGTTGTCGGCATCTTCATGCTCTCCAAGGTCAACGTGGAGAAGGGTATTCGCGCTGCCGAAGAAGAAGAAAATGAAATGATTCAAGCCTGATAATTAGTTTTAAGAATGAAGAACGCCCCTGGAATTTTCTTCCAGGGGCGTTTGTGTTGTCTCCAACAGGCGATTTTACTTCGTCACTTCATACAATTCCACCAACACGCCGCCGGTGCTCTTGGGGTGGACGAAGGCCATTTTGCGGCCGGGCAGTTCAAGCGGAGTTTCGTTAATCAGACGCACTCCTTTGGCCTTCAACTGCGCCAGCATGCCAACAATGTCGTCCACTTCAAAACACAGGTGGTGCATTCCACCGCCGCGCTCGGCCAGAAATTTGGCCACACCGGAATCATCCGTGGTGGGTTTAACCAGTTCCACTTCGCTATCACCCACTGGCATAAAGGCCACCGCGGATTTCTGTGAAGGAACATCCTCAACATGGTCCAGCTTCAGTCCCAGGGCATCCTGCCAGAAGGCCAGGGCGGAATCGATATCCGCCACCACAATCGCAACATGATTGACTTTCTTTACTTCAGCCATGCCAAATCTCCTTTATGCCCACGCAGGCGGTTGATATTCACCCCAAACCTGGCGCAAAACACCGCAGACTTCTCCCAGGGTCAGGTTGGCTTCCATGCATTCCACGAACAATGGCATAAGATTATCACTGCCGCGGGCAGCCGTTTCCAGCTGGCCCAGTAATTCACTGGCCCGGGTCGCATCTCGCTGGGCGCGCAAAGCCGCCAGGCGGGCGCGCTGCCCCTGCTCAATTGCCGGGTCCACCTTCAGGCGTTCCAACTGCAATTCCTCGTTGCTGGTAAAAGCGTTCACGCCAACCACGATCTGTTCTTTGCTTTCCACCGCCCGCTGGTACTGGTAAGCCGCGTCCTGGATTTCAGATTGCATATAACCGTTTTCAATGGCCGCCAGGGCGCCGCCCATTTCATCAATCTTGCGGATATATTCAGCCGCCCGGCTGCAAATCTCATCGGTCAGATATTCAATGACATACGAGCCGGCCAGTGGATCAATGGTATCGGCCACACCGGATTCATATCCGATGACCTGTTGGGTACGCAGCGCCACCCGCACCGATTTCTCGGTCGGCAGCCAGAGAGCTTCATCCATGCTGTTGGTATGGAGTGACTGGGTTCCGCCCATCACGGCCGCCAGGGCCTGGATCGTAACGCGGATGACGTTGTTTTCCGGCTGCTGGGCGGTCAGTGTGGAACCAGCTGTCTGGGTGTGGAAGCGCAGCATCCACGACTTGGGATCCTTGGCGCCAAAGCGGTCGCGCATGATCTGCGCCCACAGGCGGCGAGCCGCCCGATACTTGGCCACCTCTTCGAGGAAATTGTTATGGGCATTGAAGAAGAATGAAAGCTGGGGCGCAAATTCATCCACGCTCAAACCCGCCTTGAGGGCGGCTTCCACGTACGCGATTGCATCCGCCAGGGTAAAGGCCACTTCCTGCACGGCGGTTGAACCAGCCTCACGGATGTGGTACCCGGAAATACTGATCGTATTCCAGTGCGGAACGTATTCCTTGCTGTACTCAAAAATGTTCGTAATCAAGCGCATCGAGGGCGTTGGTGGGAAGATATAGGTTCCGCGGGCAACATATTCCTTGAGAATATCGTTCTGGATGGTGCCGCGCAGTTTCTTCGAATCCACCCCCTGGCGTTTGGCCGTGGCGATGTACATGGCCAATAGAATCCCGGCCGGGGCATTGATGGTCATGCTGGTGGAAACCTTGTCCAGGGGGATTTCCTGGAACAGCGTCTGCATATCGGCGATTGAGCTGACCGAAACCCCCACCTTGCCCACCTCGCCCATCGCCATCGGGTCGTCAGCATCGTACCCGATCTGGGTTGGTAAATCAAAGGCGATGGATAACCCGGTCTGTCCCTGCTGCAGCAAGTAGCGGTAGCGCCGGTTGGATTCCTCGGCATCGGAGAAACCGGCATACTGGCGCATCGTCCACAACCGGCCGCGATACATGGTCGGCTGGATCCCCCGGGTAAAGGGGTAATCGCCCGGGAAGCCGAGTTTCTCCATATAATCGCTATCTACAGGCAGTGCCACCCGCGGCATGGGGATGCTTGAGGGGGTTTCAAAGCGTTCTTTACGTTCCGCAAACCGGCTGATGACCGGCTGGAGAACTTCATCTTCCCACTTCTTTTGTTCTGCATCAAAATTCATGAGCGCCCTCTGAAGATTCGTTGCTGGATTTTAGGATTCAAAACCTCGAGAAAAACCTATGGTAACATATCTAGTATAATCTTTCCCCGCTCCTATGGGGAATGTAAAAGATACACATTATTGCAGACAAATTTCATATTTAGCCGAACCGATCCAATGACCCCATTCCTTCAGCTCGCTTTCCTCCTCGCCATCTTTTTGCTGGCCGCCAAACTGGGCGGCTACCTTGCCGCCCGGCTGGGACAGCCTTCGGTGCTGGGGGAATTAATCATCGGTTTATTGTTGGGTCCTTCGCTATTGGATATCGTCCACCTGACTTTTATGGATGCACATCTTATGGAAGAGGTCATCCATGAGTTTGCTGAACTGGGCGTCCTGATCCTGATGTTCCTGGCCGGCCTGGAATTACATTTCTCCGACCTGGCGAAAAATCGGCGAGTCTCCGCCCTGGCAGGTACGCTGGGCGTCGTAGTTCCAGTCGTCCTGGGCTTCCTGGTGGGCGAACTACTCGGCTACGATCGGCAGCATTCGGCCTTCCTCGGCCTCACCCTGGGGGCTACCAGTGTCAGTATCTCCGTTCAAACCTTGATGGAGTTGAAAGTTCTGCGTAGCCGGGTTGGTCTGGCTCTCCTGGGCGCGGCAGTATTTGATGACATCCTGGTCATCCTGCTGCTGTCCATCTTCCTGGCAGTAGCCGGTGGCACAGGCGGATTCTTACAAATCGCAATCGTCTTCGGCAGGATCCTGCTCTTCCTGGTTCTTTCTGCAGCCTTCGGGATCTGGGTTTTACCATCCTTGACCCGCCTGATCAGGAAAATGCATCTCAGCCAGGGTTCGCTGACATTGGCCATCATCATCCTGTTGGTGTATGGCCTGGCCGCTGAATTGATTGGTGGAATGGCAGCCATCACCGGTTCCTTCCTGGCCGGGTTGATGTTTTCGCGAACCCGGGAGAAGGACGAAATTGAGAACGGCCTGCACTCCCTGGCATACGCCTTGTTTGTCCCGATCTTTTTCATCAATATTGGTTTGTCGGTCAACCTGCGCAGTATGGAGATCTCCGCCATCTGGATTATCCTGCTGATAGCTGCAATTGCCCTGGTAGGAAAAGTCGTAGGCTCAGGGGCTGGCGCACTCCTCAGCCATTTCAGCTTCCGCGAATCATTGCAGCTGGGCATCGGGATGATCTCGCGGGGCGAAGTCGGCTTGATTGTCGCCAATGTCGGCCTGACTGCCGGCTGGTTGAATAACGAAGTCTTTTCAGCTATAGTCGGCACCGTTTTGATTACCACTCTCGTTACTCCGCCGCTCCTGCGGGCATCCTTTCAAAAGCCCCAATCCCCACCGCAGCCTGCACCATCACCTACATCAGAATCGAATAAGGAGAATGCCTGATGTTCATGATCCTGTTTGTCCTTCACGATCCTGAAAAACTGGATGACATCCTGACAGCCTGGGAGGAGGTCGGTGTCAGTGGGGTCACAATCCTGCCCAGTACTGGCTTGGCCCGCCACAAAAAAGATTCAGCCCTGCGCGACGATCTACCCCTGATCCCCAGCATGGATGAAATCACGGAACATATGATGAATTTGAACCGGACTCTTTTCACTCTCGTTAATGACCAGGTCATGGTGGATAAGCTTGTTGCCGCCACGGAATCTGTGACAGGCAACTTGAACTTGCCCAATACAGGCATCCTGGCCGTCCTGCCGGTAACACAATGTTACGGGCTAAACCGGATTGATCCTGAAGGATAATTCCGAAACCCGGAAACTTTCAGTCCATTTACGTGTTTAACCATGGTGAGATAGATAATCATTCTTGTCTGTTGGAGCCTGCAGAGTGTCTCTTGACAGAATCATCAGGAAAGATAAAATTCTACTAAATCGTTATTGATCCCCAGGAGGATGCGCATGTCAGCGTTTGATGATATTAAAGCCGTTATCGGCGATGTGATGAAAATGAAAGAGGAAGATTTGGCCAATGTGACGATGGAAACCCGTTTCATCGAGGACCTCAAAGCGGATTCCATGGATCAATTCTTTCTGATTGATGGTATTGGCGAAAAGTTCAACGTCCAGATTTCCGATGAACAGGCCCGCTCCATCAAGACTGTGGGCGATGCCGTCCGCCTGATCGATCAGGGCAAGTAATAGACCCCTCCAATGCCATAAAAACGGGACCGGGTGAAAAGCCCGGTCCTGTTTTTGGTTAATTCTCTTCTTCTTATCGCCGCAACAAACCGGGAATCTCTTCAGGATGGCGGGCCATGCGTACGCTGGATGCCTCCAGGATACGGATCTTATCGGCAGCTGCACCGGAGCTCCCCTCGATGATTGCCCCGGCATGCCCCATTCGTTTTCCGGGCGGGGCTGTTTGCCCGGCAATAAATCCCACCACCGGTTTGGTCATTTTCTTGGCAATGTAATCCGCCGCCTGCTCCTCTTCCGAGCCGCCAATTTCACCAATCAAGACCACCTGGTCGGTGTGCGGATCGTGTTCAAACATATCCAGCACGTCCAGAAAGCCGGTCCCGATGATGGGATCTCCACCAATGCCAATGCAGGTGGAGCAACCAAACCCCTGGCGATTGAGCGCATAAAGTACTTCATAAGTTAGAGTGCCGCTGCGGGAAACAACCCCCACGTTTCCTGGGGAAGTAATTGAACCTGGAATGATGCCAACCTTGGCTTCACCTGGTGTTAGCAAGCCCGGACAATTCGGGCCAATTAACCGCGTATTGGTGCGCTCCAGGTAAGCCCGTACGCGCATCATATCCGCGACCGGCAAGCCTTCCGTGATGCATACCACGACTGAAATACCTGCATCAGCGGCTTCAAAAATGGCATCGCTGGCTGCCCGGGCTGGCACAAAGATCACGCTAGTATTCGCCCCGGTCAATTCAACTGCCACGCGCATGCAGTCAAAAACGGGCACCTTTCCATCCAAAACCCAATCGCCGCCTTTTCCAGGAGTGACCCCGCCTACGACGATCCCCGGGGCATAGTTTAACATTTGCTGGGTGTGGAATAAACCTTCGTGGCCGGTAATGCCCTGGACCAGAAGGCGGGTGGATTTATTGATGAAAACACTCATGCTTCACCTCCCCGGGCCAGGCTGATTACTTTCTGAGCAGCATCCACCAGGGTTTCCGCCGTGATGATATTGGCGGTAGCCAGCAGGCGTTGACCCTCCTCGGCATTCGTTCCAACCAGGCGAACCACCATGGGCACGGTGAGTTTCACTCCTTCCAGTGCAACCAGGATTCCGCGGGCTACTTCATCGCAGCGGGTAATCCCACCAAATATATTGACCAGGATGCCGCGCACATTTGGGTCGCTGGCAATTATACGAAATGCCGCGGTCACTTTCTCCGCGCTGGCCCCGCCGCCAATATCCAGGAAATTCGCCGGTTGCCCACCGAACAATTTGATGATATCCATCGTTGCCATGGCCAATCCAGCGCCGTTAACCATGCAGCCGATTTGCCCGGAAAGCTTGATATAGGATAAACCGAACTTGCGCGCTTCACTTTCGACCGGTTCTTCAATATCCAGGTCGCGGACTTCAACCAGGTCCGGGTGGCGAAAGAGGGCATTATCATCCAGGATCATCTTGGCATCCAGGGCAACCATGCGTTGATCGGTAGTAATGACCAGGGGATTAATCTCCACCAGGGTTGCATCGCAGGCGGTAAAGACTCTCCATAAATTCAAGGCGACATCATTGAAACCCCGCCAATGATTTCGGTTTAAGTCAATCCCGACCGCCACATCCCGCACCTGGTAATCGCGCAGTCCAATCAAGGGATCAATGTGAATACGGGCGATTTTCTCCGGGTGTTGAACTGCTGTTTCCTCGATATCCACACCACCGGCAGCCGAGGCCATCAGAACCGGTCGGCCCGCGGTCCGATCATTGGTGATCGCCAGGTAAATCTCCTGCTGGATTCCCACCATTTCGTCCACCAGGATCCGGCTGACTTTCAAACCCTTAATTTCCATTCCGAGGACGATGGTTGCCAGTTCTTCGGCTTCCTTTGGAGACTTTGCCAGGCGAATGCCGCCTGCCTTGCCGCGCCCGCCAACAAGCACCTGCGCTTTGATCACTACCCGGCCGCCCAGTTCTTCGGCGATCTGTTTGGCTTCATTCGCAGTGGAAACCACTCTCCCCCTGGGAATCGGTACATTAAATTTTGAAAAAAGTATTTTGGATTGGTATTCGTGAAGTTTCATCCAGCAACCCTTGTGATTGGTTAGGCTGCAAAGCTGGAGTCATTATAACATGTGCACAAAAAGCCCGGTCTTTTGGACCGGGCTTTCATGAATTCTGAACTAACCTTTCAGGAATTCGTCAATCGCTTCCTTACTGATGCGATAAGCATTGCCGATCTTGCGGGCTTTCAAAGAGCCATCCTGAATGGCTGCCATCACATCTTCCTCGGAAACTTTCAGGAAGGCGGCAGCCTCAGCCGGCGTCATCACCGAACCCGCTGCAGCACCTGCAGCCGCTCCAGCCGCACCATTTGTTGCCGGGGCCTGCTGGCCCTGGTTGCCAGTCATGCCGCTCAGGGAAGAGGAAAGAACATTGCCGATGCCCATCCCGGCGCCGATTCCGGCGGTCAATCCAGCCCCGCCGCTCGGGTTCTGGGCTGCCTCACGCAGCGCATCCGCTGCCTGCAGTTGAGTGTAAGTCTGCATATCCAGCATACCCATGGCGCGCAATTCCTCGGCGGATTTCTCCGACGGTTTCAGGTTGCCAATATAGAAACTCTTTAGCGTCAGGCCAATTGCGGCGAAATCATCCTGGGCTTTGGCGCGAACCCCCGCCCCCAGCTCTTCCGTCAGGGCAAGGAGTTGAACCACACTATTCTTGGCAGCAGTTTCGGAAAGCAGATCCTGCAACTTGGAAAGCAGCATGATCCGCAGCCGGTTTTCAATGTCGGCTGTGCGATAGACACCCTGGGCGCCTACAATCTGGGTGACAAACTGCTGTGCATCACTGACTGCAAAGGAATAGGAGCCAAAGCCTTGCAGCAGGGCAACGCCCAGTCCCATACCCGGATTGCTGACGATGATCGGCTGTGGCGTTCCCCACTTACGATCGGCAAACTCTTTCATGCTGACATAGTAGATTTCAGCGGTGAAAGGCGTTCGATCATTAAACACTTTACCAATCAGGTCGATCAGTAATGGGATGTTTGCAGTCGTAATGGTGTGCCGTCCGGGACCAAAGCTGTCCAGGGCGTGTCCATCTCGGAAGAAAACCGCCCGCTGAGCCTCGCGGACAATCACCTGGGAGCCCATCCGCAAATCTGCAACACCCGTTTCCGGGAAGCGGTGGACGATTTCATCCGTCATCTCGCTTGGATATTCAACAACATCAAATATTCTTGCCATTTTATTTCTCCGTCTGGTTGATGATGATTACGGAATTATTGTCCAGCGGGAGTGCTGGTCGAATCTTCTGCCGAATCTCCCATTTGCATTACTTCGGAGCGGTGGTTGAAAGTTTCAACACACTTGGCAGCCAGGTTCGTCAGGTTGCGGATCGATGCTGGAAGCCCATCGGTGCCCAGGGATGCTTCCACATTATCTACAGCCCGGTTGACTTCATCGGCCAGGTCCAGCAGGGCAGCATCGTATGTGTATACCTTGGCCAATTCCTCTTCGCGGATTTTGACCGCAGCAAAAAATCCAGCATATCCATAGGCAGCCGTGCGAATGCGATCGATAAACTGGCGGATCTTAATCGCTGCTGCTTCCAGCTTGTCAATCTGGTCAATCCCACCTTCGCTGATCAAGTCACGCTGCAGGGACGAGATCCGCTTCCAGATCTCTTCAAAGCGGGTGGCAATGTTTTCGCGCAGCAATTTATCTGCCTGTCGCCGGTTCTTCCGCTCCATGTAGCCTTTGAATCCCGGGATCTTGCTGAGCAGCTTGCTTAAGCCGTCCATCTCGCCCGTTACACGATCAAATAGATCACTCATCGACGCCTCCTGTTTGTTGTGCGTTTAGTTTTATTCTTAATCGATACAAACAATATTTATTATAGCAAATATATAATCCGGGACAACTCAAAAAACCTTGGATTCTCTGGTTAATTGACAGAAATTTTCCTTCACTATAATATTTACGAAAACCTGTCTAAAAAGTTTCCTGTCTGCTTAGCAATCCCCGTAAATTCCAGTATCTGGTGAACCCACTTGGCATGGATGTTGCAGTAATTCATTGGAAGTGGTTTTTCCTACCTGGTGGGAAATTGTTGTTAAGGCCTTGTTAAGTTATACGAACAGTCACCTTACAAATCTATAAGCGGTGGGATGGTCGTGTAAAGGATGATAATCGTATAATATAGCCAAGATATATTGAATTCGACATTCTGTAATTTTATAAGGAGGCCCTCATGGCTGCCGGAAAACGCAAAGGTGGAACAATCTTAATCTTCATTGCCATCATTTTATTACTCGTGGTGGCAGGAGCTGCATTTTTGTTGAGAGGGCAACTTTTTTCTGCCTTATTCCCGCAAAAGCAATCCTCAGTTGCGACTGCGCCAGCAGTTGAGACAGTTGATGTCGTGATCCTGGAACAGTCGGTTGCGCTAGGCGACCAAATCAAGGCTGACCTGGTTAGCTTGAAACCGATCCCAAAAGATCAGCTCACGCAGGGCTTATTTTTTACTCAAATTGACGATGTAGTAGGAAAGAGAGCCCGGTATCCTCTGCAGGCTGGAATTCCACTGACCTCCGGATTGCTTACAGATCAGGATCCAGGTTCATATCTCGGCTCACAAATACCAGCCGGTTATGTCGCCATTCCGGTACCTGTAACAGCACTCACATCTGTTTCTTTAGCTCTTCGCCCTGGTGATCATGTTAATGTGATTGCTTCCATGTTGTTAGTGGACCTGGACGCTGAATTCCAAACTAAACTACCCAATACTACCGTTCCAGTCCTAATGCCTGGCCCCATTTGCGGTGGTGATACCTGTTGGGATAAATTCCCGGCTTCAATGCAAGTTTCGACCACTTCTGGATCATCGACAGTCGGGCGGTCAGAGACAGATTCGGCTTATGATTATGGATTCTATGTGATCCCTTCCGAAGGTCAGCGTCCCCGCCTTGTCAGTCAAACTCTGGTCCAGGATGCGATAGTACTTTGGGTTGGTAAGTATCCCACCTCTGGTGTACCAACTGGAGAAGTAAAAGCTACTCCCACCCCTGCACCTGCAGATCAAAACACCACGGTTGAAACACCTGCCGAACCAGATCAGATCACGATTGTAGTTTCTCCCCAGGATGCAATCACCCTGAATTACCTGGTTCTCTCTGGTGCCCAGTTGAACCTGGTTATGCGCAGCCCGGCGGATAACAATGTCCGCATTCAAACAGAGGCGGTTACTCTGCAGTTCATCATGGATCAATATCGCATCCCGCTGCCAGCCAAGCTGCCGTACGGCCAGGAACCAAGCACCACCGACCTTAATTACCCGAATGCTACTCCCACTCCGGTACCAGTACGCTAGCTTGTTCATCTGCTGGTACAATCGATTATAGAATACAATCTAAGGAGAGTGCATGCCTGTCCAAAACGTTATTCGGGTGCTGATTGTTGACGACATAACGGATACCCGTGAAAATATCAAGCGGATGCTTCAATTTGATTCGCTTATTGAAGTGGTTGGGATGGCGCGTTCTGGTAGAGAGGCGATTGATCTTTCAAACCAGGCCAAACCTGATGTCATCATCATGGATATCAACATGCCAGATATGGATGGCATCACCGCCACGGAAACGATTCGCCGCAAGCTCCCCTACGTTCAGATTGTTATTCTATCGGTGCAGAATGATCCGAACTACATGCGCCGCGCCATGCAGGCAGGTGTTCGTGATTTCTTAACCAAACCACCGGCAATTGAAGATCTGACTGCAGCTGTCCGACGGGCTGGAAAGATGGCGCAAGACGAAAAAGCAAATAATGCAACCAGCCCTGGCCCATCCTCACAATCAGTTTCACGACGTGGAACAGGGAAAATCATCACGGTTTATTCACCAAAAGGCGGTACCGGTTGTACAACCCTTGCAACCAATCTCGCCGTTGCACTCCAAACGGAAGAAACCCCAACGGTTATCCTGGAAGCAAATTTGTTATTTGGTGATGTTACTGTTTTCCTTAACGAACAAGTTAAGAATAGTATCTATGATTTAACCCCACGGGTTGACGAGTTGGATGCTGAAGTGGTAATGAATGTGGCCATTAAGCATCCTTCCTCTGGATTAAGTATCCTACCGGCACCGCCCAAAGCTGAACTTGCGGCTGATATTACCACCGACCAATTCAGCAAACTCCTGGATTTCTTGAGGGATGTGTATGCCTACATTATTGTAGATACAAATGCATACCTGACTGACACTGTTCAAGCTGCGCTGGAGGGGAGTGATTTAATTATCCTGGTTACCTCTCAGGATATCCCTTCAATAAAAAATTGCAGCAGTTTCCTTGCTCTGGCAGATGCTTCGGGAATTAAGAGAAACCGGATTTTGTTTGTAATGAATCGGTATGATAAGCGTAACTCTGTTTCGCCAGAACGAGTGGGAGAAACGCTCCGTCAACCCATCATCTTGTCCATTCCAATGGATGAAAAAACTGTCAACTTTTCCATTACTCGTGGGACACCCTTTGTTATATCAGGCAAGACTTTACCTGTCAGTAAAAGCATTTTTGATTTGGCAGATCTTGTCCATTCCCGCCTGGATAGAAATGAAGACACCATACCATTAACCGCAAAAAGGTAGAATAATATTCCACCAAGAGGGATGCGATGTCCATTCTAAGACGCATAACCAATGGCGATAATTCAGCAAGCGGGCAATCCCCTAATACGGATAATCTGGCATCCGCTAGCTCACAAATCCGCCGCCCCACAGCCGCAACCGGTCCGAACCAGGATACGTTCCAGGATTTAAAGACTCGTGTACAAAATAAATTATTGGCAGGCCTGGATCCAACTTTGGATGTCACGAAGACAAACGAAGTCCGCCGGACAATTCAAGAGCTTTTTGAACAAATTCTGAACGAAGAAAATATCGTTCTATCTCGTCCAGAACGTGCCCGCCTGTTCGAACAAATCGCTGCCGAAATCCTCGGATTCGGTCCTCTGCAGCCCTTATTAGACGATGACACTGTAACAGAAATTATGGTGAATGGTGCCAAGAATATCTACGTTGAGCGGCGTGGAAAACTCTTTCGAGTTCCTGTGGCCTTTGAAAATAATGCCCATGTCATGCGAATTATTGAACGGATTGTTGCCCCCCTTGGCCGCCGGATTGACGAATCCAGCCCATACGTTGACGCCCGTCTTCCAGACGGATCCCGCGTCAATGCCATTATCCCGCCCCTTTCGCTGGTTGGCCCGGTCTTAACCATCCGAAAATTTGCCAGGACACCCATTACCGTTGAGCAAATGATCAGTTTTGGATCACTGACCGAAGAGGCAGTCGAGTTTCTACGAGCCAGCGTAATCGGAAGGATCAATATTGTCATCTCCGGTGGTACTGGCTCAGGTAAAACAACATTGTTGAACGTATTATCAGGCTACATCCCGGCAGATGAGCGTATCGTCACCATTGAAAACGCGGCCGAACTTCAACTGCGCCAGGAGCATGTGGTCACCCTGGAATCCAGGCCAATGAACATTGAAGGCAAGGGAGAAGTCACCATCCGACAACTTGTGATTAATGCCCTTCGTATGCGCCCCGACCGCATCATTGTTGGTGAAATTCGCGATGAAGCTGCCCTGGACATGTTGCAGGCTATGAACACCGGCCATGATGGTTCCATGACCACCCTGCACTCCAACAGCCCACGTGATACTCTTGCCCGTCTTGAGACGATGACATTAATGGCAGGAATGGAATTGCCGGTGCGAGCTATTCGAGAACAGGTGTCATCGGCAATTGACCTGGTGGTCCATCAGGAACGTATGCGAGACGGTACTCGTAAAATAACCTATATTTCCGAAGTCTCAGGTATGGAAGGTGAAGTCATTACAATGACTGATATTTTCGCTTTCGAACAAGTTGGCTTCGAAAATGGCAAGGTTATTGGGCGGTTGCGTGCTACTGGGCTTCGTCCAAAATTCCTGGATAAAATTGAAGACTCCGGGGTACGGCTCCCTCCCTCCATCTTCATGACAAACCGGCGATAATCACTGCTTTTGAGCAGAGGTGCTTATGAATTATGCATTAATACTCGGTGTTGGAGGTGGACTTGCGGTCATCTTATTAATGGTAGGCCTGATAACTTCATTGCGAAGTGATCTTAATGCCGTAGATGAACGCATCGAACGTTACGCAGGAACTGTTGAAGAAGAGCAGGCTCAACGGAAAGCAATCCTTACGGATTGGATCAATCAACGGGTGGCTGGGTCTTCACTGGGTGAACGCCTGTCAAAAAACCTTGCCCGGGCAGATCTAAAATTCAAACCTGGTGAATTCCTGGCTACATTTGTGATTGCAGCCTTTGGGGTTGGTTTATTGGGATGGTTTTTTGGGGGACGGGATGTTTTGGGCGGCCTCATTGGCGCTGTGATCGGATTATTTCTGCCGTGGCTTTATGTCCGCCGCCAGCAAGGCCAACGCCTGATCAAGTTTGACACACAATTACCTGATATGCTTAATCTGATGGTCAACGGCTTGCGCGCAGGTTACTCCACGATGCAAGCCATGGAAGCCGTTAGTAAGGAATTGCCCTCGCCGATCTGTGATGAATTCCGCCGCGTCGTGCAAGAGATGCAATTGGGAGTACCCATGGAACGCGCACTTGACAACCTGCTGCGCCGCATCCCGTCACCCGATCTGGACTTACTCATTACGGCGATCAATGTGCAAAGAGAAGTTGGTGGAAACCTGGCCGAGATTCTGGACACGATTTCCTTCACCATTCGTGAACGCATTCGAATCAAAGGTGAGATTCGGGTGTTAACGACTCAAACCATGTATTCCGGAAAAATGCTTTCCATTATGCCTGTTGCCGTAATCTTGATACTTTATTTTCTTAATCGCGAATACATGATGGAATTTTTCAGACCTGACTCCGGCATATGTGGTTATATCGCTTTAGGCGTTGCTGCATTACTCATCATCAGTGGCTATTTCACCATGCAGAAGCTTTCACAGATTGAAGTCTAACACCAGGAGAAAACGCAATGAGTGATTTTGTTATCCTTGGGATCATAGTTGGCGTTCTCGTTGCTGCGGTAGGCTTCTTAATTTGGATTGGAAATCGCCGGCCGTCCAATGTAGATGACACTGCCTTGGAGCGTTTGCAGGAGATGCAAGCCCGCGGAGAAGAGGTCGACCTGGAAAAGCTTGAAATGGCGCAGCCATTTCAAGAACGTGTCATTTTTCCCCTTGCCCGCAAACTTGGAGAAATTGCCACACGCTTCACGCCACAAAATGCATTGGTCAGCATCTCCCGCCGCCTGGAATTGGCTGGTTCACCCGGAAACATAGATCCAGCTTTCTTCTTCATCCTTCAATTTGTTGGCTTGTTTATCGGCGGTGGACTGATCGTCCTCCTGTTTACTTTTGGTTCTGCGAAGTGGCCTGCAGGGCGGGTTGTGCTATTGACAGTTGTTTTTGGAGTTTTAGGATTCTACGTTCCCCAATTATGGTTGGGAGGTAAGATTTCAAGACGCCAAAAAAATATTCGCAAATCCATGCCAGATGCATTGGATCTGCTTTGCATCTGTGTGGAAGCTGGCCTCGGTTTCGACGCAGCCATGAACAAGGTGAGTGAAAAATGGGATAATGAACTCGCATTGGCTTTTGCCCGGGTGCTAAAAGAGATACAACTCGGTAAATTACGCCGGGAGGCTTTGCGGGACATGGCAGATCGAATTGGATTAACCGAACTGACCAGCTTTGTAGCAGCCGTGATTCAATCCGAGCAGTTAGGTGTCAGTATGGCCAAAGTACTGCGAATCCAAGCAGATCAAATGCGTGTTCGCCGTCGACAATTGGCGGAAGAAGAAGCTCACAAAGCCCCCTTAAAGATGCTAATCCCGATGGGATTATTGATTTTTCCTTCGCTTATGATTGTTCTTCTGACACCTGCAGGTTTGCGGCTCTTCCACTCCGCATTGGGTGGAATGTTCAAATAAAGAGCAAGGAGGATACCCTGGCTTATCAAGTTCGAAGGCCAGGCTTTTCCATTTTTCATTCCATCTGGATTGCCCTGGACTGGGTCTTTCCACCAACCTGTGCTGGATGTGGAAAATGGGGGGAACGCTGGTGTGCATCCTGCCAGACTGCCGTTGAGATATTACCTGCCGAATTATGTCCAAAGTGCAGCCAACCTTCCCCAAGAGGGAAGGTTTGTGCTTCCTGTCAGGCCAATCCCCCTGCCTGGACGGCCGTGCGCTGCTGGGCAGCCTACCGCGGCCCGCTGCGCTCAGCCATTCATGCCTTGAAATATCAAAATGATATTGGATTGTGTGAACCCTTAAGCCAACATCTGGTACAATTATTTCAAGGACAAGGTTGGCCGGTGGATTGCATCGTCCCTGTACCGTTGAATCCCCACCGCCGCCGCCAGCGAGGTTACAATCAATCCGCCTTTCTGGCGTACGTAATGGCCTTGCAAACCGGTCTACAGTTTTTGCCGGCTGGCCTGAAGCGAACCAGGAATACCCGCTCCCAGGTCGGATTGACAGCCGAGCAGCGTTTTCAAAACCTGGAGGGCGCTTTTTCCGCCAGGCCTGAGATTGTCAAAGATCGGTCTGTTCTTTTACTGGACGATGTGATGACCACTGGAGCCACACTGCGCAATGCCGCCCGGGCGCTCCTGGAGGCTGGAGCAGCACAGGTTTATGCCCTTACCCTCGCCCGCGCCCTCTTGGAGGAGCATGCCAGTGAAACTCCGGTGTCACCGGCTCCGTGAGGAGCCAGTACACGTACAACATTCTGCTTAGGAGGAACGTATGGCGCTCAAAGTTGACATATCTTCAAAGAATATGGAAATCACAGATCGGATTCACGATTATGTGACCAAGAAGGTCTCGAAACTCGACCGTTTCCTGAGCGATATTGATGAAGCCCGGGTGGAGTTGGATTATGTCAAATCCGTCCGCTCAGCCGCCGACCGTTACGGTGCGCAGATCACCTTACGTGGCAAAGGCTATACCCTACGGGCGGAGGAACACTCCAGCGATCTCTTTGCTGCCCTGGATGCCATGGTGGACAAAATCGAGCGGCAAATTGAACGCTACAAGGGCAAACGGACTCGCGGCCGCGGCGACGGCACTCCGGCCTCGGAAGTCGCTCCCGAAACCGTCCCGGTTGAAGAAATCCCGGCCATGGTTATCGCTCGTCGCAAATCCTTCACTCTCGTCCCGATGGATGAAGCTGAGGCGCTGGAGCAGATGGCCCTGCTTGGGCATGACAATTTCTTCATCTTCTATAATGTCAATTCCAGCTCCATTAATGTACTTTACAAGCGCAACGATGGAACCTATGGCCTGATCGAACCCAAAATCGGCTAGCCTACTATTGCATAGAGCAGCCACGGCGAAAATGCTTCCGCCGTGGCTTTTTTTATCCGCAACAGGATCGACCTCCCGCCTGGTTGGTTTAGTCTTGTCACTCATGCCTGTGTGCGCTATAATCAGACCGTTAAATTCGCAATGGATAGAGGCAAATTTCATGATTGATGTAAATGATCTTCGCAAGGGTGTTACCTTTGAATTCGACGGTAATTTATACCGCGTTACGGACTATCATCACCACAAACCCGGCCGTGGCAATGCTACCATCCGCATCAAAGCCCGCAATCTTCGCACCGGTTCCAACATTGAAAAAACATTCCAATCCGGTGATCGCGTCCAGGATGTTCGCCTGGATTTTCACAACGTCCAGTACCTGTACAACGATGGCGAATTGTATTACTTCATGGACCTGGAAACCTTCGAACAACCTGCCATCCGCCAGGATATCCTTGGCGATTCAGCTGGTTTCTTGAAGGAAGGCATGGAAGTTAAACTAACCTTCTACAACGGTGAAGCCATCGATATCGAACTGCCCCTTGCCGTGGATCTGCTCGTAACCGAGTCGGAAACTGCCGTCCGCGGTGACACCGCCACAGGTGTGACCAAGCGGGTCAAAGTCGAAACTGGCGCATCCGTCGACGTGCCCGCTTTCGTCACCACCGGTGATGTCATCCGCATCGATACCCGGACCGGTTCATACGTTACCCGCGTCAATTCATAAAGAATTCCATTCGATTAATCAAAGGGTTGGATTGAGAATTCAATCCAACCCTTTTTAGAATTCGGGGAAATAATGCGCAATCCTGCAGGTGTTGAATGTCGTTACTTTTACGGAAACTATTTCCGCGGTCAATCCCATGAGGAATGCCGCCTGATCGGCTCTACCCAACCGCCCTTGAATTGGAAACCGGATCTCTGCAAGACGTGTCCTGTGCCAGGCATATTGCGAGCCAACGCCTGTCCAAACCTGGTTCTGGAAGGGAAAGTCCGATCCATCCTGGGAATTTACCGCCGGGTTCAGGTCAAAGCCTGGTGCACGCTCAGTAAAAAAGAGGTAAAAGAACCGCACATCGGCTGCGGGTTATGTCACACCATCCCCTCCATTTCTGAGGAACCGCGCAAATGACCGTCACAGTTCTCATCGACCTGGATGATACCCTGCTGATTAACGACATGGACCGCTTTTTGCCCGCCTATCTCAAGGGGCTGAGCGAACATGTCAGCCAACGGGTGGATCCTGCCCTCTTCATCCAACAGCTTTTACAGGCCACCGGCCAGATGACGGTGAAAAGCTTGCCCCTGGGAACCCTGGAGGAGACATTCGACCGCCATTTTTATCCAGCCCTGGGAATTGAACATAAAGAGATCAATGTAGAGATTGAAGATTTCTACGTCCGCAAGTTCCCCGAATTGCGCAGCCTCACCCGCCAGAATCCTGCAGCCATTAATTTGATTCAAGAGTTCTTCCGCCGCGGCTGGCAGGTGGTGATTGCCACCAACCCGGTCTTTCCGCGCACGGCCATCCTGCAACGTCTGGAATGGGCCGGCTTGCCGGTGGATCACTTCCCATTCATCCTGATCCCATCCTTTGAGACTATGCACTTTGCCAAACCGCACCCGGCCTATTTTGCCGAGTTGCTCGGCCAGATCGGCTGGCCGGATGGCCTTGCTGTTATGGTCGGCAATAGTCTATCGGATGATATCCAACCTGCCAACCGCCTGGGGCTGCCAACTTTTCATGTGATAGATACCACTGAAAAGAATAATCTACCTGCCAACTGTGCTGCAGGAGGTTTGGATCAAACGATTCCCTGGATCGAAAGCCTGCTTGCACGGGATATCCCGCCGTTTACAGCCACCCCGGAAGCCTGGCTTGCCGTCCTGGGGGCTACACCGGCGGCGCTGCAAACCCGAACCCATTGGTTTGACCGCACTCAATGGAATGCATCCCCCGCCCCGGGTGAATGGAATCCTGTCCAGATCCTGTGCCACCTGAGAGATGTGGATGCCGAGGTGAACCTGCCCCGCATCCGCAGGATATTGGCAGAAGATTCACCCCTGCTCACCGGGATTGACACAGACGGCTGGGCGGAAAGCCGGCATTATGCCGAACAAAGCGGCCCGGATGCCGCAGCTGCATTCATGCAAACTCGGATGGAAATGCTTCACCTGCTCGTTGATCTCTCCAGCTCAGATTGGCAGCGCGCCTGCCGCCACACTATCTTCAGCCGAACAACCCTGGCCGAGCTGGTCAGTTTTATGGCCACTCATGATCGTTCGCATCTACAGCAATTATGTCGGGCTGTCGAATGCCGCCAATCGCCCGGGTTATCGGACTGATCCTCGTTAGAGTTTTATTAATTCAACTTATTCGCTCTACACAAACTGGATACCTGTTGTAGAGATTGGTATAATCTCTCTTAACTTCGCCATAAGACGGAGCTGTATTGGAGGATTGAGTGAACTCTCGGAACCAATCGTATATCATTTACATCCTGCTCTTCATCGCCATCATCACCCTGGTGATCTACAATTTTGGCAATAGCAATGCCAGCCAGGGCACCATGACGATTAATGAGGTCGCCCAGGCGGTTCAAAAAGGGCAGGTCGCAAAAATTGTCGGAGATGAGAATCGCCTGACGATCACACTTAAAGAAGGTAGCCAGGCTGAGCTTAAGAAGACAGCCACCAAAGATTCAAGTGCCACCCTGGTAGAGCAGCTTATCCAGCTGGGCGTTACTCCGGACAAACTCACCCCGGACCAGGTCAGCATTGAAATCAAAGCGCCCAGCCCCTGGGTGGGTATTCTAACCGCCCTCGGGTATATCCTTCCCTTTGGCCTGCTGGCTGCTTTGTTCTTCTTCATCTTCCGCCAGGCCCAGGGCAGCAATAACGCTGCCATGTCCTTCGGTAAATCCAAGGCCCGCATGTTCACCGGGGATCAACCCACCGTGACTTTTGCGGACGTTGCCGGCGTGGAAGAGGCCAAGGAAGAGCTCCGCGAAGTGGTCGAATTCCTGCGCGAGCCGCAGAAGTTTATCGCTCTCGGCGCCCGCATTCCCAAGGGTGTCCTGCTCGTCGGTCCCCCTGGAACCGGTAAGACCCTGATGGCAAAGGCGGTTTCGGGCGAAGCCGGCGTACCCTTCTTTTCCATTTCCGGTTCGGAATTCGTTGAAATGTTTGTCGGCGTGGGCGCAAGCCGGGTGCGCGACCTGTTCGACCAGGCCAAGCGGCACTCCCCCTGCATCGTCTTTGTGGATGAAATCGATGCCGTCGGCCGCCAGCGCGGCGCCGGCCTTGGAGGAAGTCATGACGAGCGCGAGCAGACCCTCAACCAGATGCTGGTTGAAATGGACGGCTTTGATACTGACACCAACATCATTGTGATCGCTGCTACCAACCGCCCCGACATCCTGGATCCAGCCCTGCTGCGACCCGGCCGATTTGACCGGCGCGTCATGCTGGATCGCCCGGATGTGCGCGGCCGAGAAGCCATTCTCAAGGTACATATTAAGGGCAAACCGCTCGCCCCGGAAATTGACCTGGGGATATTGGCCCGAGCCACTCCCGGTTTTGTCGGCGCTGATTTGGAAAACCTGGTTAATGAAGCCGCCATCCTGGCCGCCCGGCGCAATAAAAAGGTCATCAGCCAGTCTGAATTCCAGGAAGCCATTGAGCGCGTCATCGCCGGCCCTGAACGCAAGAGCCGCCTGATCAGCGACGAAGAAAAGCGCATCGTGGCCTACCACGAGGCCGGGCATGCCATTGTGATGAATGCCATTCCGGAAGCAGATCCGGTGCATAAGGTATCCATCATCGCCCGCGGTATGGCTGCCGGTTACACCCTGTCGCTGCCATCTGAAGACCGCACCCTGATGCCGCGCAAGAAATTGATCGCCGAAATGGTCGGTCTGATGGGCGGCCGGGCAGCCGAAGAAATCGTCTTCGACGATATCACCTCCGGTGCCTCCAATGACATCGAACGCGTTACCCAACTGGCCCGGACAATGGTGACCCGCCTGGGTATGTCCACAGAACTGGGTCCGATGGTGTACGGCCAGAAGGAAGAGCTCATCTTCCTCGGTCGTGAAATTTCCGAACAGCGTGATTACTCGGAACTGGTTGCCGAACAGATCGACCGCGAAGTTCGCGCCCTGGTCAACTCGGCTTACGCTGAAGCCATCCGTCTGCTGACCGATTACCGGGCTCAACTCGATGCGGTTGCCGGCCGGTTACTGGAAGTGGAAACCATCAGCCGCGAGGAATTTGAAGCCATCTTCCCGCCCCCCTTCCCTAAGAAAACCGGTACCCCGACTTTTGTCGATAACAATTGATAAAAAGAGCGGCCTCAATCAGAGGCCGCTCTTCATTTCTACACCAGGCTTACGGAAGAAATCCTGGAGTAAAAGTCCCGGCGCTATGACGGTCACGGCAAACCAGGCCGGATCAAACGAGTAGAAAAATAGGATGACAATCCAGGTGGGAATGGACAGGAACAAGGCCATGCGCCGTGTAGCGGGATCTTCGATTTGTGGAATCAGTTGGATCAAATCGTAATCATGGATTAATGGACTGGCAATGAAATACCATAACATTCCACGCTCCAGGGTCATCCCGCGTCTGAGAATCCAGATGAACAGTGCGACGGAAATGATCAGCCATATACCCCAGAACAACCAGCCCCGCCCCACCAGGTATGCCAGGCTGCGTGGAATCAATCCCGCCATGGCGCGCAAGGCCAGGGGGCGGGGTGCAGCCAGCCAGCGCCCGATCCAGCCTGGAGAGAAAAGAAAAGAAGGCAAATAAACCACACCCACAGCCGCCAGGCAGACCCAGGCCTGGCGCGGAATTTTTCGCTCGGTGCGCCAGTATTTTACCCATTCAAAAAATGCATACCCGATCGGAAAGATGCCCAATTGCGGTTTTAATGCCGTTAATGCCAGCCAGAGTCCGCCTTGCCATTGATCAGGCTGACGATTTCTCCGGTAACCCCAGTAACCCAACATGCCAAACAAGGTAGATTGTCCACCCAGGAAATGCCCAAACATCGGACCAAACAGTAACACCCATGGATTCCAGCCGGTGATAATTAAACCAAAGAGCGGTGGCAGGAGAAGCCAGAGCCCCATGCTGACCGGCCGGGGTAAGGCTGCAAATAACCCAAAGACGTACACATACGGCATGGGATAATAACTGTTCTCCCCGTACACTTCCTGACCAGAAATCAACCGGCCGCCGATTTGCATAAAAGTCTCATAATCGATCGGTCCACGATCGATGTGGATGACAAAACCGACATACCCCAGGTAGAGGATGATCAGGAAAGCGGTCAGAATGATGCGCAGCTGATGACCTCGCTTCTTTTTCATTCACCTCTCTCATGGTCCAACCGGACGAGCTCGCGGCGTAGAACTTTACCTACCCCACTGCGCGGCAGTCGTTCGATAAATTCCACTTCTGTGGGCACCTTATAATTCACCAGGCGCTCATCGCACCAGGCTTGAATCTGTTCTTCACTGCAGGCTTCTCCTGGCTTGAAAACCACCCAGGCTTTAACCGTTTCTCCCCGGCCTGGCCGATTGACTCCTGCCACACCCACCTCCAGCACAGCCGGGTGGCTGGCAATGACCTCTTCCACCTCGCGCGGCCAGACCTGGAAGCCGCCTGCTTTGATGACTTCCTTCTTGCGGTCCACCAGGTAGAAATAACCATCGGCGTCCATGCGGGCCACATCACCAGTGTACAGCCAACCCTTACGCAGCGCCAGCTCATTCTCTTCCGGCCGATTGTAATAGCCCTGCATCATCTGCGGACTGCGTATGATTAATTCACCTGCTTCCCCCTCCGGCATTTCAGTCAGTCCATCTTCCAGGCTGACGATCATGGCATCCACATCCGGCAGGGGCAGCCCGATCGAACCGGTGCGGTTCTCCCCCCGCAGCGGATTGCAATGCGTGGCTGTCGGCGCCTCTGAAAGGCCGTAGCCCTCCACCAGTTTACCCCCGGTGATTTCTTCAAAGCGCTGTTTCACATCCTCCAGCAGCGGAGCAGAACCGGAAATACATGCCCGGATGGAACGCAGGTCGTAGCGGCCGGCCTGCACATCTGGATACTGGTTGATGGCGTGATACATCCCGGGTACCCCCGGGAAGATGGAGGGATGGTATCGTTGAATCTTTTCCAGCAAATCTGCCATGTTTCGAGGATCGCTGACCAGCACCAGGCTTGCCCCCAGGGCGATGCCCATGCTCATTCCGATCACCATTCCATAAACATGGTAGAGCGGGATGGCTGTCAATACGGTTTCCCGGCCGTATTTCATATCCGAAAGCCAGGCGCGGAACTGCAGCGTATTGGCCACCAGGTTGCGGTGTAAGCCAATGGCCCCCTTTGGAGTACCTGTTGTGCCGCCGGAATACTGGATGACCGCCGGATCTTCCGGGGTGACCATAATCGTAAGATGATTATCTTCCTGACCGGGTTGAAGGAGATCCATTAAAGCTAATTCACGAGGTTGCAGGTCCCCGGTATGAGGACTGAATTGTTCTTCCAGGCCGAAAGCGAGTAAATCAGCATCCTCCAACCAGGTAACAATCCGCTTGATGTTTTGGGTGGGTTCAAGGCTGCGCAGCACAGGCAAGGCGCCGGCATGGCAAATCACCAATTCCACCCCCGCGTCCGAGAGTTGGAAGCTCATCTCCATCTTGCGGTACATGGGATTGAGTGCCACCACCACCCCGCCGGCTTTCAGAATGGCATAAAACCCAATCACGAATTGCGGAATGTTCGGCATGCACAATCCCACCCGGTCACCCTTGTGGACACCCAGCGTAACCAGTCTGGCCGCCAGGCGGCTGCTCAGCTGATCCATGCGCTGATAAGAAATGGTCAGATCATTAAAAACTGTACAATTGTTTTCCGGAAAACGCAGCGCGGCTTGCTCCAGAAAATTAAAAAGGGGAACAGCCGGGTAGTCCAGGTGGGTTGGGACTTGCGAGTCATAATGTTTTAGCCAGGGTCTGTTCATCCTCGTGCACCTCTAAATTGGTTTCTTTGATTTTCCAACCTGCACCACTGCGGATAAAAGTCGCGATTTCTTCGGCAGTGGACCTGCCTGCATCAAACCAGTGGATCTCCGGGTCATCCAATTTGAACCAATTGGCCTGCCGTCGGACGTATTCACGGGTTTTCCGTTTCATTAGCACTACAGCTTCATCCAGGCTGATCTCATTCCGCAGCACGGCTGTCATTTCCCGATAGCCGATGGCGGAGAGCCCCGGTAGATGGGTGGAATAGCCTCGTTCCAGCAGGCGCCGGGTTTCTTCCAGCAACCCGCCAGCCACCATGGCCTCGATCCTTGCGTCAATGCGGGCATACAATTCCGGGCGGGGGCGGTTCAGACCGATTTGCAGCACTGAATAAAGAGCTTTGCCTTTCCGGCGCTGCTCGGAAAATCTCCGCCCGGTTGATAGAACCACCTCCAGGCCACGTACAGTGCGGCGCATATTGGTGGGATCAATTGCCGCAGCAGCTTCAGCATCCAGGACCGCCAGTTTTCGGTGCAATTCCAATCTACCGATCCGATTCCCCCAATCTTCCAGGATGCGCCGGAGATCATCATTGGGGGGTTGTTCTGGCGGCATCCAGCCCTCCGTCACAGCGCGGATATACTGGCCGGTTCCGCCGACCAGGAAAGGCAGGTGGTTGCGCGCATGAATCGCCGCAAGGCACTCCCGGGCAGCCTCCTGGAAGCGGGTCAGGCTCCAGGGCTCATCCGGCTCCGCCACATCCACCAGGTGATGTGGAACCCTTTGCATCTCCGCCTGGCTAGGCTTGGCTGTCCCGATATCCATACCGCGGTAAAACAGCCGGGAATCGACCGAAACTATTTCTCCGTTCAGTTTCTCAGCCAGTTGCAGGGCAATTTCGGTTTTGCCGACGGCCGTGGGGCCTAAGATGACGACCAGGGGATCGGGATATTCAAGCCAATGCATTTTCAAACCAGGTGATTTCAATATCGTTTGAACCAGGTTTCCCGCGAACCGCTACCACATCCACCCGCCAGTTGATTTCGGGGTGTTCCAGCTTTTGCAGGTAATCCTCCGCAGATGCCAGGATGTGTCCCCTTTTGCTGGCCGTCAGCGCATCTTCTGGTAAGCCATAGGATTCCGTCGTGCGGGCTTTAACTTCAATAAATACCAACCCATCCGGACCGCGCATAATCAAATCGATTTCGCCATGCGGTGTGCGCACATTACGTGCCACCAGTTCCAATCCATGGGCAAGCAGGTATTTCTCAGCCTCCCGCTCCCCCCACCAACCGATTCGCTGCCTGTGTGAAGGTGTCACTCGTTTTGCCATGCTTGGATTTTATCAAATTTTTCCACTCCTGCGAACATTAAGTCAACTTTACTCATTCCTACTTTATCGTTTGACTATCTGAAAAAGAATTGATACACTATTCATGGGTAGGAGGCACCATGGGAAAGTACATCAGTTTTTTGCATGATTCGGATTTATTCTACAACCTGACGGCCACGCAACTGGAATTGGTTGACAGCCTGTGCGAGGAGTGCACTTTTGACGATGGTGAAGTCATCCTCCAGGAAAACTCGCGCGAGACTGAGCTTTACCTGATTATCAAGGGTTCTGTCAACGTGCTGGTAAATCCCGCCCTGGTTTCTCCCCAGCCTGGTGATGCCACCCGCCCGGTGATCATCGCAACGCTTCGCCGCGGACAAAGCTTTGGCGAAATCGCCCTGGTGGATGAGGGTGTCCGCACGGCCAGTGTCTGCGCTGCAGAGAAACGCACTCAGCTGTTGCGCATCCAGCGCAACCGATTCATGCTCCTCTGCAACACTTACCCTGACCTCGGATATCGCGTGATGTACAACCTGGCCGCTGAACTGGCTTTGAAAATGCGCAATACCGATCTGAAAATCCGCGAGATCCTGCTCTATTCCCAGAAAAGCCAGCCACGATCTTAACTCAACTTTGAAACCCCGTTTCCTGGCAATTTTATCTCTCTCCTTTCTTTTTGTTCTCGTATCTGCCTGTCAACCAAAACCTGCCTGCAATGATCCACTGGGCTGCTGGGTATTTGCCCCGGCCGATGAAATCTGGCTGGCTTATGATCAACCTCTTGCCGAACCCGATCTCCAAATCGCGAAAGATATTCGTGCAGGTTTTGAGATTTTCATAGGCAGTTATCCGGATTACCAGAAACACCCCCTCAAAGTATTTGAACAAACAATGAATTGCTTTCCCGGCCAGGTGGAGAAATCCATCAATAACCTTACCGGTTCCCCCAACCTGGTTGCCCTGGTGGGACCAGCCTGCCGGCTGGATGCCGACTTGAGCCTGCGGCTTCTCAACGATGCCGGGCTGGCTGTTCTTTCCCCCCTGCCACTCCTGGTGGAGGGTGATTACCCCATCTGGCTGCCCCTTGCTCCTTCAGGAAGTCATGCCCTGCGTACAACGGTTGAATTGCTCGACCAGTTCTTCGGTGGTGAGGAAACGGGCTGGATCGTCGAAAACACACCTGCCAATCGGGCCCTTCAGCAAAGCCTATGCGCACAATTAACACTCTCAGGCACAACCTGTATCGAACCCATCCTGGTGGATGTTGGTGTTTCTGATCTCAAACCTTACCTGTCAGAGCCCATCCTGGCGGAGGCCTCCTCCTGGGTCTTCATCTATCCGGCTGCCACATTCGCCAACCTGAAAAATCTAACCGCCCGGATGGCCGGAAAATCCATTTTGCTATTGGACCTGGATAGTCCGATGGATATCAATCCCTCTGCGCCGCTCAGGGAATATTGGCATATCGGTCAATCCAGTCAGTCCATCTCAAATGATTTCACCCTCCAGTACCAAAAACGTTATAATGGAGAGAATATACAGATCGCCTACAATTCATATCGTGCAGCGCAGGTGATTTTGCAAGCCATACAAGACACCGCCGAACCTTCCCGGGATAACAGCCTGCTCCTGCCCCGCCAGGTTTTTTACTCCCGCCTGGCAGAACTAACCCCGGCTCCGCCGGAAATTTGCATAACCCGTATCGTCAATAATACCTTGCAATCCAGGGATCAGAAATGCCAGTAGCTGAAATCGTCGCCATCGGCACCGAGCTTCTCCTGGGTGAAATCCAGGATACCAACACCCGTTTCATCGCCCGCTTGCTGCGAGACGCTGGCGTGGATTTATATCGGACAACCATTGTGGGAGATAATGCCGAGCGCATTTCTCAGGCGATTCTTGGGTCTCTCACCCGGGCGGAAATCGTCCTGACTACGGGCGGTCTGGGTCCCACTGTGGATGACCCTACCCGCCAGGCCGTCGCCATGGCAGCCGGTGTAGACCTGGAGTACCGTCCTGACCTTTGGGAACAAATCCTGCAGCGTTTTCAGCGCTTCAACCGCCAGCCCACCGAGAATAACCGCCGCCAGGCCTTCATTCCGCGCGGTTCGCAGTCTGTTGAAAACCAGGTTGGCACAGCCCCTTGTTTCATAACAGATATCAACGGGAGGTTTGTGATCTCCCTGCCCGGTGTGCCGCGTGAGATGGAATACGTCATGCAGAACAACATCATGCCCTTCCTGCAGCGGCAGTTCAATCTACATGGAACGATTAAAGCCCGGGTTTTACACCTGGCCGGCGTAGGAGAATCCCAGGTGGATGATCTGGTTGGCGATCTTGAATTGCTTAAGAACCCGACCGTTGGCCTGGCCGCTCACAGCGGCCAGATCGATATCCGCATCACCGCCAAGGCAGATTCCGTTACCGAAGCCGATGCAATGATCTCCCAGGTTGAAAACGAGATCCGTAAACGGGTAGGGTTGCACATCTACGGCGCTGATGAAGATACCCTTCGCAGCGTGGTAATGACTCTGCTGCAGGAAAGACATCTCTCCCTGGTCGTAGTCGAGTACGGTTCAGGCGGAGAGATCACCCGCCAGTTGGTCGAAGGTGGGATTGATCCAGCGAATACGTTTGTGCACCTGGAGCCACAACCGGGTGCCAATCTGGAAACGGTGCTGCGTGCCCGCCTGCAACAAACCGGCGCGAATTGTGGGCTGGCATCCTGCTTTATCCCCGGCGCTGAAAGACAGGATTTGGAATTGCTGGTGATCACCCCAACCAGGGTTGAGGTGTTTTCGCGCTCTTACGGTGGCCCACCTGCCCACGGTTGGACCTGGTCTGTAAATACCGCCCTGGATGCCCTGAGGCGTACATTAATTTCATCTTCAGATTAGGGAGAACGAATGGAGACGGTTGATTTACTCTTAACCAACGCACTCGTCCTGACCATGGACGAAAAATTCAACCTGTATGAGCCCGGAGCCATTGCTGTCCAGGGGGATTCCATAGTCGGGGTCGGTCCTGAGGCCGAGATTCGCCAAAAATTCACCTCTCCACAAATGGTGGATTGCGGCGGGAAGGTGGTCATGCCCGGGTTAGTCAATGCCCATACCCACGTACCAATGACCCTGTTGCGCGGCCTGGCCGATGATTTACGCCTGGATGTCTGGCTGATGGGGTACATGATGCCCGTGGAGCGCGAATTTGTCTCCCCGGATTTCGTCCGCCTGGGCACCCGGTTGGCATGCGCAGAAATGCTGCGGTCCGGTGTAACCAGTTTTGCGGATATGTATTACTTTGAAGATGATATCGCTGCTGCCACGGCAGAAGTTGGCCTGCGGGCGGTCTGTTCCCAATCTGTTATGAAGTTCCCCACGCCGGATGCCCGATTCTTTGAAGAGTCCCTGGCTGCCACGCGTGATTTCATCCAGCGTTGGAAGGGGCACCCTTTGATCGTTCCCTCGGTGGCTCCACACGCTGCCTACACCTGCACACCGGAAATCCTGGCTGCGTGCTCCGCCCTGGCAGTTGAATTCGATGTGCCCCTCCATACACACATCGCTGAAACCGGTCTGGAAGTGGAAAACATGCGCGCCGAACAGGGCATGCCGGTTGTGCCTTACATGAAAAAGCACTCCATCCTGGATGCCAAAGTACTGGCAGCCCATTGCGTTCACATCGATGAAGGCGAAATGCGCACCCTGCATCATGCCGGTGCCGGGGTGGGCCACTGTCCTTCTTCCAACCTGAAACTGGCCTCCGGGATCGCCCCAACCAAGCGTATGCTTGAACTTGGCTTGAATGTCGGCATTGGCACTGATGGCCCCGCTTCCAATAACGACCTGGATATGTTTGAAGAAGTCCGCCTGGCTGCATTCCTTGCCAAGGGCAGCAGCGGTGATCCCACTGCCATGCCCGCCCGCACCGCCCTGGCCATGGCCACCCGCCTGGGCGCCAGTGCCCTGCATATCGGCCACCTGACCGGTTCGCTGGAAGTCGGCAAACGGGCTGACTTAATTGTGGTGGATATCAGCCCGCTGCACAACGCACCCCGCTTCCGCCGCGACCCCAATGGAGCTTATGCCCAACTGGTCTATGCCGCCAAGGCCACCGACGTTAACGATGTGATGGTCAACGGCCAGTGGCTGATGCGCAGTCGTAAGCTTCTCACAGTGGACGAGGTGGAGGTAGCCCGCGCCGCCGAGGAATACGCCCACAAGATTGATATCTTCCTCTTGCGCCGAGAAACTTCAGTTCTATCCAAACTAATCGCCATTGGCGGAACCATGGAAAGCGAAAGCTTTGAAATCCAGGTCAAAGTACAATTAAAAGAAATCGACCAGGTTGTCGAAGCACTTAAAAAGCCTGAGATCGAAGTCTTGCGTATGCGCCATTACCGTCAATATGACACCTACTTTACCTTTGAAGAGGACGGCCAGGGTTACCTTCGCTACCGCGAGGATCAATTCATCAACGAGACGGGCGAAACCACCTCTGTCCGCTCCCGCCTGACGCTCATCGGCCTGGTTCGCGAACATCGCTTCCCCCATCGAGTTCTACTTTCACGCAGCCGATACCTGGCTCCAGCCGTCCAGAGCCTGCGCTTCTACCGGGAGTACTTCAAGCCCCGCCAGGAAATCGAGATTGAAAAAGACCGCTTACGCTACTCGATCCGCTATAAGGACACAGATTTTTACGTCAATGTGGATACGGTTCAAAAACCGGGACTTGGCTGCTACCTGGAGATTAAGAGCAATACCTGGAGCCTCAAAGACGCTGAAACGAAATCCATGCTGGTTTCTGAATTGATCGCCTTGCTGGGTGCAGATCCAGCCCAGACGGTCACGGAAGATTACTTCGACCTGGCACGTTTTGCCTGATCCATTCATTCGGGAGGGTTGGGGTGGAACCAAAAACAAAATACAACGTCCTGTTCGCTGCATCTGAAGCCGACCCGCTGGTCAAGGTCGGCGGCCTGGGTGACGTGGCCGGTTCATTGCCGGCAGCCCTGCGTATCCTTCCATCTTCAGCAGACTACCCTAACCTGGATGTCCGCCTGGTTATCCCATTCCATTCAACTGTCCGCCAGAAAGTCAAAGACGCCAAACTGGTGGCCGAGTTTTCGGTACCCCACCCACGTAAAAAGCTGAATGGATTCGCCTATCAGACCCAGGTGAACGATTTACCCGTCTATTTGATCGGTGGGGATTTGATTCCAGAAGATGAACCGGTCTATAGCCCCGATCATCGGACGGATGCACTCAAATATGTTTTCTTTTCGGTTGCCATCCTGGAAATGGCCAAAGCTCTGAAATGGCCTTTGGATATCCTGCATGTCAATGATTGGCACACCGCCCTGGCTGCCTATGTTCTAAAATTACGCAAACCGACAGACCCATTCTTTGAGTATACAGGTTCACTACTCAGCATCCACAACCTGCCCTTTATGGGCGCGGCGGCAGAAAAAGTGGTGGCTGAATTTGGTATTCCCCCCACCAAAGACCCCAAAATGCCCGTTTGGTCGTGGCAGATTCCTCTGCCCATGGGCTTGCAGGCTGCCGACCGCATCATGGCTGTCTCCCCCACTTATGCTGATGAAATCCTCACCCCGGAATTTGGTTGTGACCTGCAGCAATTCCTGATGACTCGCCACCGCGACCTGGGCGGCATCCTTAACGGCCTGGATACCCGCACCTGGGACCCGGAAACAGATAATAATATCCCTTCCAGGTTTTCTGAGGACAACCTGTCTGCCCGGGCAATCAATAAACAAGCCCTGCTGGACGAATTTCAATTGGAATCTAATCCATCGGTGCCGCTACTGATTCTGATTGGACGCTTTGACCGCCAAAAGGGTGTGGACATTGCCCTGGGCGGCCTGCGCCTGATCAAGGATTTACCCTGGCAGATCATCATGCTCGGCACGGGCGATCCTTTATTGGAAGAATCGGCCCACAAGATGGAAGCTGAGCTGCCCGGCAAGGTGCGGGCGGCTTTGCGCTTTGATGCCGCCCTGGCCCGCCGCATGTACGCCGGGGGGGATATCCTGCTGATGCCCTCCCGTTATGAGCCCTGCGGCCTGGCCCAGATGATCGCCATGCGGTATGGCTGCCTGCCGCTGGCCAGGGCAACCGGCGGCTTGCGGGATACCATCACAGATGATCCAAAAGGTGATTCAAACACCGGATTCCTCTTCGCCGCCGCCTCGCCGGAAGCCTTTGCCGCCCGCCTGACCCGTGCCCTGGAGCAGTTCAAGGACCAGGCAGCCTGGGTTAAAATGCAGCAGCGCGCCATGCGGCTGGATTTCTCCTGGCAGAAATCCGCCCTTGCATATGCAAAACTATATTATCAGATCAGGGAGGGTGAGTTATGAAAACGCGAGCCATCATTCTTGCCGGAGGTGAAGGCACCCGCCTGGGTGTCCTGACTGCCAAACGGACAAAACCGGCGGTTCCCTTTGCCGGAAAATATCGCATTATTGATTTCCCATTGTCTAATTGTGTCAACTCGAACATTTTCGACCTGATGATCATCGCCCAGTATCGACCGCACTCGCTGATTGAGCACATCGGCGCCGGTGGTCCCTGGGACCTGAACCGCGATTTCACTGGCGGCGTGCGCATCTATACGCCTTACAAAGCCCGTTCATCGGATTGGTTTATCGGCACCGCCGATGCTGTGCAGCAAAATTTCTCCTTCATCAAACGCGGTGACCCGGATCTGATCCTGATCCTCTCCGGCGATCACGTGTACTCCATGAATTACGAACCGCTCATCCAATTCCATGTGGAGCACCAGGCCGATTTGACCATGGCAGTCATCCAGGTGCCAATTGAGGAAGCCTCCCGTTTTGGAATTGTTGGCGTAGACCCCGATTGGCGGGTAACCTCCTTCATCGAAAAACCTGCCAACCCGGCTTCAAACCTGATCAACATGGGTGTGTACGTTTTCAACCGCGCCCTGCTGGACCGCCTGCTGTGGGAAGATCACCAGGACCAGGACTCGCATCATGATTTTGGTAAAAACATCATCCCCTTCCTGGTGAATTCAGGCGGCCGGGTATTTGCTTATCCGTATGCCGGTTACTGGGTGGATGTAGGCACCACCGCCTCCTACTGGCAGGCGCACATGGATATGCTTCAAACACCACCCCTGATGGATTTGAACAATCGCCAGTGGATTATTCATACCAGGACAGAGGAACGCCCGCCAGTCAGCCTCAACCGTGGATGCGATGTGGAGGATTCGTTGATTTGCGACGGTTGTGTGATAGAAGCCGGCGCCAGGGTGGTCCGCTCCATCCTTTCGCCCGGCGTGGTGGTAAAATCAGGCACTACTGTCTGCGAATCCATTCTCCTCACGGATTGCGTCCTGGAAGAAGGCTGCTCGGTCGAACGCAGCATCCTCGATAAACGCGTCAAGGTTGGAATCGGGTCGCGAATTGGCTCGTGCGATGAGCCTGACCTGCGCATCTCAATGGTTGGCAAGAATTCCATCCTTCCGCCTGGTGTGCACATGGATGCAGGCGGCGTTGTTTTCACGGATGTGGTTCCGTCAGATTTCACCTCCACCCATGTTGGTGGGCAGGAGACAGTTTATACCCGGAGGTTACCGTATGAAATTTAATCGTGCTGCTGCCGTCATTCTTCATCCCACCAGCCTGCCCGGCCCGGACGGCATCGGTGACCTGGGTCCCGAAGCCTATCGCTGGGTGAATTTCCTGGCTGAATCCGGCACCACCATCTGGCAGGTGCTGCCCCTGGGTCCCACCGGCTACGGGGATTCCCCCTACCAGTGTTTTTCTGCCTTTGCCGGTAATCCTTACCTGGTCAGCCCGGCATTATTGATGGATGAAGGGCTGCTCAACCGCACCGACCTGGCTGACCGACCGGAATTTCCCATCGGAATGGTCGATTTTGGCCCGGTCATCACCTGGAAATTAACCCTGCTCAACCGGGCCTTTGAACGCTTTGAGAAATCTGCCCCGGCGAAACTCAAAGCTGATTTTGCTGCCTTTCAGGTTGAAAGCGCAGATTGGCTGGAGGATTTTGCCCTCTTTATGGCCATCAAGGAAGACCAGGGCGGCGGATCCTGGGGCGGTTGGCCTCTCCCATTGCGTAACCGCGACCCGCAGGCCCTGGCAGATTTTAAAAACTCGCATGAAAAAGAAATCCGCAGTCACAAATTACGCCAGTTCCTCTTCTACCGCCAGTGGAAGGCGCTTAAATCTTATGCCAACCAGAAAGGTATCCAGATTTTCGGCGATGTCCCGATTTTCGTCGCCTACGATTCAGCGGATGCCTGGAGTCACCCGGAGCTCTTTTTCATCAACGCCAAGGGGCAGCCCACCGTCATCGCCGGAGTGCCGCCGGACTACTTCTCCCCCACCGGCCAGCGCTGGGGCAATCCACTCTACCGCTGGAACGTGCATAAGAAGAGCGGTTACACCTGGTGGATTTCCCGCATGAAATCCGCCCTGGGGTTGTTTGACCTGATCCGCCTGGATCACTTCCGCGGCTTTGCCGGTTATTGGGAAGTGCCTGCCCACCTGCCGACCGCTGAAATTGGCCGCTGGGTACCCGGACCGGGCAAGCCCTTCTTTGCTGCCCTGCAAAAAGCCCTGGGTGAACTGCCCATCGTTGCAGAAGACCTGGGCCGTATCACCGCCGATGTGGTGGACATGCGCGATTCCTTCGCCTTCCCCGGTATGAAGATCCTGCAGTTCTCCTTTGGAACGGATTCAACCGAGCCTTTCCTGCCGCACAACTACCCGCAAAACTGTGTGGCCTATACTGGCACACACGATAATGACACCACTCGCGGCTGGTATGATTCCGCTCCGGAAAATGAGCGCGATTTCTGCCGACGCTACCTGGGCCGCTCCGGGGAGGATATTGCCTGGGATATGCTCCGGGCGATCTGGTCTTCGGTGGCTGTAATTGCCGGCGCTCCCCTGCAGGATTTGCTCAACCTGCCCGGTGAGGCGCGCATGAACTTCCCCGGTAAACCCTCAGGTAACTGGTCATGGCGCATGCAACCCGGCAGCCTTTCTGAAGAACTGAAAGCCCGCCTGTATGAGATGAACTACCTGTACCGCCGACTACCCGGCCTCAAGGACGCTCCCCTGGATGACTAAGTTCCTTCCTCGGGTGCATTAAATAAGCCTGGTTTTGGAACAACAATTAAGAAGCCTCGGATTTGGATCCGGGGCTTCATTTTTTCAATAGCCTACTAGGTCACTCTGACCGTTAGCGGAGAGTCTGCGTAGAAGACCAGATGCACCATCATTGACAACCGCAGATCGCTCTATAACTGGTTATCCGCCCCTTCGGCGGATGCGGTTTTTACCATTGGTTCTGCTTTATTCCGTGAGGCCAGGAAAATCCCCAATAGGATCAACACACCCCCGGCCAACTCCATCAGGGTTGGCCTTTCCGCCAGAAAGATCAACGCCAGGATGATTGTCCCGATCGGTTCACCGAGCAAGGAGACCGAAACAAAAGAGGCGGGCAGGTAACGTAATGCCCAGTTTAATGAAGAATGCCCCAGGAGCTGCGGAATGACCGCCAGGGCGATAAACCAAAGGTAGGTAACGGGTGCATAACCCGTCATGGGCAGACCGCGCAACCCGACCAGGATCAGCAAGGTCACAGCTGCTACGCCGTATACAACAAAGACATAGGCCGTCAATGAAAGTCCCGGTCTTAATTTTCGTCCGATCATCATATACCCGGCCGCCATCCAGGCGCCGAACAAAGCCAGGAAGTTACCCAGGGCAGCCTGTTTTCCCCAGAACCCTTGCAAACCCGCACAGGAGATTCCGCCGTTGAATGTGCACGCCTCGCTCAGGCCGACCACGGTTCCCCCAATCAAAGCCACAACCAGACCCAACACGGCAGCCCGGCTCAGGCGCTCCTTCAGAAAGAGCGGTGAAAAAATGGCCACCCACAGCGGTGTGGTGGTCACCAACACCACCGAACTGGCAATCGAAGTGTACTCCAGTGATGTGATCCAGGAGGCAAAGTGCAATGCCAGGATTCCCCCCGCCCCAAGGGCCAGGATCCACTGCTTGCGCTGCATGGCGAAGATCTCAGTCCGTCTTGACCAGGCAAACGGTAGCAACCCGAGTGTGGCCAGTCCCAGGCGGTAGGCCGCAATCACCAGTGACGGCGCCTGTTGCTGCGCCTGGCGAATAAATATGGAGGCGGTTGAAACCGCCAGGATCCCGATGAAGACCACCAGCAGCGGGCGGGCCTGAACCCTCTCCGCTTCCGTATTCCCTGTTTGCATGCATGACCTCAATTTGACAAGATTAAAATTAATATTACAATTTATATCCTAATAGTCTATTACAGGATTTTCCTGTAATATCTACGATTCACCAAACAAAAAGGAGGCTACACCATGTCATTCCAATTACCTGAACTACCCTATGCTTTTGATGCGCTGGAAGCAGCCATTGACGCCCAGACCGTGGAGATTCATTATACCAAGCATCATGCGGCATACCTGAAGAATCTCAACGCAGCCCTGGAAAAATACCCACTGTTGCTTAGTCAGCCAATCGAAAAAATCCTGGCCGATCTCTCCCAGGTTCCGGAGGATGTTCGCACGGCAGTACGCAACAACGGTGGCGGATATTTCAACCACATTCTTTACTGGAACCTGATGTCTCCCAAAAGCACAGGCACTCCGGTGGGCAAACTGGCGGCTGCATTACAATCCACCTTCGGCGGTTTTGAGCCCTTCAAGGCGGAGCTGGAAAAAGCCGGCTTATCCCGCTTTGGAAGCGGTTGGGCCTGGCTGAGCCTCAAACCGGATGGCTCCCTGGTCGTTCACTCCACCCCCAACCAGGATACCCCACTGGCGGAAGGTTTCTTCCCCGTACTGGGTGTAGATGTCTGGGAACATGCTTATTACTTGCGTTACCAAAATCGCCGAAATGAATATCTCACAAATTGGTGGAAAGTGGTAAACTGGGAGGAGGCCGAACGGCGTTTTGTTGAAAGAAAATAAAACCAAGATCAGGAGGAATCTATGACCCACGTAATTACCAGTCTTTGTTTGCGCGATGGTGGTTGCGCCACTGTTTGCCCGGTGGAATGTATTGTCCCCGGCAAGCCAATTGAAGAGTGGCCCTGGTATTATATCGATGCCGATACCTGCATCGATTGCGGCGCTTGCGTCCCGGAATGCCCCTGGGAAGCCATCTTCCCGGAGGATGAAGTCCCCAGCGCCTATAAGGCCAAGGGTGGCGAATATCTTTCCCAGCCGGTTGGCACCGCCGATTTTGACGGAGTCTACGATGGCAAAAACCATGATGACGAGGATGTGCACCTGGAAGGTGTGCGCCAATTGAAGGCTGGTGAAATCGTGGATTTGACCCCGGATATCGCGGTCAACGTGGATTTCTTCAAGAAGGGCCCTGGTTACAACGCGGCCTAAATCCCCGCCCTGTGCTTTATATCAACGGGAATTCGGGTGGATGAATTGAGTAGATTGTCGGGGCGGGTCGATGACCCGCCCCGCGCTTTAGCAGGATAGGTGGAATGTGACTGGTCATCCCGTCGAATATCGCCTGGAGCAGGATTCCCTCGGTGAAGTCCGTGTGCCGGCGCAAGCCCTTTATGGAGCCCAAACCCAGCGCGCCGTGGAAAACTTCCCCGTTTCCGGACTGCGCCCCTGGCCGGCTTTCATCTGGTCAATGGCCGCTGTCAAACGCGCTGCGGCGGAGGTCAACCGCGACCTGGGATTGCTGGACCCCGTTCTTGCCGCAGCCATCATCCAGGCGGCAGCCGAGGTGATGGACGGCCAATGGGCTGACCAGTTCGTTGTCGATCCCTTCCAGGCCGGGGCCGGCACCAGCCACAACATGAACACTAATGAAGTCCTGGCCAATCGTGCCACCCTGCTGCTGGGCGGCCGCCTGGGCGAGTATCGCGTCCATCCCAATGACCACGTCAATATGTCCCAATCCACCAATGATTGCATCCCCACAGCCATCCGCCTGGGGGCGCTTTGGCGTTTGACTGAATTACTCACAACCCTTACCAACCTGGCTAATGAGCTGGCTGCCAGGGCGGTCGAATTCGATGGGATCATCAAATCCGGGCGCACCCACCTGCAGGATGCTGTTCCGATCCGATTGGGACAGGAATTCAGCGCCTATGCCCTGGCCGTACAGCGCGATGCGGGGAGGATCCAGCACGCAGCCGAAGGACTGCGCCGCCTGGGAATCGGGGGTACTGCCATTGGTAGCGGGCTTAATGCCCACCCAGAGTACCACTCGCGTATGGTGGATCGTCTGGGGGATTTTGTGGGCATGCCCCTCTTCACTTCCGAGAACTTGTTTGAAAGTATGCAATCCATGGCGGATGTGGTCGATTTTTCGGCTGCGCTGCGAACCCTGGCAGTCACCCTGACGCGGATTGCCAACGACTTTCGCCTGCTCGCATCCGGCCCGGCTACCGGTCTGGATGAGTTGCGCCTGCCGCCTGTCCAACCGGGATCCAGCATCATGCCGGGCAAAGTCAACCCGGTTATGGCGGAAATGCTCAACCAGGCCATGTTCCATGTCATCGGCTGCGACACCACCATCAGCCTGGCCGGGGCTGCCGGTCAACTGGAATTAAACGTCATGATGCCAGTCATCGCCCATAACCTGTTTGAAGCCATGCAGGTTGTCATCGGTTCGGTGAACGCTTTCACCGGTAAATGCGTCAGTGGTCTGCAGGCCAATCCCTCGGCAGCAGAACGTTGGCTGGAACGAAATGCCATCATTATCACTGCCCTTAATCCTTTGATCGGTTACTCAGCCGGGGCTGCGCTCGTTCGCGAAGCCCGGGAACAGGGCCGATTGATCCGTGAAGTTGCCCTGGAGAAGGCTCGCAATGGGCAGATCATCAATTACCAGACCAATTCTCCCGTCACCGTGGAAGAAATTGAAACCGCCCTCGGTGATATCCGTAAACTCACCGAAGGCGGAATTATGGGAAATAGTTCTGGGGGAAACAGCTAGCTTTTTTGATCCATTTCCGCCGCGTAGATGGCCGCGCCTACGATGCCGGCCTGGTTCAGCAATTCCGCCGGGACTACCTTGGCACGCCGTTTAAGCAGGGGAATGAACTTGTCCCCTTCCTTGCTAATTCCGCCACCGATCACAATGACATCCGGCCAGAGCAGGGCTTCCATCTCCGCCAGGACTTCATCCAGAACTTCGGCATAAGCCGGCCAGGTTAGTTCTTTTTTCTGTCGGGCGGCATCCGAGGCGCGTTTCTCGGCATCTTTTTCGCGCACCTTGAGATGACCGAACTCCAGGTTGGGAACCAGCTGCCCGTTCACAAACAGCGCCGAACCGATCCCGGTGCCAAGGGTGATCATCAGCACCACTTTATCGAAGTAATTTCGTCCCACACCAAAACGCATTTCAGCCAGACCGGCAGCATCCGCATCGTTTAGGATATGAAAATCACAACCAGTCCCCTGGGCAAATAGTCGCTCGGCATCCTTGCCAATCCAGCCCTCGTCAATATTGGCTGCAGTCATCACCACGCCGTGCTGGACTACGCCCGGGATTGTCCCCCCCGCTGGACCCTGATAACCAAAACCGCGGCAGATTTCCGCAACCACGACCGCCACATCCTTCGGTTTGGCTCCCTCCGGGGTGGGGATGCGAATGCGCGGTTGAATTAATTCACCTTTCTCAACCTCCACCATACCGCCTTTGATGCCGGAACCGCCAATGTCAATTCCCAGGTAAATCATCGCAACCTCCTGTTGCCCGGTTTTACGGGCAGGCGTTTGAGAGTTGTTCTTCAAAAGTCCGGGCGAAATTGTGCCGCCCGCTGTTATCACACGCTGCCCGGAAGTAATAGTAGGGTGTTTGGGCAGGCATGGCCACCGCCTGCAGGGCTTCCAGGGATGGATTGGATATCGGCCCCGGCGGCAGACCGCGATACATGTATGTATTATAAGATGAATCGATCTGCAAGTCGTTCAGGCTTAACGGATTCTTCCACCATCCGCCCGTTCCAGCCTGGTACCCCAGGGCATATTGTACGGTTGGATCACTATCAAGTTTTTGGTTGATTGCCAGGCGGTTTAAAAAAACCGAGGCAATCATTGGCATTTCATCTACCACCACGGCTTCGCGCTCCACAATGGAAGCCAGGATCACTCCCTCGTCGCGGGTTAAGCCCTGGCGCTCAAAACCGGCAAAGATATCCGGCGGTACCTGTTCAAAGAAGCGGCTGATGAATACATACAACAATTCTGGAACACTTGCTGTACGTTCGAACGTGTACACATCCGGGTAGAGGTAACCTTCCAGGCTGGTTCCGGGTTGCCATTCCACCGGCAGAGATAAATCCACCGGGATGCGGGCTGCCTGGATGAACACTTGCGGATCTATATCCACGCCGTTCACCGGCAGGGCCGCAGCAATTTCCTCCAGGCGCCAGCCGGCCAGGATGCGAAAGGAAACCTGGCCTGGAGTGGCATCCTGCATTTTCCGGGCAATCTCCACTACATTCCAGGCCGGGCTGAGCTGAAAAGCGCCTGCCTGGAGAGTGGTATCCAGGCCGGAATAGACCAGGTAGGTCCGGAAGGCATCAGCATTACGAATGAAACCTTCTGTTTGCAATCGTTGAGCCACGGAAATCGGCGACTCACCCATTTCCACTTGGAAATCTCGTACTCCGCCGAAGACATCCACAGGTTGGGTCAGGTCGTAGCGGTAATAAAAAAGCTGTGCAGAGAGCACCAACCTATTCATCCAGTTGTGTCGTGCATTGGCCGGACCAAATTCACGCCCGGCCCAGCGCGGCAAATCGCTGGCAACCCAGGCCAGTGCAACCGCGGCCAGGCAGATCACCGCCATTAAGATAATCAAACACCCCCGCATGCCAGTTCTGCTTCGCTTGCTCATGAAGATCCTATCTATTTAATGTTGGCTATGCGCATCACAGTAGGACTGCAACATGACAGTTGCCGCCAGTTCGTCCTGGTGCCCGCCTCGCTTCGATCGCCGAACACCCATTTCGCGCCGGGCTGTCAGGGCTTCCTGCGTGCTAAAACTCTCATCCCACAGTACAACTGGAATTTCTGTTTGCGACTGGATGGCTTCTGCCATTCGCCCGGACCGCCGCGCTGCCGGGCCAATGTCGCCTTCATCATCCAGGGGTTGACCAATCACGATTAAGACCGCGCTCTGTTCAGCGGCTATGCGAGCTACTTGGGCTGCATCCACCAGGCGGGCAACGTGGTTCAAGACCTGCAGTGGATTGGCAATGGTTCCCGTGACGTCGCTGATTGCCAGGCCGATGCGCTTTTCGCCAGGGTCAACACCCAGGATTCGCCCGCTCATAACTCCACCACCTGGATGCGAAATGGCAAGACTGGCAGCCAGGGCCACCACGCGGGTGCCAGTAGTATGGTTGGTGCACTCGGCAGGTTAAATTCCTGGCGGAGCATTACCCCCGCCCGGCTGCGCATCTTTCCGGCGATCAATTCTGCCGCCGCCTGTACATCCAGCACCGGTTGGACCTGGCGTTTGGCTGTCACCATCCACTTATAACCCGTTTGGTCCTGGGTCAACAGTCCAAAATGGTACCAGTAACTATCTTCCAGGGCAACCATACCGGGTGTGAGTCCGGCATCCATCACGTTCCGGGCAGCCTGGTGTAGAACCTGGCCGCTGACTACCCAACCGCTGAATTCGACCTTCAATCGCAACGAAAAATTCTCTCCCGCCTGCCCGGGTGTGGGAACTTGCTCTTCTTCCAAGATGTTAACAGCCTTCACTGTTCCCGGTATGAGCTGGTAACCTTCAACGTAGTAATGATCAATTCGCTCGGCAGCCTGATCTTGCAGGGATTGCAGCAAGTCTGTACGCACCCGGTTGACATCCTCTATTGAGGGCGCAGTTACCGATTGGTTCGTGCCACCAAGGGTAGGTTGTAGATTGGTAACACTGACCTGCAGCCCGATAATCCCTTCCAGGGCTCGCAGACTTCCGGCTGGCAGGTTGCCAGCCGTACCACCCGATTCGGCTTTTACTGCAACCTGGATTGTCTTGCCGACCCCCGCAGCCAGATCCACCGCCCGCGAGGTAAGAAATCGTATTGGTGGATTGGTGGTTGTCAGGACGACTGTCCCGGCAGGGATGGTGATGGCCCGATCCGTCAGGTTGGTGAATTCCACCTCTCCGCTGGCTGCCTGATCTGAGAGCACCAACCGCCCCGTACTGCGGGCCTGGGATTGCTGCTCCACTTCCACTTTGATCTCCTCCACCGGGATACCCCCCACCAGCGTAACTCCTCCGAGCTGGGGATCCGGAAATAAAGGAAACTCCATTTGTTGCGTGGTCTTTTCCACCGGCAGAACCACGGTGGCGGCCGGAATAAAAAGCATGATGAGAGCACCCACTGCCAGGATTGCCGCCAGGAAAACACCCACCCGCGCAACCACCGGCAGTGGAGCGAATGCTTTGAGGGACAGGCTCTTCCGCAACTCTTCCGGCGGCAAGGTTTTCTGCTCTCTCGGATGCAGCCAACGGATCCGGCGGGGTTTCCTCCGCCAGACGCCGTGCAGGGCACGTTTCTGATTGCGAAAAACCGGGATGCCCAGGTCGCGGGCGTGATCCATCACTTCCGCATCGCGCGTAATCAAACCAATTTGAGTCCCCTGATTTCGGGCTGTTCGTTGCAGCAATACCAGGTCCAATTGTCGGGTTAAGATGCGTCCTTCGTCCGGCCAGATCAACAGGGCGCGCGGCGATTTCGCCCAGCCCAACCGATCCTGGACGGTGATGACATCATCATGCTCCTCCAAGTGGAGAATGGTGGTTTTCATAATAGTAAATTATACAATCATTTAAGTTGAGAAATGGGTAGCCACCCTGGAACACCCGCGTGGCAAAAAGGGCTTTCCATCAGGCACTTCGCAGGTGCGGATTCAAGATGCGATTCAGGGAGAAACTCAACAGGGCAAAGATAAAACTGGTGAGCAGCATCATCATTATAGGTTCCAGGACCCAGTAACGAGAACCATAAGCTGAACCATAACGCAGCGCAGAATAAAGGATCCGCCCCCAGGTCGGAAAGCGCGGATCGCTGACATTAAAAATCGCCAGGGTGGCCTCCAGGAAGAAGAAGGTCGGAATCAGGTTGATAATCTGGGGAATCATGGCCGGCAATGTGCGCGGGATCAAATAGCGGAAGATGATCCGCCAATCGCTGGCTCCATACGCCCGGGCTGCTTCGATAAATCCTGACTCTTTGACTTGCAGAAAAGCAGCCCGAAATGCCTTGGTGGGACTTCCCAATACATTGAGCAGAATGATGATCCCAAGCACGAGCCAGAGATTGAGTTGATAATACGCGCAAAGCAGTACCCCAATGGCCATGACCGGCAGAACAAGGTTGGCTTCAACCAACTTCTGGATCAGGCCGTCCACCCACCCCCCAAACCAAACCCCAATCCCTGCCATGGTGATGGATCCCAATCCTGTCGCCAGGGCGCCCAGGATTCCGACCAACAGGGCGAAGGGCAACCCCCATAACAGGGGTACCAGCAGGTCCCGGCGGTAGAAATCCGTCCCTGCCCAACCCTGTACCAGTCCAAAGATTACCAGTTGAGCATCCAGGTCTGAGCCCGGTTCGAATAACATCCCATCAATCCGCAAAATATACTTTCCGGGTTCAACCCGGGGGGTATCAACCTGCGGATCTGCAAAGAGGAGCTGATAACCTGGCGTAATGTAATTTCCCGACGATACAAACCATTTCTGGAAATGGTCATTGCCTGCCAATAGCTGCCGGAAGGGGGTGTTATCCCCCACGGAGTAATTGAGTTTGTCGGTTACGCTGGTATTCTTAAGATGAATTTCATCTCCTTGAGGTGTGATCCAGGTCAACGAGGCAAATGGGCTTTTTTGAGAATAGTGAGCCGAAAAATAGACACTCACTTCGCTTGGAAATGTCGGATATGGATATTCAAAGGAAAACTCAATCGTCGTTGTATCAATACCGCCGGTCCCCTTCTCAACGACTTTCCGGGCAGTCCCATCTGCACTATTTAAGACAATGGTAGAGGGTAATTTTTCCTTCCTGAACCAGTTGACCCATACGGGTAATGCCAACCTGGCTGATGTCGGTCTCCCGGTTAAGTCTCCTTCAGTCCAGTTTTTCCCCACCGGGTTGTACGGGATCCAGATCATCACGGCTGCTGAGCAGATGAACAACAAGCCCACCAGAACCAAGCTGACCGTTCCAAACGGTGTTTTTCGCATGACAGCCCAACTATCATGCCAGGCTCCTCTCAGGGAGTGAAAATTCGCCCTCAATCCCGTAATCCGTTGGCCGGGTTGACATTTAATCCTGGATGCTTCTCGTATTTTTCTGGTTGTGTTTTGTGAGACAGGCGCAGGCTGTTGTTTCCGGAATAGGTCTCTCAATAAATCCGCCGGTTTACGGATTGTGTGGATGGCCAGCTTTCCCAAATCCAGTTCGCTGGATTCAATCCGCAAGCGGGGATCCACCAGCACATAAGCCAGGTCCAGACACAGGATCGTGATCCCCAGAAGATATGCAAACACAACAACGATACCGGTCACAATCGACATCTCGCCGCGGTACATGGCTTCACCGCGGAAATTTGGCAAGGCGTCCACAAACATTTTCCCGATCCCTGGCCATTGAAAGAAAAATTCCAGGGCGGTAATGGTTTGCCAGAATCCTACCAGGGTAAGTGAGAAGCTTGTCAGCATGTAAGGCAGGGCTGGCCGCAGCAGGTATTGACGGTTGATCTTGGCTGGTTGCAGCCCTTTTGCCCGCGCCAGCGTCACGTAATCCTCATCCGAATAGATCATGAGGTACGTACGCCAGGTGTAAGCCATTTGAAAAAGCAGGCTCAAAACGATGGCGGTAACCGGTAGAACAAGGTGGTAGGCTACCACCTTGATGGTTTCCCAGGTGGTCTGCGGTGGAATGGTTCCCATCATCTTGCCCACAGGGAAGATTTTTAGATCCACCGCAAAAAGAACCACGAGGAGCACTCCCAGGACCCAGCTTGGCATGGATGATATGGGCGTTAATAAGCCCACCAATCGATCCAACCAATGCCCCTCCCGCTGGCTGAGGAAAAGCGCCAATGAAATCCCAAGCAGGGCGACGATCAGGTAGGCAATCCCGGCCAGCAGCAATGTATTCGGCATTTGGGAAAGGATAATCCTGCGGGTTTCAGTTGTGCCCACCACACCTTTATCCGTTTTGATATAGACTCTAAACCCCCCCACATCCCAAACACTCCCCCAGTCAAGCGTCAGGGCCTTGAATGTATAAATCAGATGTTTTGGCAGGAAAGAGACATTCAATCCTTCCTGGACTTCCAGCCTGGCCCGTTCCACCGCAAGGTCGCCGTGAAAGTTCGGGTCCAAAACGAATAACATCATCTTTGATTCCACTCGCTCCCGGGCGATCTGGTCCACCATTCCACCCCTGTTGGCAATCACAATGGTCAGGAATACCCCGATCACGATGGTGAGAGAGACCGATAGGATTCGCCTGGCTAAATAGCGGGCTGCTCTGAATATGGGTGTCTTGAAAATCAATTCAGGCCTTTCTGGATAATGGGGAATACTTTTGTCATGAATTCTCTGCAAAGAGTTTTGACCCGGGTTAACCTCCATATTATCACAGACCCATCGGAAAGCCTCACAAGCCGGACAAATGATATTCAAGGATTTGCATCGTCTGGAAGTACAGCTTGAAACTGGTTATAATACCTCCATGCGAACCCGAATAGCGATTTTAATCCTGGCAAGTCTACTTTTCTCCGCCTGCAATCTACCCAAAGCCCAGCAGGTTCCAACCACAGACCTGGTTGGTACGCAGGTGAGCCTGGTCTTAACCGGCACAGCCGGTGCCCAACCCATCCAGCCCCCGGCCACCGCAACCCAACCACCTCTTCCGCCCTCAGAAACGGCCACCCTGGAGCCGACGGCAACAGAAACCATCACACCCTCACCAACTCCGGCGGATGATCCCAAAGCTGCCCTGGGCTCCTCCAGTTGGACGACCAACCTGGATAATGTTTCCTCGTGGTACACCGAGGATAATGATTACTCCTACATCCGCGGAGAAAATGGAACCCTGGCTCTGACCAGCAAACAGGCGATCGGCTGGCATTCTTGGACGATGCATTATCACGAGCTGACTAATTTCTATTTAGAAGCCACCGTCAACGTAGGAACTTGCTCTGGGAACGACCTGTATGGAATCATTTTCCGCGCCCCGGATACAAGCAAGGGCTATTTCTACACTTTGACTTGCGACGGCCGGGCAGGTTTGCGTGCCTTTGACGGCAGTGAATTTACCAAGGTGGCCGATACCATCAACACGGATGCCCTCCATGCTGGTTCCAACCAGGTCAATCGCCTGGGAGTGCTGGCCAACGGGAAATCCATCACACTATACGCCAACGGCCGCAAAGTGATGGAAGTCACGGATGAGACTTTTTCCTCCGGTACCTTTGGCGCATTCATTGCCGCTGTCAATACGCCGGGCTTTACCATTGCCCTGGATGATCTCTCATACTGGATTTTGCCCTGATGATCGCCTCTGCCGCCCAACGCGATGCTGTATTGCTTGCCCGCCAGGTTCTCGAGCAGCGCCCGATTTACCTGGATACCGAAACAACCGGCCTGGATAAAACCGCCGAGATTGTTGAAATCTCGATCATCGATACGGATGGCTCCCCCCTCGTGGATACCCTTGTCCGTCCGAGCCAGACCATCCCCGCCGATGTAACGCGGGTGCATCACATCACCAATGAAATGGTCCAAAAAGCCCAACCCTGGCCTTTCTTGTGGAACAGTATCCGGCCGGTCTTCAACAACCGGTTGGTTGTAATCTACAACTCGGATTTTGACGTGCGCATGATGCAGCAGACCCATGCCCGTTACAAAATGCGCTGGGATGTGCTCATCCGGCCTTTTGATTTGATGGGCCTCTATGCTCGTTTTAATGGCGAGTGGGATCCCAACCGCCGGACTTATCGCAATGTGAGCCTGGAAAATGCCGGCGCCCGCTGCAACATCCCCCTGCCCAACTCCCACCGGGCTCTTGCCGATACCTTGCTCACCCGCGCTTTGCTCGAATATCTCGCTGCGATCGAAATCTAGTTCCAGGATAAATATCAATATATATTCATAATAATTTCATATTATTTGGATATTATAGATATTATTTATCGAATATAAAAGACCAATTAAAGCTACCTGATCGGAGTATGCCATGAAACCCATCTCTTCCTCTGAAATCACCCCGGAATCCGTCTATCTTTCGCGCCGGCGGTTTTTGAAGGGCGCTCTCCTCGCAGCCGGTGGCGCGGCCCTGGCTGCCTGTGCGCCTCAACTCACCCCCACAACAGTCCCAACCACCCCTGGCTCCACCGCCCTTCCCGGCTCGCAGACGGATGAGTTGGGAGGCAACCTCACATCGTATCAATCGGTTACCAATTACAACAACTTTTATGAATTCTCCATGGATAAAACCGGGGTAGCCCGCGCCAGCGCCAATCTCATCACTTCTCCGTGGACCATCACGGTTGACGGCCTGGTCAATAACCCGCAAACCTACGACCCGGACCTGCTGCGCCAGAAATTTGGCGAGGAGGAACGCATCTACCGCATGCGCTGCGTGGAAGGCTGGTCGATGGTCATCCCCTGGCTGGGTTTCCCTCTCAAAAAACTACTGGATGAGGTTCAGCCCACAGCGGATGCGAAATACGTCCGCTTTGAGACGCTGTACGACCCGTCCCAGATGCCCGGGCAGAAGGACACCTTTTTCCCCTGGCCTTATGTCGAAGGGCTGCGCCTGGATGAGGCCATGCACGAGCTGACCTTGATCTCAACCGGATTGTATGGGAAATCTCTGCTGCCTCAAAACGGTGCGCCAGCTCGCCTGGTGGTTCCCTGGAAATACGGCTTTAAAAGCATCAAATCCATTACTCGCATTTCCCTGGTGACGGAGATGCCCACCTCCCTTTGGATGGCTACTGCCCCCAACGAATATGGCTTTTACGCCAACGTCAATCCCAATGTCCCGCATCCGCGTTGGTCGCAGGCTTCCGAGCGGCGGATCGATGAAACCGGCCGGCGCGACACCCTGCTTTTCAACGGCTATGCGGATCAGGTTTCCGATCTTTACAAGGGATTGGATCTGAAAGCCAACTTCTAACTTTCATACTATTCATCTGGCTTTTAGGTTGCAGCGGTATGCTTGGTGACTAAGTTAATGAAATAGCCAGGTGAAAACCTTTTATGATGAGTCCGCGGAAAGCAATGAATGTCTTCCAAAGCGGGAATCCAAATGGGATCCCTGTTATATTCATCCACGGTGGGGCCGGCGGTGTCTGGAATTGGATGCCAACCGTCCGCAGGCTGGAGAATATCTCCGCCTACCTGCCGGAATTGCCGGAACACGGCAGCAGCCGGTTCCTCGGCCCCTTCTCCATTCATTCCACTGCTGATGAGATCATCCGGCTGATTCGTGAAGAAATCCCCGGTGGAAAAGCCCACCTGGTCGGTTTGTCCGTAGGCGGCCAGGTTGCCCTGGATATTCTCGCTCGCGCTCCCGATGTCATTCTGAACGCAGTCGTTAGCGGATCTTTGGCCCTTCCGCTTCCCGGATACTCCCTGGGAATATATTCCGAGGCGGTAATGCAAATGCTGTATAGATTATTCATCCGGCCCTGGCGGCAGAACGATCGAATCTTGCGCTGGATGATGAAGTCAATGACCGGCATCCCTGAAACCCACTTCACAGAGTTCAAACAGAACCTGCAATCCATCACCCTCTCCGGGTGGACGCACACCATGACCGAATATTATCGCTACCGGTTGCCTCACGGTATCCAATCCGTCCAAAATCCAGTCCTCCTGGTGGCCGGTGAACACGAAACGGTGGAAGTGCTGCCGACCCACCGCATGCTGCACCACGTCCTACCCAACAACCATTCAGTCATCCTGGGCAGCGGCCAAAATTTGTCAGCCGCCAGGGAGCATAACTGGTCCACCACCCTGCCTGACCTGTGTGCCCGGACGGTCAACGCCTGGATCCACCAATCCACCCTTCCTGTTGAATTAACGCCCATGGCAGGCTAATTCCCCTGACCTACTCGCCGCCGATCTGCCTTTTTTCCGCATGGCAGATTCAGCAAACACCGTTACAATTGAGTCATCGGGAGATTGCTGATGACTCAGACCTTCACCTCTGGTCAACTCAACTTGATCCAGGCACCTTTCACCGGCAGCACCCTTCTGCAAGGCCCGGCAGGTACCGGGAAAACCACTGCAGCCGCTGGGCGCCTGGCTTTCATGCTGCGCAGCGGCATCCCGGCTGAGCAGATCCTGGTGCTGGTTCCGCAGCGTTCACTGGCAGCACCCTATTTTGCTGCCAGCCGCCAGCCGGATTTACCTGCCGGCGGCGAGGTGACCATCCAGACTGTGGGCGGTCTGGCCCAGCGCATGGTGGATCTCTTTTGGCCGTTGATCGCCGGTCCAGCCGGTTTTACCCACCCGGAAGAGCCGCCGGTTTTCCTGACCATGGAGACGGCCCAATATTTCCTGGCCCGTATCGTTGATCCCTTGCTCGACCAGGGCTATTTTGACAGCGTGTCTATTGACCGCAACCGCTTACTGGGGCAGATCATCGACAACCTCAACAAGGCCGCTGCAGCCGGGTTTTCCCACACGACCCTGGCCGAAAGACTGAAAGCCGCCTGGATCGGCGAACCGGCCCAGGTCCGCGCCTACGATGAAGCCCAGGATTGCGCCAACCGCTTTCGGGACTACTGCCTGGAGCATAATTTGCTGGATTTCTCTCTCCAGATGGAAGTGTTTCTTCACCATCTCTGGCCGTCATGGTTGTGCAAGGCTTATCTCACCGACCGCTACCGCCACCTTGTGTTTGACAACATCGAGGAGGATGTCCCGGCGGCCCACGACCTGCTGCATGAGTGGCTGCCCCGGTTCGAATCCGCACTCCTGATTTTGGATGCCGACGGCGGTTTTCGCACCTTCCTTGGCGCGGATCCAGATTCCGCCGCCCTGCTTGGTTCAGGTTGCTCAGAAGTTATCACCTTTGAAGGTTCGCTGGTCACTCCGCCAGGATTAACCGAATTTGAAAGCCACCTGGTTGCATCCCTGGATCGTAAACCGGTGGAAGACTCCAACCCCGATCAGCCTGCCCTGCCGGTGACCGTGCGCCAACTAAATTTCTATCCGCAGATGATCGAGGATGTCTGCCAGACCATCCTGGCCGAGGTCAACCGGGGCACACCCCCCGGTGAAATTGCCGTCCTGGCGCCCTTTGTCAGTGATTCGCTACGCTTTGCCCTGCTCAACCGCCTGGAGGAGCTGGGCATCCCCGGCCGTTCGCATCGTCCGTCCCGCGCCCTGCGGGATGAACCTGCCACCGCCTGTCTGCTGACTCTGGCCCGCCTGGCCCATCCACAATGGAACCTGCCGGTCAGCGAAGCGCAAATGCGGCTGGCCCTGATGCTTTCCATTGAGGGCATGGACCTGGTTCGCGCCCACCTGTTGACCCAGATTGTTTTCAAATCCCGCCGCAGTGATCCGTTGACCTCGTTTGACATCATCAAACCGGAGATCCAGCAGCGTATCACCTACCTGCTGGGCGGGCGGTATGAGCGCCTGCGCCAATTCCTGGTGGATTACCACGCCGGTGATCCGGTGGAACTGGACATTTTCCTCAGCCGGCTGTTCGGCAATTTACTCAGCCAACCGGGATTTGCCTTCCATACCAATTATGATTCCGCTGCCGTCACCGCCCGCCTGATTGAATCGATCCAGAAATTTCGCCGCGTTACCGGGCCAATTTTACAGGCTGAAAACCGCCCCCTGGGGTTGGAATACCTCAACATGGTCGAAAATGGTGTCCTGGCTGCCCAGTATCTGCAGGGTTGGGCGGAACCGTCGCAAGGGGCTGTACTGGTGGCACCGGCCTATTCCTTCCTCATGCTCAACCGCCCGGTGGATGTGCAGATCTGGCTTGACCTGGGCTCAATGGGCTGGTGGCAGCGCCTTTACCAACCTCTGACCCATCCGATCGTGCTTAGCCGGCGTTGGCCGGCCGAAGCCCAATGGACGGATGCACATGAATTTGCCAACAACCAGGCCTCCCTGCAACGCTTGACGCGCGGGCTTATCCGCCGCTGCCGCGGAAGGATCCATTTACGTCTTTCCAACCTCAACGCCCAGGGGGATGAGCAGCGCGGCCCACTTCTGCAAGCCCTGCAAAATCTGCTGCGCCATTCCCATCTCAGCCTGGAGGATGCCGATGCCTGATTTGCGTCCTGCCCAGCGGGAGATATTGAACTATGCCGGCGGCAAAATGGGCGTCTCGGCTGTGCCGGGCAGCGGAAAGACCTTCACACTCTCGCTGCTGGCAGCCCAGTTGATCGCTGAAAACCGTCTACGTGATGACCAGGAAGTGCTCATTGTTACCCTGGTTAATTCCGCCGTGGATAACTTCTCCCGGCGTGTTTCCGCTTTCATCCAGGATTTTGGCCTGCTGCCCGGTTACGGCTACCGTGTACGCACCCTGCATGGATTGGCCAACGATATCGTTCGCGAACGCCCCGACCTGGCCGGTGTGGAACAACATTATCAGATCCTCGACGATCGCGAAGCGGACCGCCTGCTGACCAACCACGCCACCGATTGGCTCCACCTGCATCCGGAATTCCTGGAGGAATACACCGACCCGGAGTTGATGGAAAACCATCATGTTATGGCCAAGGCCTGGCCGGAGCTGGCCGTTTCCCTGGCCCGCGTGTATATGCGTACCGCCAAGGATTTGCAGGCCACTCCGCAGGACCTGGAGCGCACCCAGCAGGAAATGGGCATCTCTCACCCCCTTTTGGAGATGGGTCTGGCTGTCTACAAGGAATACCAGCATTCGCTCAACTACCGCTCCGCCCTGGATTTTGACGACCTCATCCGCCTGGCCTTGCGCGCCCTGAAATCGGACCCGGATTACCTGGCCCGCCTGCGCGAACGCTGGCCGTTCATCCTGGAGGATGAAGCCCAGGATTCCAGCCGCCTGCAGGAGGAAATCCTGCGCCTGCTGGCTGGTGATTCCGGCAACTGGGTCCGGGTGGGTGACCCGAACCAGGCCATCTATGAGACTTTCACCACTGCCAGCCCGGAATTTCTGCGTCGCTTCCTGTTCGAGCCCGGTGTCCAGCCGCGTTCCCTGCCCAATTCCGGCCGTTCCGCTCCCGGCATCCTTTACCTGGCCAACGCCCTGATCGATCAGAGCATGGCGACGGATATTCCTGCTTTACATGCTGCCTTGAGCACTCCGCATATCGAACCCACCCCGCCGGGTGATCCGCAGCCCAACCCGCCGGACAGTCCATCCGTGGTTCACCTGCACGAAAACCGGCTCAGGCCGGATGTGGAAATTGAGCGCGTGGTTTCCAGCATCCAGCGCTGGCTGCCGGATCATGGGGATGCAACGGTCGCCATCCTGGCACCGCGCAACGATCGGGCGGTGGAATTCATCGAAGCCCTCCACCAGAAGGGTATTGAAACCGTTGATCTAACCCGTACCAGTACGGATACCCGCCAGACGGCCGGACTGCTGGCCGCAATCCTCAAATACCTGGCGGATGCATCCTCGCCTGCCCGGCTGGCCGAGGCCTACCATGCCATCCGCTCGCGGGATAGCCGCAGCGATCTCGAAAAGACTTTCATTCAGTCGGTCACATCCCTGCTCAAAAAGTTATCCCGCGTAGAAGATTACCTCTGGCCCCGGCCCGACGGTGAATGGCTGCCTGTCCCTCCTGCCGGGGTTTCAAACGAAGAATTAAATTCCGAGCTGGCCTGGTTTGCCGGGTTAATCCGGCGCTGGCAAAACGCCACCGCTCTTCCGGCGGATCAGCTGCTGCTTACCATCTCACAGGATATTCTTTCCAGCCCGGCAGAATTGGCCCTGGCGCATAAGCTTGCTCTCTTGCTGGAGACGACTGCTGCCAGTCAACCCGAGGCCAACCTGGTGGATTATGCCGCCCTGCTGGCCGATATCTCCAACGCCCGCAGCCAGTTCAAGATGATCGGCTTTTCGGAGGCGGATACCGGTTTTGATCCGGATCTGCACCGTGGGAAAGTAGTGGTAGCCACCATCCATAAGGCCAAGGGACTGGAATGGGACCGGGTGTATATGACCTCTGTCAACAATTACGACTTTCCATCCGGCCTGCCGGGTGATCAATTCATCTCGGAAAAATGGTTCATCCGCAGCCGCTTGAACCTGGAAGCTGAAATCCAGGCCCGCCTGCAGGCCCTTCACCGCCGGGATCCCCTGGTTGGATTGATTGAAGAAGGCGCGGCCACCTATGAAGCGCGCAAGGAGTATGCAGCCGAACGATTGCGCCTCCTCTTTGTAGGCATTACCCGCGCCCGCCGGGAACTGGTCGTCACCTGGAATGATGGCCGCAAGAATGATTGCTCACAGGCGGTCGGATTCCAATGGCTACTGCAAGCCAACCAGGAGCGTTTGAATGACTCTGCCGCCTGAATTTATCTTTACCCAGAACAACCTGCAGGACTACGCAGATTGCCCGCGCCGCTTTGAATTGCGTCACCTGCTCCACCTGGAATGGCCGGCTCCGCAGACCGAACCGATCATCGAGCATGAGCGCCGCATGCAGCAGGGTGAACGTTTTCACCGCCTGGTGCAGCAATATTTCCTGGGTCTTCCGGTGGAGATTCTCTCCAGCCAGGCCATGGAATCAGACCTGGCTGCCTGGTGGGATGCTTTCCTAACGGATCCGCTCACCCAAGATCTGCCCGCCAATCGTCAACCGGAGCTGACCCTTTCCATGCCATTCAGGAGATGGCGGCTTCTGTGCAAACTGGACCTGCTGGCCATCCACCCGGACGGACGCTTCACAATCCTGGATTGGAAAACCTCTTCGATGGCCACCCCCCGCCCGGCGCTGGCAGCCCGCTGGCAGACCCGCCTCTACCCGTTTATCCTTCAACATGCTGCCATCCACTTTAAAGATGGGCGGCCAGTCCAGGCGGACCAGGTGGAAATGATCTACTGGTTTGCGGAAGCCCCTGCCCAGCCTGAACGGTTCCCATTCTCCGCAGAACAATCCAGCCGGGTGGAGGAATTGCTGACCCGCACCCTGGCTGAAATTGAGGCCACTGCCCCTGGCCGGTTCATGCTGACCACGGACGAGCGCCGCTGTGCTTTTTGCATCTACCGCTCATTATGCGAGCGGGGCGATCAGCCTGGCAGCCTGGCCGATTCCGATGCAGATTTTGAGCCGCCGGATACCACGGCCGGCCTGGACCTGGATCAAATCGGGGAGATCCTGCTGTGAATCTGCCCGTGCTGGAATGGCTGGAACCCGAAGCCGTTGTCGTTCCGCCTGAATTACAGCAAGTCATTGGCGGTCATCCGCTGGCGGCAGAGCTATTGGTTCGGCGCGGAATTACCGACCCGGCAATTGCTCGCGCGTTCCTGGATCCTGATCTCTATCACCCAGCCGATCCGCTCGACCTCCCGGATCTTGCCGCTGCAGCGGACCGCCTGGAGCTGGCCCTGCAGCGCGGTGAGAAAATCGGCGTCTGGGGCGATTTCGATGTGGACGGTCAAACCTCCACGGCTCTGCTGGTTTCCGGGCTGCGCGGCTTGGGCGGCGATGTCATCTATCACATCCCGGTGCGGGCTCGTGAATCACACGGCATCAACCTGCCCAACCTGGAAAAGCTGCTCGCCGCTGGTGCTCAACTGGTCCTGACCTGTGACACCGGCATCACCGCCCATGAAGCGGCAGATTTTTTGCGCCACAAGCAGGTGGATTTATTGATTACAGACCACCACAGCCTGCCGGAACAATTGCCCAACGCGCCAGCCCTGGTCAATCCTCAACGCCTTTCGCCTGACCATCCCTTACGGCCCCTGTGCGGGGTGGGAACGGCCGCCCAATTGCTGGCTGAATTGCTCCGTCGCAAAAACCGTAGTGATGAGTTTTCAACTTATCTCGACCTGGTTGCCTTGGGGACGGTGGCTGACCTGGCTGTCCTGACCGGCGACAACCGCTGGCTGGTTCAGCGCGGCTTGCAGACCCTGCGTGCTCAACCCCGACCCGGGCTTCAGGCCGTGCTGAAACTGGCGGAACTCTCTGCTGCCAACCTGAACGAGGAACATATCGGTTTCATCCTGGCGCCGCGCCTGAATGCCATCGGTCGGTTGGGAGATGCCAACCCGATGGTGGAATTGCTGATGACCCCGGACCCTGAAATCGCCAAGCCGCTCGCCCTGGAGTTGGAGGCGCTCAACAGCCGGCGCAAGCGCCTGTGCGATGATGTTTTCCGGGCTGCCCAATCACAGATCGAGCGCAATCGATCCCTTCTGGATACCCCGGTTCTGGTGCTGGAGAATCCCACCTGGCCGGCCGGCGTGGTGGGGATCGTCGCCAGCCGCCTGGTGGAGCTCTACGCCCGCCCGGTGGCGTTGATTGCCGCCCCACCCGGCGAAATTGGCCGCGCTTCGGCCCGCTCAGTGGATGGAGTAAACATCACCGCTGCACTGGCGGAAAATGCCAACTTGTTGCTCGGCTTCGGCGGCCACCCTATGGCAGCCGGTTTCAGCATCCAACCTGAGAAAATCAACGACCTGCGCCGGGCGCTTTCCCGCTCAGTGTTACGCCAGGCAGCGGGGAGGCCGCTCACCAACCGCCTTCAGGTGGACGCCTGGTTGTCGCTGCCGGAGATCAACCTGGACCTGGTGGAATCCATCAGTCGGTTGGCACCCTTTGGCCCGGGGAATCCGTCGCCTATCTTTGCCGCCCGCAATCTGCGCCTGGAATCCGCCACTGGATTGGGCAGGACCGGCGAGCATCTGCAACTAGTGGTAGAGGATCCTTCGGGCAATCAGGCTCGTATCATCTGGTGGGGCGCTGCCGGCAATCCCTTGCCCGGCGGACGGTTCGACCTGGCATATACGGTGCGAGCCAGCAATTTCCGCGGCCAGGTGGGTGTCACGATTGAATGGGTATCCGCCCGTCCGTTGGAAGAATCAGCCGTGGAAGTGACCGCCGCCCCTGCCTTTTCGATTGCCGATCACCGCCAGGTAAAAGACCCGCAAGCCATTCTATCGGAATTGGACCTTCACCCCGACAGCCTTTTCTGGTGGGAAGCTGATTGTCCGCCCGATATCCCCGGCACGGATCGCAACCACCTGCACCCGGCTGACACCCTTGTGATCGCCAGCATCCCTCCGGAACGGGCGGCTCTGGCTGCCACCCTGCAGCAAGTCCAGCCGCAGCGGGTGATCCTGCTGGGACACGTCTCGACGCCAGCCAGCCTGCGCAGCCTGCTGACCCGTCTGGGTGGACTGATCCGCGGCGTGCAGAGTCAGCATAACGGGATCACCTCCATTGAAGAACTGGCCGCCGCGTGCGCCTGCACCAATGCAGCCATCCGCACCGGCCTGGCCTGGTGGCAGGCGAATGGAGCCGTCCATCTCGACTGGATGGAGAACGGTCTGGTGCAGATTTCCTCTCCCGGTCAACCGTCGCGTGCCGATCTGCCCAGCCTGGAATCTCAGCTGAATAAGCTGCTGGATGAACAGGCAGCCTTCCGCGAATATTACCGCCGCGCGCCTCTCAACTCTCTATTAGAAATATAAAAATCGCCCTCCTCCAGGAGGGCGATCCAGCATAATAATGCTTCAACCGGCGCAGTCTGTTATTCCGACTTTCCACCTGGTTTTGGCAGCTTGGGCAGCAGCCAATCCAGGAACGCTCCCTCGCTGCGGGTCTGCAGGAGCACTCGGCCCGGGCCGCGCAAATCAATCACCAATCCCTCACCGCCCAACAGGGTGGATTTCAATCCCCCCACCGTGCGAATTTCGAATCCAATTTTCTCACTGAAGGCAACCAGGTGGCCGGTATCCACCGTATAGGTTTGCCCATCCGCCAGGGTCAATTCATGGATGGCACCGTAACTGGAAAAGATCAACTCTCCCTCTCCCGAGCAACGCAGCATGATCAATCCCTCCCCACCGAAAAACGTCCGCGCCCCGGACCAACGGGTATCGATCTCAACCTTTTCTCCGCAGCCCAGGAATGAACCCGATTGCACCAGCATGGCATCCCCGGCCAGAGGCAGGTTGAGCACATCACCCGGCAAAGTTGGCGCCAGTAACACCTCGGCCTCCGGCTGATTGGCGCGGTAGGTGTTGACAAAGAGCGATTCTCCACCAAAGGCTGAACGGGCCAGGGAGCGCAGGAATCCACCCTGCATTTTTGTCTCCACCTGGACTCCGTTCATTCCGACCATGGCACCCGGTTCAGCCCGGATGGCTTCCCCCGGATTGAGCTTAACCCGCGCAAGGGTATAAGAGGGACGATATAATAGTTCGATTTGCATTGGATTTCCCTTTCAAGGATTAATTGTACCCGAACCGGCCGGGTTTCATTGACCCATTCTGTTTCCTCAGGTATAATTCGTCGGCTTGCAGGCGTTGTACCCTTCGCCTGGGGCGCAATAAATTCATCCCTGAAAGGGCTTGCGAAATGAAAGTTTTACTGCTGAAAGATGTCTACAAACTGGGCCGCGCTGGTGATGTCAAGCGTGTTGCCGACGGCTACGGCCGCAACTACCTGCTTCCGCAGGGACTGGCCGTGTTGGCCACCGAAGGCGCTCTGCGCCAGGTGGATCAGATCCGCGCTCGCGCCAACGCCCGCCGCGCCATCATCAACAATGAGATGGGCGGTTTGGCCGAGATGATCAACGGTCTCGTGCTGGCTTTCCCGGCCCGGGCGGGTGAAACCGGCAAACTGTACGGCTCCATCACCCCCCAGATGATTTCCGACGCCATCAACGCCAAGCTTGGCACCCAGATCGACCGGCACGTCGTGGAAGTTGAGCCGATCCGCACCCTGGGCGAACACAAGGCCCGCATCCATTTGACCGTGGATCTCAATCCCGAAGTCAAATTGATCGTTCACCGCGAAGGTGAAGCCCCCAATTTGCCCGAAGCTGTTGAGAAGGCCGAGTAAGATTTCATCCGGCGAATGATATGACATCGTTACCGGCCAGGATCAGCCAGGGGCTGTCTGGCCGGTATCCTTTTTTAGAGTGGAATCCATGACAGCAACCATCGGAGAACAACTCAAAGAAGCGCGGGAGGGGCGCCAGATTAGCCTGGCCCAGGCGGCTGAAACCACCCGGGTAAAGCTTGTCTACCTGCAGGCGTTGGAAAACAACGATCTGTCAGCATTACCTTCACGCGTCCAGGGTAAGGGGTTCCTGCGGATTTATGCCGGTTTTCTCGGCTTGCCGCTCCAGCCACTCCTGGATCTTTGGGATGGCAAGGTTCCGGCTGCCCCGGCGGCAGTCAGGGAAGAACCGGCTGCAGAACCCATCCAGGCGGTTCTCCCACCTGCCAGCCAGGAACCGGTATCCAAGCCCCCGGCCCCCCGCTCCGAGCCGATCTCACAACCCATTCCACCGCCTGCCCCCTCGGCGCCGCCGCCAAGTAAGGCCCAGGATTTATTCAATGCAATTGGCCTGCAATTGGCACAGCGTCGCCAGGCGCTGGGGCTCTCCCTGGACGAAGTGGAACACCACACCAAGGTTCGGGCAGCCAACCTGCTAGCCCTGGAGGAAGGTCGGATTTCCGATTTGCCGTCACCGGTCCAGGCTCGCGGCATGTTAAGCAATTATGCCGCCTTCCTGGATCTGAATGTCGATGCCGTTCTCTTGTCTTTTGCAGAAGCTCTACAGGTCGGGCGCGACGAACGTCTTCCAGCACAGCCTGCCAAAGGCAAAGGCAGCCGCTCCCCGGCCCGCCCGCAGGTTGGTTGGCGGCGCTTCCTGACCCCCGATTTAATCATCGGCGGCGGCGTAATCGTCATGCTGTTTGTTTTCGCCGTCTGGACGGCCAGCCGGATTAATTCCCAGCGCTTGGCTGAAATCAGTCCCACTGCCCCATCCGTGGCTGAGGCTATGTTGAATACAAATGAACCCACCCAGGTCGGGACTCTCATCTCAACGGCTGCCTCCATTCCTGGAGACCTGGCAGCTGGAAATCCAACCACTGCTGCCGGCGAGCCTTCCGTCACGCCCACCTCACCCATCATCGGCAGCGGTGCAATTCAAATCTACCTGGTCGCCCACCAACGTTCCTGGGTGGAAATTCTGGCAGATGGCAAGGTAATTTTCAATGACCGGGTTATTCCCGGAAACGCCTATACCTTTGCCGCCAAGACCGAGTTGGAATTACGCACCGGAAATGCCGCCGGTGTTCAAGTCTTCTACAATCAGACCGACCTGGGCATCCTCGGCTTGCCCGGTCAGATCAAGACGCTTCTATTCAACCAGGCTGGCGCTATCACCCCCACACCACGCTTCACCGCAACACCTACCCCTCAACCAACGGCCACTCAGACTCCCCAGCCCAGCCCAACCCAGCCGACGCCGACTATTACTCCGTTTATTCCTTAATCCTATGGATCCTAAAGCCTTTCACCTTGTTTCACTTGGCTGCGCCAAGAATACCGTTGATTCAGACAGCATGGCCGCCTTGTTGCAGGAAGCCGGCTATTACCCGGTTGAAAAGCCCAACCAGGCCGGCGTCGTTATCGTCAACACCTGCGGATTCATCCAGGCGGCTCGCCAGGAATCCCTGGATACCCTGCGAGAATTTTCGCGTAAGAAAAAGCGCGGCCAGGTGCTGATTTGCGCCGGCTGCCTGACCGAGCGTTATCGCCAGCGGGTGATCGAGGAAATCCCCGGCCTCGATGGCATCCTCGGCACGCGGCGCTGGATGGATATTGTTGATGTCCTCCAGGAAATCCGCGCCCCTGGAAAGCGCCCGGGGGCGTTATACCACTTGCCCGAAGCTGCCACGGTGGGCACGGATGAACACAATGTCGCTCGCATTTCCATCCAGGGCGGCAGTGCATACTTGAAAATAGCCGACGGCTGCCGCAGACCATGTGCATTTTGCTCCATACCGCTCATCAAGGGTACAACCGTCAGCCGCCCTCCGGAAAAGATCCTGGCAGAAGCCCACCTTCTCGCCGAACATGGCATCCGTGAGCTGCTTCTCATCGCCCAGGATACAACCGATTACGGCCGCGACCTGGGCATGAAGGACGGCCTGGCGCAATTGCTGGAAGCACTGGTCAAGGAAGTGCCGGAAATGCCCTGGATTCGAGTCCTCTACGCCTATCCCGGCTATGTGACTGACCGCTTGATCGAGGTGATGGCTTCCCATCCCCAGGTTCTGCCCTACCTGGACATGCCCCTGCAGCACGCTTCCGTGTCGGTCTTGCGCGCCATGCAGCGGCCGGCCAACATGGAATGGGTTTATTCCACGATTGAGAAGATGCGCACCCGCTTACCTGGTCTGGCGCTCCGGACAACCTTTATTGTCGGTTATCCCGGCGAAACGGAAGCTGACTTCCAGGAGCTCCTGGATTTCATCCAGGCAATCAAGTTCGACCACCTGGGCGCTTTCACCTTTTCGTATGAAGAGGGTACCGCCTCCGCCCCACTGGGGGATCCCATTCCCCAGGAAGTCAAGCTGGAACGACTGGAGCGTCTAATGCTGCTCCAGGAAGGCATTTCGCTCAGCATCAACCAGGGCTTCATCGGCAAAACGCTGGATGTGCTGGTGGAAGGCCGGCAGAATGACTTATCCATCGCCCGCTCCTACCGCGACGCACCCGAAATAGACGGCCTGGTGATCATCGAAGGCGAAGCCCCGGTCGGTGAAATCATCCCGGTGCAGGTTAGCGGCGCCATGACGCACGACCTGACGGCACGCAGGTTGCAAGGGGGGTAAGACTGCCATGTCCCGGTTGGACCGCCTGGCCCTGCTGCTCAGCCTGAGTGTCGTCATTGTTGCAGCTTGGATCTCCACGCGCTATTTTGAACGGCTGCCCCACCTTGAAGATGAAATGGCCTACACCTGGCAGGCAGCCGCCATCGCCGGCGGCCATATCACCGTCCCCTCCCCGGAGTGCGGACGGTGCTTTTTGTATCCCTTTGTCGTCGATTACAACGGCCTCCGCTTTGGCAAGTATCCCCTCGGCTGGCCGGTGCTCCTGGCCGCGGGGGTCAGGTTGGGCGTGCGCTGGTTGATCAACCCATTGCTGGCCGGGTTCTGTATCTGGCTGCTTTACCGATTGGGGAAAAAAGTGGTTGGTGAGGGCACTGCCCTGCTGGCTGCCTTCCTGGCTGCCGGCTCGCCTTTCTTCCTGCTGAACGCCGGATCCCTGCTTGCCCACGTCTGGACGCTTTTCCTGACCCTGGGATTATCCCTGGCCTGGCTGGATTCATTCAGTTTCGACACAAAAGTTCCGCGCTGGCTGACCGACCTGGTGGTTGTTTTCTGCCTGGCCGGGTTGGCACTGACCCGTCCGTTGACCGCGGTTGGCGTTGCCCTGCCATTCATCCTCCACGCAGTGGTTCTTCTGATCCGCGCTGGCTGGAAAGTCCGTCGGCGGCTGCTCGGCATCGCCGCCCTGACCGGGCTGCTGGCCAGTCTGCACCTTCTCTGGCAATTCGCCCTGACCGGGGACCCATTCCTGAACCCTTACACGCTCTGGTGGCCGTACGACCGGATTGGCTTTGGCCCGGGTGTAGGCCTGCAGCAGGGCGGATATCAGCTCATTCATGGTCTGTTTAATATGCGCTTCAGTCTTTCGGTCGGCGCATCCGACCTGTTCGGCTGGTATAGATTTTCCTACCTCTTCCTGCCTTTCGGGTTGATCGCCTTGCGGCGCAACCGGCCGGCCTGGCTGCTGGCCGCTCTGCCCATCACCCTGATCGGTA
>CAYOOA010000009.1:64080-64173 GCA_964405455.1 uncultured Anaerolineaceae bacterium | reverse complement strand
TCAGGATTTTGACTCATAACCCAAAGGTCGTTGGTTCGAATCCAACCCCCGCTACAAACAAAATCCGTCTGAAAAGGCGGATTTTTTGTTGGT
>CAYOOA010000009.1:0-63980 GCA_964405455.1 uncultured Anaerolineaceae bacterium | reverse complement strand
AAATCCAACCCCCGCTACAAACAAAATCCGTCTGAAAAGGCGGATTTTTTGTTGGTTCGAACCCCATCGAGGGATGAAATCCAACCCCCGCTACAAACAAAATCCGTCTGAAAAGGCGGATTTTTTGTTGGCTCTGAGCCTTGTTTGGGATGTACCTGACACTCGTTGACAGGGATGATACAATTGCCAGGGTGAGGTTGAGATGAGCTTATATGAAGAAATCCTGGAACAACCGGATCGCCTGCGGGGGATGATGGCAGCCCAGCGCGGGCTGGTGGAAACGATCGCGGCGGAAATCCGCCGGCGGGAGGTGCAATACGTCTTCCTGGCGGCCCGCGGCACCTCGGATAATGCCGGCCGTTATGCCAATTATCTCTGGGGCTCGCAAAACCGGCTGCCCGTGGCACTGGCCACGCCCTCCCTGTTCACGCTTTACCAGCAGCCGCCGCGCCTGCAAAACGCCCTGGTGGTGGGCATCTCCCAGTCCGGCCAGTCGCCGGATATTGTCAGCGTGCTGGAGGAGGGCAAGCGCCAGGGCAACCTGACCCTGGCCGTGACCAACTCGCCCAACTCTCCGCTGGCGGAGGCGGCCGATTTTGTGGTTGACCTGATGGCCGGGCCGGAACGCGCCGTGGCAGCCACCAAGACGTATACCACCGAGCTGATGGTGATTGCCATGCTTTCGGCGGCCCTGGCGCAGGATGCAGCCCTGTGGGCGGAGCTGGAAAAGGTGCCAGCCTGGGCGCAGGAGGTCTATCAACAGGCTGATTTCATCCAGCAAACGGTGCAGCGCTACCGCTACATGCAGCAGTGTGTGGTACTGGGGCGGGGTTTCAACTATGCAACCGCCTTTGAATGGGCGCTTAAGTTAAAAGAACTGACCTACACCCTGGCCGATCCGTACTCTTCGGCGGACTTCCAGCACGGGCCGATGGCGATGATCACCAGTGGTTTCCCGGTGCTGGCGGTGGCCGTGCGCGGGAAAATCCTGCAGTCGGTGCTGGAAAGCCTGGAGCACCTGCACCGGGATTTGCAGGCGGAACTGGTGGTGGTTTCCAACGCCCCGGAGACCCGTCCAATGGCCCAGGCCGTGCTGGAAATTCCTGCCGCGGTGCCGGAGTGGCTCTCGCCGATTGTCGGGATCATTCCTGCCCAGTTGTTCGCCTATCACCTGACCCTGGCGCGCGGCTACAACCCCGAAGCGCCGCGCAGCATCCAGAAGGTGACGGAGACGAAGTAGGACCAAAACCATAAAAACAAAATCCATCCGCAGGGATGGATTTTGTGTTACTAATATGCAGTTGTCTGGTTGGTTGATCAGCTGCCCAGGGTGTTCCGCAGGCTTGCCGGCAGGTAGGCGTAAAATTCGGTGGAATCCACCACTTCATCCAGCGGGACATTTTCAATGATCATGTGGGCGTCGCGTTCATCCCCCGGGCCGAAGCCGATGGAGGGGATGCCGGCCTTGCCGGCCCAGTAGGTGCCGTTGGTGGAGAAGTCCCAGGTTCCCAGCGGGCGGGTCTGGCCCCACAGGTCCTGGACGGTTTTCTGCCCGGCCTGCACCAGCGGGTGGGTTTCTTCCTGCAACCAGGCGGGGTAGTATTTATTCAGGGGGAAAACAAAACCGGTATAGGAGGGCGTGTCGTAAAACAGCTCTTCAACGACAATTTCGTCCTGGAGGTAGTCGGGGATGAGGCCCTTGATGGTGTTGATGACCTCGTCGTGCGGCTCGTTGAGGGTGACGCGGCGGTCGATAAAGATGGTGAATTGATTGGGCACGGCGTTGAGGGAGTTCGTCCGGGCGATGGCATCCGTCACCGCGATGGAGGGGTGGCCGAGGATGGGGTGGGCGCCCATGCCGAAGCGCATGCGCCGGTCCAGCTCACGGATGTTGTTGATGATGGACACCATCTTATATACGGCGTTATCGCCCAGGTAGTGAATGGCCGCATGGGCAGAGCGCCCGGCAGCGGTGATTTTCAGTTCCACGCGGCCCTTGTGCCCGCGGTAGACATTCATCATGGTTGGCTCGCCGATGACGACAAAATCGGGGCGGACGATGGGATCAGCTTCAACGAAGGAATTGGGGGCGATGCCGTCGCACCATTCCTCCATGTTGCCGAAGTAGTAGACGGTGTAACCGTCCAGCAGGCCCAGGTCGCGGGCGATGGCCAGGCCGTGGACCATACCGGGCGTGCTGCCTTTTTCATCGCAGGCACCGCGGGCATACAGGCGGCCGTTTTCCACCTTGCCAACGAAGGGATCCCAATCCCAGTCTTCCTGGTCACCCACGCCGACTGTGTCGATATGCGAGTCGTACAGCAGGACGCGCGGTCCATTGCCGATGCGGCCCAGGGTGTTGCCCATTTTATCGAAGCGGACTTCGTCGTAGCCCAGCTTGCGCATTTCGGCCTGGATGCGTTCGCCGACCGGGCCGATCAACGAGTCCATTGAGGGAATGGCGCAAATTTCGCGCATGAACTGGATGATGTCATCCCGCCTGGCGGCAACTTTTTGTTTGATTTGTTCTCTGATTTCCATGGTTCCTCACATCTTCTGGTGATGGTGATTATTTTTTATTGAAACAGGCTGCCGGTGGGCTGTCGTGCGTCAGGATACAAATCGGTGCGATTTGCCAGGCGAGCCGGGTATTGTGTTGGAAAGAAAAATGGATAAACCTTCTCTGGAATGGTTAATGTAATTCTACTGTAGGGTGTGATTTCGGTCAATCCGTGCCTGGGGGACACATTTAAAACAAACATTCTTGTGGATGAAGCCGATGGCAGGCATGGTGCGAAAAACCTCCCCCTAGTTCGTAGAAGTAGATGGAACGATGAGCTGGTATAAGCCAACTGGCCAGTCAGGTTAAATTGGTTTAGAGCGCTGCTCCCGGCAGATATGCGCTTAAATGCTGGATGGCTCTCTCAGCTGCCGTGTAGGCATCCGGTTGGGGCAGGAATTCACCGGAAACAAACCCCACGTAGCCGGTACCCGCCAGGACAGACAGGATGGACTGAAAATCGAGGTGGCCGGCGCCGGGATACAAGCGGTTTGAATCCGCCACGTGGAAGTGGAAAATATGCTCACCGCAGGTATGGATGCTGCCCTCGATGGATGGCTCCTCGATATTCATATGGAAAGTATCCAACAATAGGCCGAAATTTGGTTCACCGACGGAGCGAATCAAGTCCAGCCCGCTGGCCATATCATTGACCAGGGTGGTTTCATAGCGGTTGATCGGCTCTAGAGCCAGGCGGACGCCGGATTCATGGGCGGCCCGGCTGCAGGTTTGCAGGGCCTGCACCAACCAATCGGCTGCCTGTTGCGGCACCACGCCGGGTTTGACGATCCCGCGGACCAGCCCGATGATGATGACCGCTCCGAAGTGCCGGGCAACCGGGATGTGGCTTTTTATGCGGGAGATTGCCGCCTGGCGAATTTCCGGATCGGGATCAGTGAAGGACAGACCTTCCTCTCCCCAGGCCTGGCCGGTGCCGATGGCCGGGACCTGCAAGTGGTACTTCGCCACCAGGTCTGAAAGTGTTGAGAGGTTAACCAGGGCGGGATCGCGAACGGCCAACTCCACCCCGGCGTAGCCAAGCTCGGCGATCTGCTTGAGGTTGGTTTCCAGGTCGCCTTTGAAGGTGGCAGCAGCAAAACTGGCCGGTTGCAGGGAAAGGACAACGGAGAATTTCATCGGGAATACCTCCAGGTCTGGCCGGGGAGGGAAAAAGAAAGGTGGGGCGGGCAACAGTTGGCTGACCGGCCAGGGAGATCGACGGCCCGCCCCACCTGTACTACCTAAAGGTTACTCGGCCAGGTAAGTGATCTTGACTTCGCTGCGGTCAGTTTGCAGGCGGAGGACATTCTCAGCTACTTCGGCGAGGCTGATTTTCTTAGTGCTCATCGGGGTCATATCCATACCGGTGGCCATGCACTCGATGACGCGTGGGAAGTTACCGTGTCCCGAGTGACCTTGAGCGCCGATGATTGAAGCCCGGCGCACCTGGAGCACTTCACCGGTGACAGGCATCTTGGCTTCAGCCCGGGCGGTAACCACCACGCGGCTGTTGAGCGTGCGGCCTTCCCAGATCACGCGCTCGATGCCGGGATAGACTCTTTCCGGCAGGCCGGTGGCTTCCATGAACAGGTCGGCGCCCATGCCGCCGGTGATTTCCAGGACGCGGTCGGCGAAATCTTCCCTGGCCGGGTTAACCCAGGAATCTGCACCCAGGCGCAAGGCCATTTCTGCCCGATTGGATTGAGTTTCGGAAATAATAACCTGGGAGGCGCCGGCGCGCTTGAGGATGGCACAGGCGGCAATGCCAACCGGGCCGGCGCCAAGGATGACCACGCGGTCGCCGGGGCGGATGCCGCCGCCGCGTTCAATCACGGCGTTGTAAGCCACGCAAGTCGGTTCAACCAGGCTGCCGGCTACAAACAGGTTGCTGCCCGAGTAATGAGCCTTGAGCGGTTCCAGGCTCCACACGGTGCGGGCAGGGACGACAATATAACTGGTGTAGGCACCGTTGACGTTGAAACCAAGTTCATCCAGACGCTCGCAGTGGTTGGGCTGGCCGTCGGCACAGGGCTTGCATTGGGCGCACCACAACATTTCCTCCGAGGTGACCGGTTCGCCGCCCTTGAAAGGCTTGTTGGTGCGCTTGTCAAAGGCTTTTCGGCCTGCTTCCACCACCACGCCGGAAAATTCGTGGCCGAGGATGCTGGGAAAGCCGGTCAGGCCGGGGTAGAAAATGTAGCCTTGTTCATCAGCCTGGGCCATGTGCACATCCGATCCGCAAATACCGCAGGCTTTAATCTCGATCAGGACTTCGTCGTCGGCAGGAGTGGGGATGTCGTATTCACGCATCTCAAAACGCGGATTACGCCACACCAGGCTGCCCAGGTAGGTCTGGCGGCCTTCGATATCCTTGGCACCCAGCTTGAAACCGGGCTTGGGGTCCCAATCAGCGACCAGGGTAACACCTTGCATCTTGCCTTTCATAATGATTGCTCCTTCTTTTATAAATTGGTGAGTGGGCAGAGAAGGGAAGGGGAGGTCACTTTTGACCCATCAATCCCCTCCCCACCTGCCAGGAGGATGAAGATGAAAATTAGACTTCCGTGCCCTGGCCAATGCGCGGGATACCGTAGACGGTCTTCCAACCGGGGCTGAGCGGTTCGCGCAGGTAGGGTTCCATATCTGCTTCGGTGCGCAGGGTGACTTCCTCCACCGGGGGCACCTGGCCAGCCGGGAAGGCAGCCAGGACATCATCGTGCCAGAGGGTCAGGTACTTGAGGATGGCTGCCAGCGGCCGCTTGGCTTTTTGCGGGTTGCCGGACCTGGCCTTGCCAACCACGCCTTCGGGGGTGGCGGCAATTTCAATGGCGAAGTGGCCTTCGCCTTCCGACCAGCGGCTGGGACGGCCGTAGGGGTCGACAGACTTGTCAAAGTGGCCTTCGGGCAGGTAGTTCTTGCCCTCGGTATCCACGGCGTAGTTCATATCCACCATCTCGGGGTGCAGCAGCAGGGAGAGGGATGTCTCGGATTCGTCGGCATGGACGAAGTTGGTGCCCATCTGTCCGCCGCGTTCGGTGGGGCGAAAGAATTCACGCACACCGCGGTGCCAGTCAATCACGCGGAAGATGCCGGGTAACTGATAGCGTTTCTGGAATTCCTGGACAGCGGATTCGAGCATCCACAATTGGCCGTGGTTGTTAACAATCAATTGCTTGCGGAAACCGTCATTCCACAGGCCGAGCATGACGTCAATCATCATTTCTCGCACCACGTGCTCGCGCACGATGACCGTACCAGGCATACCCATGTGGTGATAAGGATGGCCGCCGTAGTTCAGAGGCGGCAAAGCCAGGTTGACCGGGGCGCCGCGCTTGGCAGTGAAACGCCGCACGCCTTCGCAGATGGCGCTGACGTACAGCGTATCGGCGGCGGAGGGCAGGTGCTGGCCGTGCAGTTCGGTGCAGCCGACCGGGATGAAGACGACATCATTCTTCTTGCGATTGGCTTCCACCTGCCAGCGGGTGGTGGTCTGGATGTATGAGCCGGGTTTGCCCCATTCCACCGGCGAGGGAATGCCGTAATCGGTCAGGATGGCATCAATCTGCTCATCGCTGGCTTCCCAGACTTCCTTTTTCATCTGCCCGACGGGGTTATCCTCAAAGAATAGGTCGGGTTGATTGGTGGGTAAAAAGCCTTTTGGAACACTCATTGGAACACTCCTTCTAAAGGTTAGGTGGATCCTGCTAACTGTGAATTTCAGAGATTTTGACCGGCCGGTTCTCCCGCAGGGAGCGGTTGGCGGCATAGGCCAGCACCACGGCAGCCCGGCCGTCCTGGCCGGTGGTGGGGGTTGGGGTGTTATCACGCACGGCTTCCAGGAATTCGCGCAACTCGTCCACGTAGCAGGGGGCATAACGCTGCATGAAGAAGTTGGGCAGCCGATCGCGGTGGAAACCTTCCCGGTTGCCGCGGTGGACAGTGGTTTCATACTCGTTATCAGCCAGGGCCACGCCCCGGTCGCAGAAGACCTCCAGGCGCTGATCGTAACCAAAGGCGGCAATACGGCTGTTATCAATCAGGCCGAGGGTACCGTCAGCGAAAGTCAGGGTGATGGCGGCTGTGTCGATATCATCAATTTCAGCCAGCTCTTTGGCAGAGAGCAGCGCGCCGCGGGCGTACACTTCCACGACATCACCAATCTGGTAACGGGCCATGTCAAAATCATGGATGGACATATCCAGGAACATCCCGCCCGAAGCACGCATGAATTCCATGGCAGGCACGCCGGGATCGCGGTTGGTGATCTTCAAGACGCACGGTCGGCCGATCTCACCGGAGGTGACGATCTGGCGGACGCGGCGGAAGCTTTTATCAAAGCGTCGGTTAAAGCCGATCTGCAGTTTTACGCCGGCTTCTTGCACCACTTCCAGGGTTTCATCGATTTCCTTCAGGTCCACGGCCAGGGGCTTTTCACAGAAAATATGCTTGCCGGCCCGGGCAGCATCCTTGATGATGGCGGCGTGGGTGGGGGTACTGGTGGCAATCAGGACGGCTTCGATTTGTGGATCAGCCAGGAGTTCATGGTAATCCTGGACCACCCGCTGAATGCCCAATTCGTCGGCCACGGCCCGGGCCACCTCCAGGCGAATATCGCAGATGGCGACCAGGTTGGCCAGCGGAATCTGGCGGACGATGTTGCGGACGTGGACACTCCCCATGCGCCCGGTTCCGATCACAGCAAGGTTGATTTTACGGCTCATCGGACGGTACTCCTTATGATTTGACGCCAGGATTTACAGCTTCATCACGATCTTCATCGCCTTCTTAGGCTGGTGGGATAGATCCGCCAGGTGCAAGCCCAGGTCTTCAAACGCGGTCAAGCCTTCCTCAAGGGAGATGGTCTTGGTAAAGAAGGGCTTCATGTTCAAGCGGTTTTCCCGGAAGAGGCGGATGGAGGGGACCATGGTGTTCTGGCCCAGGTAAAGGCCGAGGATCTTGGTGGCCCAGCGGGTGATTTCGTTCGGGATAACGGTGGCGGTGATGCTGGAATCCATGCCGAAGGGCAGAACCTTTCCGCCGGGAGTGACGCACTTAAGGGCCTGTTCCAGCCCGTTGCCGGTGGCTTCAATGACGATATCCGCCTTGCGCCCGTAGGTGAAATCGGTGATGTTCTTGACCACATCTTCTTCCTTCGGGTTCCAGACAGTCAGGCCGCATTCGCGGGCAACGCTGATGCGGAAGGGATCAATTTCGGTCACGGCAACCTTGGCGGCGATGTTCTTAGCGAGCTGGGCGAACAGGTAGCCAATCGGGCCAAAGCCGATGATCATGACGTAGTCGTAGGGCAGCATCAGCAGGGTGTTCATGCCATTGACGACCGTAGCCAGGGTTTCCACCTGGGTGCCGAGGATATCGTCAATTTCATCCGGCAGGGGGAAGCATTGCTTTTCAGGTACGAGGCAGTATTCAGCGTAGCCGCCGTCGCGCATCACACCCAAGGCGCTGGTCTTGATGTCGACGCACTGGCTGGTCAGACCCATCCGGCAGAAATCACAGAAACCGCAGCGGATGTTGTTATCCACCGCCACGCGATCGCCCACCTTGATGTGGTGGACTTCACTGCCAACCTCAACCACCTCGCCGCAAAATTCGTGGCCCAGCACCGTATCCGGCTTGACATGGTGCTTGCCTTCCATGATTTTCACATCCGAGCCGCAGATGCCAACCGAATGAATGCGGATAATGACGTCATCTGCATGTTGGATGTGGGGAATGGGGCGCTGTTCCAAAACCAGCTTACCGACATCCTTATAAACAAGAGCTCGCATTGTTTCCATTTTCTTTTTTCTCCTTTAGTAAAAATGACGTTGATGGAAGGTGGTTGCTACACCTTGTTACTACCGTTGAATGCGCGCGGAGCCGCCGCGGGCAAAGGACTGTACCTGCTCCAGGGTTGCCATGGTGGTATCACCGGGGAAGGTGGTGAGCAGGGCGCCGTGAGCCCAGCCCAGGTTGACCGCCTCCTGCTCGGCAAAGCCGCTGAGCAGGCCGTAGAAGAAGCCGGAGGCAAAGCCGTCGCCACCGCCGACCCGGTCGTACACATCCAGCTCGCAGGTTGGGGAGATGTAAGCCTGGCCGTTGATCCAGGCTACCGCGCCCCAGGTGTGGCGGTTGGTGGAGTGCACCTCGCGCAGGGTGGTCGCAACCACCCGGACCTGCGGGAAGTCGGCAACCACCCGGTCGATCATGCCCAGGAAGGTGGAAGGATCCAGTTTGGAACGGGAGGCAACCTCCGGGCCCGGAATACCCAGTCCAGCCTGCAGGTCTTCCTCGTTGCCCACCAGCACATCCACCTGCTGGAGGATGCTCCGGTAAATGGAGCGGGCTTTTTCCGAGCCGCCCCACAGGTTCCACAGTTTGGCCCGGTAATTGAGGTCAAAGGAAACGATTGCGCCGGCTGCGTGGGCTGCCTGCATGGCCTCAATGATCAATTCCCCGGTGGTCTCAGAAAGAGCGGCAAAGATGCCGCCGCTGTGGAACCAGCGGACACCGGTGGAGAAGATTTTCGACCAGTCAAAATCACCCGGCTTGAGCCGGGCAGCAGCTTCATTGGAGCGGTTGTAGAAAACCACCGGCGCGCGGATGCCAAAACCGCGGTCGCTGTAGACGGCGGCCATGTTGGGGCCGGTGACGCCGTTGTGCTTGAAGTATTTGTAAAATGGACGAACACCCATGGCCCGCACCCGTTCAGCGATCAAGTCGCCGATGGGGTAATCCACCATGGCGGTGGCGATTCCGGTTTGGAGGCGGAAGCAATCCGCCAGGTTGGCGGCACAGTTGAACTCGCCTCCACTGACGTGGATTTGCACTCCGGCAGCCTTATGGAAGGGCACAACGCCGGGGTCCAAACGATGAACCAGCGCCCCCAGGGAAAGAAAATCCAATGCCCCGCTGGCAGGTATATTCAATCCATATTTCATGCCTGTCCTCCTTTCACGCGGTACAACACTTCACCTGCCCGCGGCACCAGCAGGATGCCCTCTTCCTCACGGCCGGCCCACTCTTCGAGGTGGATTGAGGCTGGATCCAGATAGCCCAGGTTCAAGCGGGCGCAATCTTCGACCGAAATGCGGCTGGCCAGGGTGACCTTGACATTGGGCACCTCCACGCTGTCCAGCATCTGGCCGGAGCCGCGCAGGTGCGTGCTGTGGGCCAGCACTCCGAGCGGAATATGGCGGAAGTGCGGCCAGTCTGCCAGGAAATACGGCAGGATGTGGTAACCGATCTCGCGGATAAATTTACCGTGCACCCGGCTGACGGTATCCAGGTGCGGGGCGTAGATGATCACTTCGCCGCCGATGGCCACCGCCGGCTCCAGCTTGTACATGGCCTTGGCGGCTGTCCACAGTTCGTCATACATGGCCGGAGCGCAGGATAACACCCGTTGGAAGGGCTTTTCTGCGTAGTGAATGTGACGCCGGGCGGAAAGCTCCGCCGAGGCTTGCCAGGCAGCATGCAAATCGCCTACGTGGATGCCCGTCAGGGCGTGTTCTTCCACCGTCAGTGCAACCAGGCGGACCGGGGTCTGCAAGCGATCGGCGGCTGCGTGGATCATGCGGCGCACCGGGGTATCCTGAATGCCAATTGTCGCGACAACGCCGGCCAGGGCTCCCAGCCAGTGGGTGGCGTTGATCATCTCCGCGCCGGAAATACCGGGGAAAAGGTACTTGGCTCCGCCGGAAAAACCGACCACCTCGTGTGGAAAAGTGGGTCCCAGCACCAGGATTTGATCGTATTCCAGGGCGGCCCGGTTGATTCGGATAGGAGCAATTTCTGGAAGGGAAGAATGCCAGAACCCACCGGCAATGGCGCGGATCTCATCGGTCTCCATGCGGCCAATTTCCACCAATGCGGCTGGATTCTCCCACTCGTGGTTGAGCAGGTGGACTTTGGGCGATTGGCTCCGGCCATCCAGGCCGCGCCCTGCCGCCAGGTCCACCCGTTCGCGTTCTGAAATGCCAACCAGTCGGTTGAGGCTGGCGTCATCCAGACCGGGATGGGTGCCCAGGGCGACCATGAAATCCAGTGTTTCAACACTGACCAAAACGTCCAGCAGAGCGCGGAACAGGAAGGGCAGAGGTGCGGTACGGGTATGATCCGGGATGAGCACCAGCAGCCGCGCGCAGCGGGCAAGATCGCTCAAACCGGTTTGGAGCACTGCAAGAATCTCTTCCGGCGAAAGCGGCTGATGGGTGGAAACGGCCCGGGTGGTGATCATGAATCAATCCCTTAGACACCGCTGAAAGCGGAAAAACCGCCGTCCACCGGGATGACGACACCGGTGACGAAGGCAGATGCCGGGGAGACCAGCCAGAGGACAGTGCCGAGCAGGTCCTCCGGAACACCGAAGCGTCTCATGGGGGTGTGGTTGATGATCGTCCGGCCGCGCGGGGTCAATTGTTCGGTCTCTTTCTCAATCAGCAGGAAACGATTTTGCTCGGTGACAAAGAATCCAGGCGCGATGGCGTTGACCCGGATGGCCGGGGAGACTTCCTGGGCCAGGTGGACAGCCAGCCATTGGGTGAAATTACTCACCCCGGCCTTGGCGGCCGAGTAAGCCGGGATGCGGGTGAGCGGCCGGAAGGCGTTCATAGAAGAGATGTTGAGGATGACGCCGTTTTTTTGGGCGGCCATAACCTTCCCAAAAACCTGGCTGGGTAGCAGGGTGCCCATCAGGTTCAGGTCTACCACCCAGCGCAGGGCTTCGGCCGGCAGGTCAAAGAAGGACTGCTCCGGGTTGGTGGAGGCCTGGGGGCGGTTACCTCCTGCACCATTGACCAGGATATCCACCCGCCCGAAAACCTGCAGGATCTTATCGGCGGCGTTTTCAAGACTGGACCGGTCGAGTACGTTGCAAACCAGGCCGATAGCCCGCCCGCCCAGGGACGTGAGTTCCGCGGCCAGCCCTTCGGCTGAATCGGCATTCAAATCCAGGATGACTACATCTGCGCCCAGGCGGGCAAACAGGCGGCAAATGGCAGCGCATAGCACGCCGGCCCCGCCGGTCACCACGGCGGTTTTTCCGGCCAGCGAGAATTGTTCCTGCAGGTATGTGATATCCATGGATGCCTCTACTCAGCGGGACTGGATTTCGCCCAGCGGGCGAAGGGGGATAAATGTCGAATGAAATGTTTTTCCAGGGAAGCGGCGTAAGCTTCCGGATTGCTGCGCAGGATGCGCATAAGATGGTCGAAAAATAGAGGCTGGCCAGCCTGATCCTTGCGGGTCAGAACCGACCCGAAGGTGACATGCAGGATTTCACGGGCGTCAAACTGGTCCAGCAGGCTGGGCCAATCGGAAACTGTTTCCGGGCGGGGTGCGCGGGATTGCTCCGCGGAGACATGGTAACTCACCCGGTCGGTCGGGTAATTTTGCAGGGCAAAAGTGTAAATCTCGCGGAAGAAGGCGACATCCAGCCTGGCAATCGTGCGCAAGGCCTCCAGGTAGCTGGTTCCGGCAGTCTTCAGGTGGACCAGGCCGTCGGTCAGTTCAGCAGCCGTGGCATAGATACTGAATTTGTCCGAGCCGGAGTGCAGGCTGAGCTTGTAGGGGCCAAAACGGCGGGCAATGGCAGCGTGGCCGGCCAGGTCAGCCCTGAAAACGGCCAGGTCGCCGATGTAATCCACCCCTTTTTCAAAGCGGCCGACAAAACGCGGGGCCAGGCTGACCCAGTGGACACCCAGGCGGGTCAATTCACTGGCGATGTAGACATGTTCGGCGTGCGAGGTGGGTTGATCGGTTTCATCCACCGAAACTTCCATCTCCACTGGCAGAGAGCCGGCGGCCTGGACCAGGTAGTGGTACATATTGGCCACGTGCAGGACGGCCCGGCCGTACTTGACGGCCGCCCGCAGGAGAGTGGGCTCGTCAAAGTTGATTTGCAGGTGCTCAATCGAGAAGTTCTGTCCGAGCAAGCCGCTGGTGCGGGGCTGGATTTCTGCCGGTAATTCCTCGGCCTGTTGGCGCAGGGTGGATAAATCGGCGGTCCCTGCGCGATTATCCACGTAAGCGCCGGGGTCAATGGTGAAAAACGAGTAACCGGCAGTCAGGCAGCTATCAATATCCTCGGGGGTTTTCAAATGATCGGCATCCGCGCCCAGCGGCCCCTGCCAGCCCTCAGAGAAGGCACCCCAGGTGGCGTCATCCAGCACCTGTCGGGGAGTGCGCCCGGTGCGGGCATTCTCGCGGATGGATTGCTGGGAGAAGATGGGGGTGATTTTTCCGGGAACGGCGCGCATGGCGCGGACGTGGCCGGGAGTGGCCAAGCCCAGGCGGTCGCCCATGCCGGCGGATGTGGCCAGACCCAGGGGTTGCGGCTGCAACCAGGCCAGGCGGCCGCGGAGTGCTGCTGCGTTATGGGACGAAAGTGAACAGACCTTGAGACGCCGGTTGCCTGATTCGCTCGTTACTCCGTCGAATTCGGCCAGCCAGTTGGCATCCGGCCGGGCCAGGATCACCAGCCGGTCTTCTTCTGCCAGGTGGGCCAGGCCAAACCAGTCGCCGTCCTGCTGGAGGGTGGAATGGGGAGAAACAGCGAGGTTGAGATCGGTGAAAGGTGACGACATCTACAAGATCTCCTGGAGAGCTATAAAACCGGCGGGGGTGCCGTGGTTTTGCGGACGAGCAGGCGACCCTTGAGGACTTTAACGACGGGCTCAGCGGGCGATATTTCACGGGTGGGTCCCAGCAGATTGAGCAGCAGGCGAGTGGCTTCAATACCGATGTAACGCTTGGGCTGATCAAAGGTGGTTAGGGGTGGGTTGGTGTAGGTTGAGAACAGGATATTATCGAAACCGGTAATGGAAATATCACCCGGCACATCCAGGCCAGCCAATTGCAGCCCTTTCAGCAGGCCAATGGCTTGCATATCGTTAAAACAGACGATGGCGGTGGGGCGGGTGTAAAGATCAAGGAAATGATTGAGGGCAGAAATGCCGTTCTCTGGGCCGCCGCCCGAAACGGAGTGAATGAAACCATCCAGGATGGGGAGCCCGGCCGCATCCATCTCGACCTGATAGCCGCGCAGACGTTCTTCAGAGGTGCGCCCGGAGAGCGAATCGCCGAGGAAGGCGATATGCCGGTGACCCAGACTGACCAGGTGACGGGTCAACTGGCGGCAGCCGTCGAGGTCATCGTGATAAATGGCATAGCGAAAATTTTCGACCGTCTGGTTGTTGACCACCACCACGGGGAAACCGCCATCCAACAGCTTTTGGCCTTGTTCGGCGCTGAAGGTGGTGGAGCAGATGATCACACCCTCGGCGCGGTGTTCCAGTAAAGCCTGGACAATCTTTTGGCTGCGCTGGTTATCACGGTGGGAGGCCGCGATGAACAGGCTGTAACCGGCTTCTCGAGCAGTATCTTCGATACCCTGGAGGATCTCACTGAAGAAGGGGTCATCGAGGCTGCTGAGGATCACGCCCAACACCTGGGAGCGGCGGGTTTTTAGGCTGCGGGCGGCGGCGCTGGGTTGATAGCCCAGCTCGGTTGCCACCTGTTGAATCCTCGTCCGGGTCTCCGCAGAGATGAGCGGGCTGCCCTGCAGTGCGCGGGAGACGGTAGAGTGGGAAACACCGGCCAGTCTGGCGATATCCTTGATCGTGGTGGTCAATGCTGGATCCTTTTTGCACACGTTTGCATATTTACACAGCAAGTGTACTCAAAAAAGAGTTCAAAGTCAATATATTTGTGAAAAAAGACTTGCATAAATCCATAATTTGTTGTACGATAATAGAAATGAAAGTAATATTTCAATTATTCAATTGTTGAAATTAATCCCCATAACAAATCCAAGGAGACGCCGTGAACCACCAGATTGAAGCCATCTTTTTAGACGTCGGCAATACACTGCGAATTGTGATCGAAGATCCGGCTTTCATGGCACAGGCCAGAGCGGATTTAATGCACCTGGTGGGCGCGACCGAATCCGAGGAGGCTTTCTTTGCCAAACTGGATGCCCGCTGGAAGGAGTACCGCAGGCAGTCCAAGGCCTCCCTGCTGGAGGCCTCTGAGAGGGAGTTGTGGACGCAGTGGCTGCTGCCGGATTTTCCGGCTGAGATCATCGCCCCGAATTCCGGCCGGTTGACCCGCCTTTGGCGCGACCATGACGGCCGCCGAGTACCCCGCCCGGATGTCAACGATGTGATCATCGAGTTGGATCGGCGCGGATACAAACTGGGCATTATTGCCAACACCATCACGGAAACGGAAATCCCCGATTGGATGGAAACCGAAGGCCTGACCCGCTACTTCAGGACTGTGGTGCTTTCCTCCAAGGTGCGCCTGCGCAAGCCCAATCCGGAAATCTACCTTGAGGCTGCCCGGCGCATCGGCACCAAGCCGGAGAACTGCGCATATGTGGGCGACAACCCCATCCGCGACGTGGAAGGCTGCCGTGCAGCCGGCTTTGGCATGATGATTCTCTTCCTGGAACCGGCCACCCTGGCCAAGGAGCCGCAATCCGGCGAGCAAAAGGCTGACTACTCCATCCAGGAATGCAGCGAACTGCTGGATATCTTCCAGCCGCGCTACCAGGAATAGGTGACTGCATGAATCCTCCCGTTGATGCCATCTTCCTGGACCTGGGCAATACGCTGCGCATCCTCGTCAAGGACGAGGAGCACATGGCCCGTGCTCGTCAGCGGATTGTCGAGCTGGTGGGCACGGATGAAGATCCGGTTGCTTTCTGCGCCAAACTGGATTTGCGCTACAAGGATTACCGAAAATGGGCCTTTGAAAACCTGACCGAGGCACCGGAAGCCGAGATGTGGACGCGCTGGCTGACCCCGGAATTCCCGGCTGAACGGATTGCCCCCCTGGGCGCTGAATTAACCTTCCAATACCGCCAGTCCATGGGGCGGCGGGTGCTGGTGGACCAGGGCCGCGAGGTGGTGGAGGAACTGCAGCGGCGAGGTTATGTTCTCGGCATTATCAGCAACCTGATCGGCACTCGCGAGATTCCAGAATGGCTGGAGCAAAGCGGTTTCGCGCGCTATTTCAAATCAGTCTTACTGTCTTCCATCTACGGGCGGCGCAAGCCGCACCCCTCCATCTACCTGGAGGCAGCCCGGCAGGCGGACGTGGAGCCGGCCCGCTGCGCCTACGTGGGCGATAACCTGAAGCGGGATGTAACCGGCACGCGCGAGGCTGGGTTTGGCATGGTGGTGATCATGATTTCCCCCGAGGAGCTGGCAGAGGCAACCATTACCGATGAAAATCGGCCGGATGTCATCATCCACCGCTTCAACCAGTTGCTGGACCTCTTTCCACCGCGGTCCTGATCCATCCGAGAGACAGAGGCGATGTGATGAACCCGACATTCAAAACCCACGGCGCGACCATCCTGGCTGACACGGTGCGGACCTTATATGCGGAAGGCCAGACGGATTATTCCCTCGAGCCGATCGTCCGGGTGGACTCCTCCGGAGCGCCGGTCGGCAGTGTGCAGGATGGCGATGCGGTCATTTTTTGCTGCCGGCGCGGCGAACGTGAAGTGGAATTGACCGAGGCCTTTGTGGAGCCCGGTTTTGCGCATTTTGAACGCAGGTTGCTCAGCGACCTGCATTTTGTTATCTTAACCCTATATCACGAGAAATTTACCTACCTGCCGGTGGCCTTTGCGCCCAGCGAGTTAAGAAATACCCTGGGTGAAGTGGTCAGCAAGGCAGGATTGCGCCAGCTGCGCGTGGCGGAATCTGAAAAGTATGCCCATGTGACTTTCTTCCTCAACGGCGGTAACAACCGCCCCTTTGAAGGCGAGGAGGATGTGCGTATACCATCCCCAAAGGGCATGCCGTTTGACCAGGTGCCGGAAATGAGCCTGGCACAGGTTAGCGCCCGCGTGGTGGAAGGTATCCGAAAAGGCTTTCCGCTGATTGTGACCAACTTCGCCAACGGTGATGTAATTGGGCATACCAGCAACCACCCGGCCAAGGTCACCTGTGCCGGGGTGGTCGATTGCCGCCTGGGGGAGGTGGTGCAAACCGCCCGCTCCGCCGGGTACGTGGTGATGGTGACCGCCGACCACGGCAACCTGGAAGTTCTGCAAACCCCCGATGAAAAGCCGCATGTCTCACACACCACCAACCCGGTGGCCTTCATCCTGGTGGATGGGAAGGCGCAGCGCGAAGTGAAGTTGCGCAACGGCTGCCTGGCAGACCTGGCTCCAACCATCCTGGATGCGATGGGCATCCATAAACCGCAGGAAATGACCGGCCAGACCCTGGCCCCTGGTTACGACTGGGGCGGCCCGCGCAAAGTGTTGTTGATCATCCTGGACGGCTGGGGCCTGGGCAGCCAGGATGCCAACAACCCGATCTGGGAGGCGGACACACCCAACTGGGATGAATTGCTGAAACAACAGCCCCATTCAGAATTACACGCATCGGGTGAGTTTGTGGGCTTGCAGGAGGGAAAGGCAGGTAATTCAGAAGCCGGGCATCTCAATATTGGCGCCGGCCGGGTGGTACCACAGGATGATGTACGCCTGGAAACTGCCATGGAAGACGGTTCGTTTTACACCAATAAAATTTTTCTGGAGACGATTGAACGGGTGAAGCGCAGCGGCCGCCGATTGCACTTAATCGGATTGCTCACCGAGAAAAGCTCGCATGGTTCAATTGATTACCCGCTGGCGCTGCTTAAAATGTCGAGTGAGGCCGGGTTGAACGACGTATTTTTACACCTCATATTTGACGGCCGCAGCACGGAACCCGGCAGCGCACCTGCCCTGCTGGATAAACTGGAAGCGCAGATGGCCGAAATCGGTGTTGGCCAGGTTGCCACCGGCACGGGCCGGGGGATTGCCCTGGACCGCGATGGAAATTACGCCAAAATCCAGAGGACTTATGCCGCCATGGTGGATGGGGTGGGGCGGCGCGCCGTGGACCCGGAAAGGGGAAAATGATGAGCGAAGAATTTTTACATAAATTTATCCAGCCTGCGTCAACAAAGATTGTCATGCTCATCCTGGATGGGCTGGGCGGACTGCCGCAAACCCCGGAGGGATTGACCGAGCTGGAAACCGCCCGCACTCCCAACCTGGACCGGTTGGCTGGTCAATCCTCGCTGGGGCTGACAATCCCGGTCATTCACGGCATCACTAACGGCAGCGGACCAGGCCACCTGGCCATTTTTGGTTATGACCCGATCCAGTATGAAATCGGCCGCGGTGCACTGGAGGCCCTGGGTGTTGATTTTGACCTGCGCCCGACGGATGTGGCCGCGCGGGGCAACTTTTGTACCCTGGATGCCGACGGCATCCTGGTGGATCGCCGCGCGGGTCGCATCCCCACCGATCAAAGCCGCCGGCTGGTGGAACGCTTGAATACCATTCGGATTGAGGGCGTGGAATTCTTCCTCGAGACAGTCAAGGAACACCGCCTGGCGTTCGTCATGCGCGGCGAAGGGCTTTCTCCGGCCATCTCGGATTCCGATCCGCAGAAGAACGGGATTCGCCCGCTGGAGGTCCGCCCCCTGGTTCCCGAAGCGGAACGCAGCGCGCAGGTTGTGAATCAATTCATCGCAGAAGCCCGGCGCCTGTTGAAGGATGAGCCGATTGGAAATGGGATCACCCTGCGTGGGTACGACTGCCTGCCGGTAATTCCGCCCTACTCGGAGAAATACAGCCTGAAAGCGGCAGCCATCGCCATTAACGGCATGTATAAGGGCGTGGCACGCCTGGCGGGCATGGAGGTTTTGGAGGTGGGCGGCCTGACGCTCAATGACCAACTGGATACGCTGGAAAAGGCCTGGAACGATTTTGATTTCTTCTATGTGCACGTCAAACAGACTGATATTTGCGGTGAGTTGGGTGATTTTGACGGCAAGGTGCGCGTGATTGAAAGTGTGGACGAAGTCATCCCGCGCATGCTGGCCCTGAGGCCGGATGTTTTTATCGTCGGCGGAGATCACTCCACGCCGGCTGTGATGAAAGCTCATTCGTGGCACCCGGTGCCGCTGCTGATCTACTCGAAATACGTCCGGCCTGACCAGATTGACCGGTTTGGCGAGCGGGCCTGCCAGCACGGCAGCCTGGGGGTGCTGCCAGCTACGCAGGTGATGCCGATTGCCCTGGCCAATGCCGGGCGGATTGCCAAGTACGGAGGATAGAAACGCATGGCCTTTGTGACGGATCTAAACGATATCCCGCAGTTTGCGGCCAGGCTGTTTGAGCAGATGCTGAAGCTGGACTGCGGGGTAGAGATGATGGAACTCTACGAATTCCGCTACGCCCTTAATAACCTGGAACCGGAAAATGGCTGGGGAAGCGTGACGCTGGACACCATGCCCGAAATTGAAGCCCTGGTGGAAAACCGGGCTTTTTATGACAGCATCCAGATCAAGCCCCGCCACGATGGGCAGATTGTGCTGGATGCGCCGATCCGACACCTTGCGCAAATGCTGCTGGTGGGGTTGGCCACGGGGGCTTACCCGGTGGAGTGGGTGAAACGGCATTTTTACTTCGATATCCGCGGCTTTTTCTTCCTGCACCGCACGGAATACCTGACGGAAAATATTCGAGCTCACCTTGGCGGACAGCCTTATCGCACCTTTGGCCGCAACCAACTGGTCTTCAACAGGGTGGACAGCGTTGGTTACAAGGAATTCAAGCAGGCCAACCTGGAACTGGACGAAACCTTTATCCGCCTGGTTAAGGACCTGATCCGGATCAAGGGTACGCCGATCCTGTTGGCCATAGCGGGTCAGACTGCGGCCGGCAAAACCGAGATCGTTGACCGCTTGCGCGAGGCCTTTGAAGCCGGCGGCCAACGGACCACCTCGGTGGAACTGGATAATTTCCTGACTGACCGGGATGAACGGGAGCGCAAGGGCATTTTCACCCAGGGTAAGCGCGCTTACCACTTTGACCTATTCATCCGCAGCCTGGAGGATATCTGTCAGGGCAAGCGGATCGTCATTCCGCATTACGATACGATCAACGCCACCTCCAGCCATGATGAGCAGGGCAACCTTAAGCCCGGGGCCCGGCCAGTGGTGGTGGAACCGGCGGATATCATTTTTATCGAAGGCAATTTCCCCTTCCTGTATGAGGAAGCCATGCACCTGATCGGGATCAAGGTGGTGTATCTGACCGATGATCCCATCCGCTTGAAACGCAAATGGCGGCGGGATATTGACATCCGCAAGAAATACGAGCCAACCTATTTTCGCAACCGCTACTTCAAGGACCAATTCATCATGGCAGAAATTGCCTACCGCCCGCAGATGGAGGTGTGCGACATTCTGGTGGATACCACCGGCGGGGCATTGTGGCTGACTCCGGAATTTATTCAATTACTGAAAAAGTGGTGATGAAAGTAAGATTTTATTTTTGGAAATAATGCTATACTACTTACAAAAGGAGGTGCTGCCATGAAAAAGGATTCCGGTCTGATGGTTGACTTCAGCCAGTTGATCACAGAGCGATTTAGCTCGCTGACCAAGAGTGAGAAGAGGATCGCCAATTACGTCCGCAAGAATCCTGAGGAGAGCGCCTTTCTTTCCGCTGCTGAAGTAGCCGAAAAGCTGGGTGTGAGCGAGGCGACCATGGTGCGCTTTGCCCGCAGCATGGGTTTTCCGAGCTACCCATCCATGCGCAATAGCTTGCAGACTGCCTTCCGCAACCGCGTGACCCACTCCGCACGCCTGCGCACCCGCCTGGATGATTTGCGCGAGGCGGGCGATATTTTTGACCGCCTGGTGGCTTCGGAAATTGACTACCTGACCCAGGCGCTTGAATCCGTGGACCGCAAAGCCCTGCACCAGGCAGAGGATTTACTGCGCACCCATTCGCGGGTGTTCGTCTTCGGGCTGGGACCGTCTGTTTCGCTGGTGGATTTGATGCAGTTGCGCCTGGTTCGATACGGGCACCAGGTCATCCCGCTAATCACTTCCGGGCGGGAATTCCTGGAGCCGCTGCTGCTGATGAACGAACAGGACTTGCTGGTAGTCTTCTGTTTCTTTGATGTGACACCGGCGTTGCAGTTGATCCTGGATTATGCCAGGGATGTGCACTGCAAGGTGATCATGATCACCGATACGCTAGGTCCTCTGGTGGGGGATAAAGCCGATGTGGTTCTCTCGGCCAAGCGCGGGCCGATTTCCGGTTTTCACTCGATTGTCGTGCCGATGACTATTGTTAATTCCATGCTGCTGGCCCTGGCCCAGGATGAATCTGACCAGGCCCTCTTCACCCTGGACCGTCTGGATGACTTGCGCGACCGATACCAGGTGATCAGTAATTCAGGGCAATAATGTTACGCTGATCCTGCTTCAATATTTCTGCCTGATTTTTATTGGTGGATGGGCGAATTTTATAAAAACAGTGGGTAGATCCCGCATGCTAGGGCTTTCTGAGACCTAATAAATCGCACAGAAACAGGAGAGTCATAATGGCAGGAGTTACAGAAATAAAACCTTCCCCGTCCATGAAAAGGATTGCAGCACTGCGGCGATTATGGCGCTGGTTATCCAGTCCGCAGGTGATCCTGTCCATCATCATGCTGGCGGTGATGGTGTACATGGTTATTATCCCGCTGTACCGCATGATCATCACCACTTTTACCGTCCAGGAAAGTGATTTGCGGGTGTTGAAGGATGTCAACATCGGCGATTTTACTCTCTATCACTGGCTGCGCATGCTGGCCAGCAAGATCAGCCGGATCATGACTTATGAGCCGCTGCTGCACTCGCTGACCGTCTCGCTGGGAGCAACCGCTCTGGCGATGGCAATCGGGGGTGTGATGGCCTGGCTGGTCGTGCGGACGGATCTGCCGGGGCGGAACACCATTCACACGCTGGCCACCATCCCCTATATCATGCCATCGTGGACGATCGCCATGGCCTGGACGGTGATGTTTAAAAATCGAACTTCCGGGGGCACGCCAGGTTTGCTGGAATATGTGCTGGGAACTCCGCCGCCCGACTGGCTGGCCTACGGGCCTTTCCCGATCATCGTCAGCAGCGCCTTGCACTACTACACCTTCTTCTTCCTGTTTGTTTCCGCAGCCCTGCTATCGATTGATTCATCGCTGGAAGAAGCTGGCGAACTGGCCGGGGCAGGCCGCTGGCGCATCATGCGCAAGATCACCTTCCCACTGGTGGTGCCGGCGCTGGCTTCTGGTTTCATTATGACCTTTTCCAAGACGATGGGTACATTCGGAGGCCCGAACGTGCTGGGTGTACCCATTCGGTATTACACGCTTTCCACCATGCTACGTTCCAATACCGGGATTGGAGATTACGGGAATGGGTTCGTGCTGGCGATTGTGCTAATCCTGTTTGCGATGACCACGGTGATGCTGAACCAGAAACTGGTGGGGACGCGTAAGAGTTACGAAACGATCGGCGGGCGCGGCTTTATGTCCCAAAAAGTCAAGCTGCGCAACTTTAAAGGCTTGATCACCGCCATCGTGGTGGTTTTCCAGTTCATCATCGCCGTCCTTCCACTGACCCTGCTCACTTACAGCACCTTTATGCTGCGCACCGGGAATTACAGCCTGAGCAATTTCACCCTGGCCCACTGGATCGGGCAAAGTGACCTGAAAATTAACAGCGGTGAGCCGGGCGTATTATTGAATCCAAAGATCTACCTGGGTGCATGGAATTCCATCCGGCTTTCGCTGTTCACGGCGCTCTTTACCGCCCTGCTGGGGGTGATCCTGGGGTACGCCATCGTCAAGGGGCGCGGTACACGATTATCCAAGATCGTGGAGCAGATCGCCTTTATTCCATATGTCATCCCCGGGATTGCTTTTGGTGCCGTGTATATCTCCATGTTCACCAAGCCGGTTGGCCCCATCCCGCCGCTCTACGGCACCTTTGCCCTGCTGGTGGTGGTTTCGGTGGCCAAGCATATTCCATATTCCGCCCGCAGCGGTGTGTCAGCCATGCTGCAGGTGGGCAGGGAGCTGGAAGAGGCAGCCGCCATTGCCGGGGCAAACCCCTGGCAGCGCTTCAAGCGGATCATTTTCCCGCTGACCAGTACCGGTTTTGTTTCCGGCTTTTTGCTGACTTTTATTACAACCATGCGCGAATTGTCCCTGATCATCCTGCTGGTGACGCCGTCCACCCAGGTGCTGGCCAGCATGACCATGCGCTATATTGAAAATGGGAATGAACAGCAGGCCAATGCAGTCATCATCCTGCTGATTGTCCTGGTTTTAATTGGTAATTTCATCATCAGCCGCTTCCGCGGCGGCAGCCTGAAAAAAGGCCTGGGAATGTAAGGAGAGGAAATCATGACAGTTGCAATTACCCTGAAGAACATTACAAAACGCTTTGGGAAGGTGGTTGCGGTCAATAATGTCAACCTGACCGTGGAACCGGGCACCTTCCTGACCCTGCTCGGCCCTTCCGGCTGCGGAAAAACCACCCTGTTGCGTTGCATCGCCGGGTTGGAAGATCCGGATGAAGGTGAAATTTATATTGGCGAGAAGTTGATTTTCTCGCGCCCAAAGGGTATTTCCCTTGCGCCTGGCGCGCGCGACCTGGGATTGGTCTTCCAAAACTACGCCCTCTGGCCGCACATGACAGTGTATAAGAATATGACCTTTGCCCTCGAGATCCAAAAGCTTTCCAAGGCGGAGATGGATAAGCGGGTTAAGGAATCCCTGCACGAGGTGCAGATGGACGGTTATGAAGACCGCTATCCGCGCGAGATGAGCGGCGGCCAGCAGCAGCGGATTGCCCTGGCCCGCATGTTGGCCTACCGGCCCAAGGTCTTCCTGATGGATGAACCGCTCTCCAACCTGGATGCCCGGCTGCGCATGGACATGCGGACTGAGTTGAAGCGCCTGCACCATATATCCGGCGCCACCACGGTGTATGTCACCCACGACCAGGTGGAAGCCCTGACCATGTCCACCAATATTGCCGTGATGAAGGAAGGCGTGCTGCAGCAAATGGATACTCCGGATAAGGTGTATCACTTCCCGGCCAACCTGTTCGTGGCCGATTTCATCGGCAATCCAAAGGTTAACTTGCTGGACGGTGAAATAGATGCCCCCAACCTGGTGGACCTGGGCGATTTCAATTTTCGGGTCAACTGCGACCGGGTGCACCAGAAAGTGGTGGTTGGGATTCGCCCGGAAGATGTCACCATTGTGACGGCCCCGGAAAGGGATGCAGTGGAGTTTGTGGCCTATTCAGTTCTGCCCTCCGGCGCCGACTCAACGGTGGTGGCGCGGCGCGGCAACGTGGAATTGACCATCCGCGTGATGGGGATCAGTAAATTGAAGATGGACGAGAAAATCTGGCTGAAGTTCGATCCGGACACCATCAATCTTTACGACAAGAATACCGGCGACTTGATCAGCAAGTGTTAACAACCTTTAAGTGCAGATCGATGAAAGGAGGAAGGATTATCCACTGAAGAGAAAGGCTGCCCTGAAATCCATTCTGACCATTTTCCATCAAAGTTATTTGATAAGGAGAAAAAGATGAAAGCAATTGCAAAGATTTTTGTCCTGGTTGTTCTGCTCAGCCTGCTGGCAGGCTGCTCACAACCCACCGCGGCCCCGGTGCAACCCACCTCCGCCCCGGCTGAATCCACAACTGCACCTGCCGAACCCACGGCTGCCCCGGCCGAACCCACGGTCGCCCCCACCCTGACCGCACAGGAAGAGTGGTTAAAAGCCAACCAGTTGGGACCGTATGATACAGGTGTACAGGACTGGGCTGCGATTGAAGAAGCCGCCAAGAAGGAAGGCGAACTGCTCGTCTACGCCAATACCTCCAAGGTCGAAAAGGCAGCCGAGAGCTTTATGGAACTCTACCCCGAAATCAAGGTCCAGGCCTTTGACCTGGGCGGCGATGATGTGCTGACCAAGACGGTTGAGGAACAGAAAGCCGGCGCCTTCACGGGTGATGTGTGGTTCAGCAGCGGCGGCGCCGAACTGGTTGGTAATGTGATGCCCCACAAGTATGTCTGGCGCTTCCTGCCCGATAGCACCGCGGCCGTTACCCCTGAAAAATACACCCAGCCCCTCCTGATGAGCCGTTTCGGCACCAGCATCTTTGCCTACAATTCTGAGCTGAACGATAAATGCCCCATCACCAACATTTGGGAACTGACCCAGCCGGAATGGAAGGGAAAGTTCTTCATCGAAGATCCTTTGAATGACGCTTCCACGCTCAGCAAGCTCATCACCATTGCCCGTCATGCCGACGAAATGAAGGCGGCTTATGTCGCCCTGTACGGCAAGGATCCCGTCCTGGATGCCGATACCCCGGATGCCGGTTGGCTGTGGCTGAAGCGCTTTGCCCAGAACGGCCCCATCCCCGAACCCGGCGGCGATGAAGTAGACTCCGCTTTTGCGACCCCCGGCATGACCGACAGCTACATGGCGATCACCTCCTATTCGAATATGCCGGATGTGCTGGACGGCAACCTGGCCTTTGAGCCCTGCTGGGGCCTCACCCCGACAGTAGGAATCCAGGCCCAGAGTTACGTGGGCATCCTGAACCAAGCTCCGCACCCCAATGCGGCCAAGTTGTGGATCAAGTACATCACCAGCCCCGACGGCCGCAAGCCCTGGGCCAAGTTCGGGACTTACTTCCCGGATTCGACTTATGTGGTTCCCGAAGGCCAGAAGACGCTGGATGAAATCTTCTCCATGACCTGGTTCATCGATGAACAGTACGCCTATGACAACATGATCCAGGCGCGGGACTTCTACCTGCTCAACCTGGGCAAATAAATCATCCCATATCAACTCATCCACTCCCGGGCACGAAGCTCTGCCAACCGTGCCCGGGAGACCGGACCTAAACTAGGAACTGGATGGTAAAGTTGATGCCGCCTGGTGAGACAGGCAGGTGGTAGGCAGGTTATTTTCTTAACGCGGCGGTGGTATGACGATACGAACGGTGTTTTTCGATATGGGCGGTACAATCGAAACCTTTGGGTTCACCAGGGATCTGCGCCTGAAGGCAACACCCGGACTGCGATCTTTGTTGGAAGAAACAGGCATCCATTTCTCAATATCGGATGAGGAGCTGCTCGACCTGGTCGAATCCAGGTTGAAGCAGTATCACGACCTGGCCATTGAGACGATGGATGAATATCCCACATACCGCGTCTGGAGCGAGTTCATCCTGCGGGATATTCCATTTGACGCGGGACGGTTGAAACAAAAATCAGAAGCATTGATGTTCTACCTGGATACCCGCTTTTATCGGCGGGAGATGCGCCCGGAAATGCCGGCTGTGCTGGAGACCCTGCGAACGATGGGCCTGCGCATCGGGCTGATCAGTAATATCAACAGCCTGGGCCAGGTGGACTATAACCTGCGTGAATACGGCATCCGGGGTTATTTTGATCCCGTGGTGTGTTCCAGCGAATACGGCCGGCGCAAGCCGGACCCAGCCATTTTCCATTATGCCGCCCGGCTGGCGGATACGCCAACCAGCCAGTGCTTGTATGTGGGTGATCGGATCGCCCGGGATGTGCTGGGCGCGCGCCGGGCAGGTTACCGCCTGGCTGTCCAGATCCGGCATGATTTCGATCATGGTGAGGATGATTCGGGGGCGAACCCCGATCGAGTGATTGACGATATGCGCGAGGTGGTGGAGATTATCCAGCACGAAAATAACCGCGCTGCCTTGCTGCCCGCCGGAGAAATCCGCGCCTGCGTCTTTGATGCCGGGGATATTTTGTATTATCGGCCGGAGCGGGGGCGCTACTTCGGGGAATTCTTGCGCTCACGGGGGATGGACCTGCTGGAAAACCATCACGAGGAGCAGGAAACCTTGGCGCACCAGGTCTACCGCGGCCTGATCAGCCAGACCGAGTACCAGGTACACACCCTGCGCCTGTACGGCATTACCTGCGTAGAAGACTTGGAAGAAGGTCTGTGCGCGCTGCGGGCGGATGAAGATAATGTCACCTTCTTTGAGGGCGTGACGGAAACCCTCCTGGATTTGAAACGGCAGGGATACCTGCTGGGTATTATCACGGATACCGCCAACTCGGTATCCAGCAAGCTGCGCTGGTTTGAACGGGAGGGTTTCGGGCACGTCTGGGATTCGATCATTTCATCCAGCGAATTTGGCACACGTAAGCCGGACATGACACTTTATCGGGCAGTGCTCAAGCAATTGAATTTACCCGCCAGCCAGGCGGTGTTTATTGGACATAAGGCCTCAGAGCTGGACGGTGCCCGCGCCGCCGGCATGTATACCCTTGCATTCAACCCTGACCCGGATGCCCGGGCGGATATCTTTATCAGGAATTTTACGGACCTGAAAGACCTGACAACCTTATCGGTCTTTCAGACCTCAAAATAATCATACAGGTGAAATTTGATGGCAGAAATTGAAGCGATATTGTTTGACGTTGGCGGCACCCTGCGAAATTCAATCCCCAAAAATCAGCAGGAGCGCACCGCTTTTATATCCCGGATAATGGAAGTGCTGGACCTGAAGGGAGATGCTTCTGCATTTTCCCGGAAACTGACCCGCCGTTTTAATGCCTATCGTGCCTGGGCGCAGGATACCCTGGTGGAGTTGAATGAGACGGACCTCTGGTCTAGGTGGATGCTGCCGGAGTTTCCGCTTGAAATGGTGCGCCAGAATGCAATCATTCTCAATCAGCTCTACCGGGAATCCACCGGCACCCGCACAGTGGATCCGCAAACACGAGAAGTGGTGGTGGAGCTTTTCCGCCGCGGCTACCGCCTGGGCATTGTCAGCAATACCACCAGCAGCGTGGAAGTGCCGGCCCTGGTCAAGGAACTCGAGATTTCGGGCTTGTTTGAAGTGGTCGTCCTTTCCGCCGTCGTGGGCAAGCGCAAGCCTGACCCGGCCATTCTGCTGGATGCAGCGGCGCGGATGGGCGTGGCAGCGGAGCGCTGCGCCTACATTGGCGACCGCCTGGACCGGGATGTGGCTGCCGGGCGGGGAGCGGGTTATGCCCGGATCGTATTAATTCAAAATGACACCGCACACACCGCAGAGAAATCCCCCCAACTGGCGCCGGATCATACCATTCAGACTCTGGCAGAAGTGCTGCCGCTCTTCCCGGCCCGGAATGGTGGGATTGATCTGCCCGCGAATCACAAAGCGGTGTATGATGTGGCGTTTTCGACCATGTGGGTGCGGAAGAAGGTGCCCACCCTGCAGGATTTCTTTCTGGCGGCCGCCCGCCTGGGCTTTAGAAAGATTGAACTTAATCACCAGATGAATTCGGCCATCCTGGCACAGGCCGACCTGGCCAGCATGCCGGTTAGCAGCATCCACGAGCCCTGCCCGGCGGATATCCCATTGGACGTGCTGAAGGAAAAGGACTGGCTGATCTCCGCATTGGACGAGGAAAAGCGCATCCGGGGGGTTGAGGCCGTCAAGAAGAGTATTGACCTGGCCCACAGTCTGGGAGCGGATTACATCGTCGTTCATGCCGGGTCGGTCAATTCCACCCGCGACCTGGAGAAACGCCTGCGCCATATGGTGGAGCACGGCCAGGACCAAACCCCGGAATTCACGGTTCTGGTTGAGGAACTTCGCCAGGAGCGCAAGCGGCTGGCCCCGGCCCATTTCCGGGCGGTTTGCACCAGCATCCGCGAATTGCTGGAGTATGCCGCGCCGCGCAAGGTACGCCTGGGAATTGAAAATCGCTACCACTTCATGGAATTTCCTGTACCGGATGAGTTGGAAACCCTGCTCGGCATGGGTGGCCCGGAGCAGATCGGCTTTGTGCTGGATGTCGGCCACGCTTACACTTTGGAGCGACTGGGCTTTTTCCCGTTCTTGGAGTGGTTGGAGCGGTTCTCCAGCCGGATCATCGGCACCCACCTGCATGATGTGATTGGCGTGACGGACCATTACGCTCCCGGACTGGGAGCGGTGGATTTTGACCTGGTGGCCAGGTACCTGCCGAAGGAAGCCAACCGGGTGTGTGAATTCCAAACTTTTAATTCGACCGAGCAGGTCCGGCAGGGTCTCGCGGTCCTGCATGAACATGGCTGTATAATGACTCTATAGTATCCAGGAGAAGCGAAAATGCTGCGCTTATTCAAGAAACGCCAGAACATTTTTCTCAAGCTAATGCACGACCAGGCAGCGATTACCGTGGAAGGCTTGGATGCCCTGAAGGCATACATGGACGGCCAGCAGGGAGCCGCGGTGGAGTTGATCAAGAAGGAGAAGGAAGCGGACGAGGTGCGCCGGATCCTGATTTATGAGTTGAATAAGACCTTCGTCACACCGTTTGACCGCGAGGATATCTTTGCCCTTTCACGGGCGATTGACGACGTGCTGGATTACGCCTACAGCACGTTGAATGAGATGGAAATCCTTAAAGTGAAGCCCACCCCCTTCATGCAGCGGATTGCCTCCCTGCTGCGGGATGCCTCCAATGAACTGCTGCAAGCCGTGGATCGCTTGTCCGATCATCCCGGTGTGGCCAGCGAGCATGCCCAGCGCGCAAAGGCTTTGGAAAACCGGGTGGAGGATGTATACCGTGAAGCCCTGGCAGACTTGTTCCAGGGGGCGGAAGACACGAAGCACATCATGAAGATGCTGAAGCAGCGCGAGGTCTACCGCCACCTGAGCAATGCGGCGGATCGGGGCGACGAAGCCGCCAATGTCATCGCCGATATTGTGGTCAAGACTGCCTGAGCAATGTCTGTTCTAACCATTATTGTCATTGTTCTTGCCCTCGGGTTTGACCTGTTGAATGGGATGAATGATTCGAGCAATATCGTTGCTCCCATGATTTCTTCCCGGGCGGTTCGACCGCGGATTGCGCTGACCATGACAGCCATCGCCGAATTCTGTGGGCCGTTTATTTTTGGCGTGGCCGTGGCTACGACGATTGGGCATGAAATTGTTGCAGCGGAAGTGATCAGTATCAAGGTGCTGATTGCGGCCCTGGTGGCAGCCATCTGCTGGAATATGCTGGCCCGGACGCTTGGCTTTCCCAGCAGTTCTTCGCACGCCCTGATCGGCGGCTTTATCGGCTCCGTCATGATGGCGGCGGGCTGGCAATCGATTAAGTTGAGCGGCCTGACGAAGGTCGTAGTCTCGTTGTTTGCTTCCCCGATCATTGGCATTATTATCGGTTTTCTGGTCCTGCGGTTCATCCTCATCCTAACCTGGAATGCATCCCCCCGCGTCAATGGGTTGTTCCGGCGCGGGCAAATCCTCACCGGAATTGCACTGGCCTTGAGCCACGGCGCAAACGATGCCCAGAAATCCATGGGCATCATCACCCTGGCTTTGTTGATCAGCGGGCAGATCAAGACCTTCCAGGTGCCCACCTGGGTCATCCTGGCTTGTGCCGGCGCCATTGCAATTGGAACCTCCATTGGCAGCTGGCGTTTGATCCGCACCCTGGGTGGCAAATTTTACAAGATCAAGCCGGTGGACGGCTTTGCCTCACAACTATCTTCCGCCCTGGTGATTCTCACAGCCTCTCTCCTGGGTGGCCCGGTCAGTACATCGCAAGTGGTCAGCTCGGCCATCATGGGCGTGGGCTCGGCTGAGCGTCTGAGCAAGGTGCGTTGGGGGGTGGCCGGGGAAATCGCGACGGCCTGGCTGCTTACCATTCCATCCACGGCGCTGGTTGGATCGGGCGTGTACTGGCTGCTTATCCACCTTATTCCATAAAACCGGACTAAATCATCGAAAAAGAAAATCGAGGGCTGATTGCATGACTTATGACGTAATCTATATTGGGAACTACACCAAGGATACCATCATCCACCCTGTCACCGGTACCACCCATGTGGACGGTGGGGGAGCGCATTATGCCGTCCAGGCGGCTGCCCGCCTGGGGGCGAAAGTTGCCCTGGTCACTCACCTGGCAAAGAACGATCAATATGTGATCGACCGAATCGAACAATCAGGCATCCCTTGCTATGTGAAGTATTCCCCGCAATCCACCCTGATGCAGTTGTATTACCCGACCACAGACCCGGACACCCGCACGCTCTCGGTGGCAGCGATCGCTGAACCCTTTGATGGGGAGGAAATGGTCTCCATTTCCGCCCGGGCAGCCGTAATAGGTTCCAGCCTGCGGGGTGAGGTGGGGCTGGATGTCCTCTGTGCATTGAAGGAGAAAAACATGCGCCTGGCGGCGGATATGCAGGGTTTTGTGCGCGTCCTACGCGGGCAGGAATTGAAGTATGAACCCTGGGAGGAGATGAAAGCCACCCTGCAGATGATTGATGTCGTCAAGAGTGACGCCGTGGAGGCAGAATTTCTGACAGGTGAAACCGATATTTACCGGGCAGCCCGCTTCTATGCCAGCCTGGGCCCGCGTGAGATCGTGCTCACGCACAAGGACGGTGTTCTCATCCATGCAGATGGCGAGTTTTATGATTTGAGATTTCACCCGGCGCGCCTGACTGGGCGCAGCGGGCGGGGTGATACCTGCATCGGGAGTTATATGGCTGTGCGGACGAATAAATCCCCTCTGCAGGCGGGGATCTGGGCGGCAGCAGTCACCAGCCTTAAGATGGAAAATCCGGGTCCGTTCAACCGCTCCATCGTTGAAGTGGAGGAATTCATCCGCCAACATTACGACCATGGAACCCAGCCCGGATAACTTGACCTTTACCACCTCGCCCCGCCAGGTCCTGCTGGAGGAATACCCGACCCTATGGAAGAATATTATCCGCGAGTGGAAATCCTGTCGGGATGGAGACCGGATGTGGCTGGTCTATGCGGCAAATTACCTGTTCCAGACGGCCGGCATCCGTTGGGCGATGGACCCCATCACCCTATATGGACGGCTCGGGCAGGCAGATGGGCTAAACCTGGCTGCAGACCTGGAAGGTTTATCCTTTGTCCTGCTGACTCATCGGCACAAGGATCACCTGGATTTTGACCTGATCTCGGCCTTACACCGGCTGCCGATTCGCTGGGTGATCCCGGGCTTTCTACAGTTGGAAGTGATCCGGCGCACCGGCCTGGAAAGAGCCCGGATCATTACGCCAGAAATCTTTCGGCCAATCACCCTGGATGGCATCCGGGTGATGCCCATCCCAGGGGCGCACTGGGAACAAGAGCCGGGTGGAACCCTGCGCGGAGTTCCGGCCATGGGTTATGCGGTTGAATTCAAGGGGAAGACCTGGCTTTTCCCCGGCGACACCCGAGCCTACCGGGAGATTAACATCCCGCTGCCGAAAGAGATCGCCGGGATGGTGGCCCACGTCTGGCTAGGACGGGGCAGCGCCCGGCTGGAAAATCCGCCTTTGCTGGAAGAATTTTGCCGCTTCTGCCTGGGCTTTCGTCCCGCGCGGATCATGCTGGCGCACCTGGAGGAAGTGGGCCGGGAGCCGGATGAGAGGTGGGATCAACGTCACGCCGACCTGGTCCGGGCGCGGCTGAACCGGTTGGCTCCACAGATCGGGGTGGGGTTTGCCCGCACCGGGGATGGAGTTGACCTGTGATTTCGTTTGCAACCGAAAGGTTCCCAGGGGGACTCAGGTAGGGGAGCGCTTGCATTTGGCGCTACTTTATGATATATTAATCCAAATTCAGGCCTTCAGGGCATTATTTTCGTTTTCAATCGCTCCCCAGGGAGTGGTTTTTCTTCATTAATAAGCCTTGCTTCCCCAGAAGTCCTGAAACGATCTGTTTTTTCTCACGATCATATCAAAGTAAAGGATGCATTTCATGGCCACAACCTTCCTAACCCAAGATGGTTTCCTTAAGCTACAGCAGGAGCTGGATTATTTGCGTACCGAAAAGCGCAAGGAAGTTGCCGACCGCCTGCATGAGGCCATGGAAGGCGGCGAACTGATTGAGAACGCCGAATACGAAGCCGCCAAGAACGAACAGGCTTTCCTGGAAGGACGGATCAAGGAATTGGAAGTGTTGCTGGCCAGTGCCCGCGTGATTGAGGGCAACCCGCCGGCGGCGGACTTGATTCAGGTGGGCAGCACGGTGACCGTCCAGGAAGAGGGCTTGCCGGCTGAAACGTATACCATCGTGGGCGCGGCGGAAGCCGATCCCGCCAAGGGACGCATTTCCAACGAATCCCCGCTGGGTAAAGCGCTGCTGAATAAGAAGCCTGGAGACCAGGTGCAGGTCGATGCACCAGGCGGGGTGTTTGTCGTCATAGTCCTCAAGGTGGACTGACGGATTAAAAAAAGTGAACCTGCCCCGCCCTGTATCAGCGGACGGGGCTTTTTTTATGAGATATTTGAAAATTTGAGCCAAGGAATCAACCATGGAACTCTCTGATCTAGAACAAATTCGCGTCCAAAAAATGCAGGCCATGCGCCAGCGCGGCGTGGAGCCGTATCCAACCCGGGCCAACCCGACCCACTCCGTTCAGCAAGCCGTGGATGCTTTCCTGGCGGCTGAAAGCGCCGGCAGCAGCGATCCCATCCAGGTGACCCTGGCCGGCCGCCTGCGTTCGCTGCGCCCGATGGGCAAGGTGACCTTCGGACACGTGGAGGACGGCAGCGGCAAGGTGCAGCTCTTTTTCCGCCTGAACGAAGTGGGTGAGGCGGGCATGCAGGCCCTGCGTGAGGATTACGACCTGGGCGACTATCTCCAGGCCTCCGGGGTGATGTTCCGCACCCGTACCGGCGAGGTGACCCTGCACGTGCATGAATTCCAGATGCTGGCCAAGAGCATCACCCCCCTGCCGGCCGCCAAGGACGAGGTGGTCGACGGGGTGACCATTCGCCACGCCGGACTGACCGACCCGGAGACGCGCTACCGCCAGCGCTACGCTGACCTGGCCGTCAACCCGGAAGTGCGCCAGGTGTTCATCACCCGCGCCCGCACCGTGACCGCCCTGCGCCGCTTTTTGGATGAGCGCGATTTCCTGGAGGTGGAGACCCCGATCCTGCAGCCGATTTACGGCGGAGCGGCGGCCAAGCCCTTCATCACCCACCACAATCAACTCAAGCAGGACCTGTACCTGCGCATTTCCTTTGAGCTTTATCTCAAGCGGCTGCTGGTCGGTTCGCTAGATCGAGTATATGAGATCGGGCGGGATTTCCGCAACGAGGGCGTCAGCTTCAAGCACAACCCGGAATTCACCCAGTTGGAATACTACTGGGCGTATGCCGATTACCTGAAGGTGATGGCACTGACCGAGGAGATGCTGGCTTTTGTATGTGATGCCGTGCTGGGTACGCGCATCCTGCACTTTGACGGGCAAGAGATTGACATGAATCCGCCGTGGAAGCGGGTGGAGCTGCGCCAGGGCCTGATCGATACGACCGGAATTGACATCAACGCCTACCCGGATGCGGACAGCCTGGCCGAAGCCATGCGCGCCCGCAACATTCCGGTCAAACCCGGCACGCCGCGCGGCAAGCTGATCGATGCCCTGCTGGGCGATTACCTGGAGCCGACCTTCATCCAGCCGACTTTCCTATATAACTACCCGCGGGATATTTCCCCACTGGCCAAGAATATGCCCGGCGACCCGACCACGGTGGAGCGGTTTGAGGGCTTCATTGGCGGGATGGAGCTGTGCAACGCCTTCACAGAGTTGAATGATCCGCTGGAGCAGGAGGCGCGCTTCCTGGAAATGGGGCGGGCTTACGCTGCAGATGATGAAGAACGCCACCCGATGGACGAGGATTACCTGCGCGCCATGTCCTACGGCATGCCACCTTGCGGCGGTTTTGGCATGGGAGTTGACCGCCTGATCATGCTGATGACCGGCCGACACAGTATCCGCGAGGTGCTGCTCTTCCCGCACCTGCGCTCGCGCGAAGACGAAGCCTAAATCTTAATTTCCGCTTTTGAAAAGCGGGAGCACGGAGATTTTCTGGTATGATTAAACCGGAAAACCATCTGTGCCCCCGCTTTTATTATTAACAGGGAGGTAGCCCATGTTTCGTGACCTGGTTTTGAAAAACCGCTCCTACCGCCGCTTTGACGGGAATATTCCCATTCCCCGCCAGACGCTGGTGGAACTGATTGACCTGGCGCGCTTTATTCCCTCCGGCCGCAACCTGCAGCCGTTGAAATACCTGATTGCCTATACCCCGGAACGCAACAACCTGATCTTTGCCTGCCTGGCCTGGGCGGGTTACCTGAAGGATTGGGGCGGCCCGGCCGAGAACGAACGCCCAACCGGCTACATCGTGGTGCTGGGAGATAGGCGCCTGGCAACAAATTTTGGCATTGACCCCGGCATTGCCGCCCAGACGATCCTGCTGGGCGCGGTGGAGCGCGGCCTGGGCGGCTGCATCATCGGTTCGGTCAACCGGCCGCTGCTGGCTGCCTCGCTGGGGGTTTCGGAAAATTATGAGATATTGCTGGTCCTTGCCCTGGGCAAGCCCATCGAGCAGGTTGTGCTGGAGCCGATCAGCGAAGACGGCAACATCCGGTACTACCGTGATGAGAGCGGGGTGCATCACGTGCCCAAGCGCGGCCTGGATGAAGTATTAATCGAATAATTGGAGGGATGGTTATGACACAATTTCCGCAGGGTTTTGTCTGGGGCAGCGCCACCGCATCCTACCAGGTGGAGGGGGCGGCGAACGAAGACGGGCGGGGGCCGTCCATCTGGGATATGATGTGCCGCAAACCCGGTAAAGTATATGAAGGTCACACGGGGGATGTGGCCTGCGACCACTACCACCGCTTTCGGGATGATGTGGCGCTAATGAAGCAAATCGGCCTGCAGGCCTACCGCTTTTCCATCTCCTGGCCGCGCGTGCTGTCGAATGGAACCGGTGAGCCGAACCCGGCTGGACTGGATTTCTACGACCGCCTGGTGGATGAACTGCTTTCTGCGGAGATCACCCCGTGGGCCACGCTTTACCACTGGGATTTGCCCCTGGAACTGTATTACCGCGGCGGCTGGCTCAACCGCTTCAGCCCGGAGTGGTTCGCCGAATATGCCGACCTGGTTGGGCGGCGCCTGGGCGACCGGGTGAAGCATTGGATGACCATCAATGAACCGCCCTGCACAATCAGCCTGGGGATGCAGACCGGGGAACATGCCCCCGGCGATCAACTGGCGTTTCCGGAGCTTGTCCGGGCGGCCTTTCACCTGATGAAGGGCCACGGGCGCAGCGTCCAGGCCCTGCGGGCGGTTGTACCGGAGGCGCAGATCGGCCTGGCCCTGGTCAGCTCCAGCTTTTTCCCGGCCACGGGTAACCCGGAGGACGTGGAAGCAGCCCGCCAGAAGGTCTTTTATGCCGGAGATGAAAGCTTTTGGGCCACCACCTTCTGGCTGGAGCCGATGCTGCGCGGGCGCCTGCCGCAGGATTGGCTGGAACACAATGCCCACGCCCTGGCCGGGTTGGACCTGGAAGATTTGAAGATCATGAATCAGCCGTTGGATTTCCTGGGCGTCAATATCTACAACAGCCGGATGGTGCGGGCCGGGGAAAACGGCCCGGAAGAGGTGGAATTTGCTCCCGGCTGTCCGCGCACGCTGTTCCAGTGGCCGGTGACGCCCGAGTCGTTATACTGGCATCCCAGGTTCCTGTGGGAGCGCTATGGCCTGCCGATCGTCATCACGGAAAACGGCCTCTCCAACCAGGATTGGATCAGCATGGACGGCAAGGTGCACGACCCGCAGCGGATTGATTTCACCCGCCGCTACCTGATCCAACTGCGCCGGGCGGCGCGGGAAGGGGTGGAGATGCTGGGTTATTTCCACTGGTCGCTGATGGATAACTTTGAATGGGCCGAGGGCTACCGACAGCGCTTCGGACTGGTGTACGTGGATTACCAGACGCTGGAACGGATTCCCAAGGACTCGGCGGCCTGGTACAGCAAGGTGATTGCCAGTAACGGCGCGCACCTCGACCGGCGCGCATAAAGGATCAATTGTTGGGCGGCCTGCTCAGGCCGCCCATTTTCTCGAAAATACCAAACCAGAGATGGATCAACGGAAGTTGCGATGCATAGGCCGTTTCGCGGGTTAGCCTCAAGCGCATGGAGGAGACTGGCTCTCCTGCTGGTTCTCCTTTTTTACCTGGCGTACCTGGTGATGGCCTTGCGCATCGTGGGGTTATTGAAAGGGGCGGGCGGAGATTTCTTTGCGTACTGGAGCGTCGGTAAAATAGCCGACCAATATGGATTTCACCACATCTACGATCTTGAATTACTAAGCCAGGTCCAGAGCCAGGCACTCCACGGCTCTCCGGGTTCTTCATCGACAACCAGCCTGATCCCAGCCGCCTACCTGGATATCTACCTGCTGCCGTTCAAATTCATTTCCAGGATGGACCCCGGGACCGGATACTGGGTCTGGCTGGCCTTTAATTCACTTGCAATCGTCGGTTACTTGTTTACCTTTGCCCGGAAGGTAGCTCAAAAACTGGGCCTACAGCCCAATTTGAAGGGCATTTTGGTTTTTCTCATGCTCTCCCCCGCCGTATGCGCCAATCTCTTCATGGGACAGATGGGGCTTGTGCTGATCATCTGCAGCGGTGAGCTGATCCGGGCGGCCCTGGAGGAAAAACCGTGGCTGTGCGGGCTCTGGCTGGGCGGGCTGATGCTCAAGCCGCCGCTGCTGTTGCTGGTTCTACCCGCCCTGCTATTGTTGAAAAACTGGAAAGTACTATGGGGATTTACTATTTCAACGGCAGTCATCGTGACTTCCTCTGCTCTACTAACCGGCTGGCAGGGGATTCTTGCGATGGTGAATCTCTGGATTGGCAACACCCCGCTGCCCATCAATACCAATCCAGGGTCCATGGTGAACTGGCGCATGCTGGGGCTTCACCTTAACCAGATCTTTCACACGTCTGCCGGTTGGTGGCTGACCGGGCTGGGCATGTCCCTTTCGCTGGTTGCCTGGGTCCTGCTGCTGCTCAAGCAGCCAAAGTTTGGCAGCCCGCAGTGGGTCAACACGCTGATGGGCGTCTTTGCAATCTCCTGCGCCTTCACCTGGCACTCGCACATCCATATGATGGTGGTGATCTTTCCCTTCCTGTTATTTTCAGTCATCCTGGAGGAACCCGCCGGCCTGAGAAAGGGGCTCGAGACCTGGGTGCTGGGGACGCCGTTCGTTTTCCTGGTGGGCATTTTACTCACCGCACTGATGGAAAATAAGTCGATTCCGCGAATCACAGGCGTTGCCGGTTTCCTGACCGGTCTGACCGGCCTGGCGTTCTATCTTTACATCACCTGGAAGGTGCTGCCGCCCCGGAGCGAATCCGCTGCCGCCCTGGAACGCTTGACATCCCGTGCCGGCGGGCATATACTACCCCTGCCAGTCTCTCTTCGGGGCAGGGTGCGGGAGGAAGATCCTCCCAATTCCCGATCGGTGGTGAAAGCCCACGAGCGCGATAAGAAGCGCATGACCCGGTGAAATACCGGGGCCGACGGTACAGTCCGGATGAAAGAAGGAGCGGCCGGTAAAGCGCGTTGTTTGCCTGCCTGCCGACGGTCAGGTCCCAGCCCCGAAGTCTATGACGGCGGGGTTTTTGTATGGAAATTCACCTATCTTATCATTTCAAACCATTTCTGAAGAAATTCGGGCGCTGGCTGCTGCCGGCTTCCATCGTCCTCCTGCTGCTCCTCTGGGAAGCGCTTGCCCGCTGGGGGAACCTGCCGGAATATATGCTGCCCTCGCCGGAACGGGTGGCACAGCGAGGCTGGCAGGCGCTGCTCGACGGTAGCCTGCTGCGCAATGCGGCCTTCACCCTGCTGGAGGTGGTACTGGGGATGAGCCTGGGAGTGATCCTTGCCACCTTGCTGGGGTATGCCCTGGCGCGCTCGCGGATGCTGGAAAAGCTGCTCTCCCCCTACCTGGTGGCCAGCCAGGCCGTGCCGGTGGTGGCCATCGCCCCCCTGCTGGTCATCTGGTTGGGGCCGGGGATGGGCTCCAAGGTGATCATCTGCGCCCTGATCGTCTTCTTCCCGGTGCTGGTCAACACCATCGTCGGCCTGCGGGCGGTGCCCAAGGAACTGCGCGAACTGATGCATTCCCTGCGGGCGGACCGCCGCCAGATGCTGCGCTACCTGGAAATCCCGGCGGCCTTGCCGGTGTTTCTCGGCGGCCTGAGGATCGGCGCCACGCTTTCGGTCATCGGGGCAGTGGTGGGTGAATTTGTCGGTTCCGACCGCGGGTTGGGCTTCCTGGTCAACGTGGGCCGCGGGCAGTATGATACGGCGCTGGTCTTCGTGGCGGTTTTTTCGTTAATCCTGCTGGCGATCGGGCTGTACGGCCTGGTGGTGCTGGCCGAGCGCCGCTGGCTGGCCTGGCAGCGGCATACCATTCCCTCGTGAGGTGTTCTCTCCATGCGTCAAAAAGCTCTCTTCTTTTTCCTGATGGTTGCTCTTTCCCTGGCGGGCTGCACCCCGGCGGCCACCCAGGCCCCTACCGCAGGTGACCTGGTCAAGGTCCGCCTGCCGGTTGGATATATCCCCAATGTGCAATTCGCCCCGCTGTACGTGGCGATGGAGAAGGGCTTTTACAGCGCCCAGGGGATTGAGCTTGACCTGGATTATTCCTACGAAACGGATGCCACCACGCTGGTGGGGGCAAACGAATTGCAATTTGCCATGGTTTCCGGCGAGCAGGTGCTGCTGGGCCGGGCGCAGGAACTGCCCCTGGTCTATGTGCTGACCTGGTACCAACAGTACCCGGTGGGCGTGGCGTCTTTCTCCGAGCAGGGCATCCGCACTCCGGCGGAATTGCGCGGGCGGAAGATTGGCATCCCCGGATTGTACGGGGCCAGTTACATCGGCCTGCGCGCTTTGCTGCAGGCCGGCGGGCTGAAGGAAACGGATGTAACCCTGGACTCCATCGGGTTCAACCAGGTGGAAGCGCTGACCGCCAAACAGGAGCAGGCGGGCGTCATTTATGTTGCCAATGAACCGATTCAATTGCGGGCCAGCGGCGCCAGCGTGGACGTGCTGCGCGTGGCGGATTACCTGGAACTGGTGGGCAACGGCTTGATCACTAATGAAAAAACGATCAAAGAGAACCCGGACCTGGTGCGCCGGATGGTCAAGGCCACCTGGCAGGGCATCCAGGCGGCGGCAGCCAACCCGGAGGAGGCATTTGAAATCAGCAAAAAGTACGTGGAAGGGCTGGCCCAGGCTGATCAGGCCGTCCAGATGCAGGTGCTGACGACCTCGATCGAGTTGTGGCAGACGGACAAGGCCGGTGCGATGAATCCGCAAGCCTGGCAGAACATGCAGAACATCCTGCTGGATATGGGACTGCTTTCCACCCCGTTGGATTTGAGTCAGGCATTCAGCGGAGCGTTTCTACCTTGAGTGAGATGCCGTTTGTCAGCGTGCAGAACCTGAGCGTCACCTATCCGGACGGCGGGGAGGGTCTGCGTGCTCTGGCGAACATCAGTTTCAGCGCGGCGGAGCGTGAATTCCTGTGCGTGCTGGGGCCTTCCGGCAGCGGTAAATCCACCCTGCTGCGGGTGCTGGCCGGGATCATTCCACCGCTGCACGGGCGGGTGGAATACCGCGGAGGCAGTCAGCCGCGGATTGGCTTTGTCTTCCAGCAGGCCAACCTGATGCCCTGGCGCACGGTGCTGGAAAACATCACCCTGCCGCTGGAATTGCAAGGCGTGCCGGCCGAAGAGGCGACTGCCCGGGCGGTGGAGCAGGTGCTGACCATGGGTTTGCAGGGTTTTGAGAAATCCTACCCGGCCGAGCTTTCCGGTGGAATGGCGCAGCGGGTGGCGATTGCGCGGGCCTTGATCCAGGACCCGGACTTGCTGCTGCTGGATGAGCCGTTCGGCGCGCTGGATGCCCTGACCCGCGAGCGGATGAGCGCGGAGCTGCTCAACCTGTGGCAGGCGCGCCAGACGACGGTGATCATGGTCACCCATTCCATCTCCGAGGCGTTATTGCTGGCCGACCGGGTGCTGGTTTTCTCGCCCAGGCCGGGCAAAATTCACCTGGAGTTGCCCGTTCCACTGGCGCGGCCGCGCACCGAGGAAGTGCGTTATTCAGCGGAGTTTTCAGCCCTTTCCCGCCGCCTGCGGGCGGCGATTGGATAGGGGGAGTGGATCAAGGTTGAAAAAAGGCGTTGACCTGGCGGGCGTGTTCGATCTCATCACGAGTCTCCGCCGTCAGCAGGTTCCGAATGGTGATGGTACGTCCGTTGGGGCAGGCAACCTTGCCGGTCGTTAAATCCCTGGCGGGGATGGTCTGCAGGTAGGTGATCAACTCCTGATGGGAGGCTGCCAGGTCGGCCAGGAGGTCAGTCATGGAATCACGCTGGAATTGCTGCACCAGGCGGGCGTTATAACTTTGCCAATCCTTATCGTGGAACTGGAAAAAGGTTGGCGGCTGACCGGCCAGGATTTCCCGGACGGACTGCAGGTTGGTGTAATCCCAGCCTTCCAGGTGGGCCAGCAGATCCTTGATGGACCAGGTGCCCAGGAAGATGACCTCCGCTGCCCCGGGAGGCACGCGGGAGACGGCCTGTAAAACCGCAGCCCGGGCTGCCTGGAGGTCTTGGATTAATCCATCTCTGCGACCTTCAACCCCCATGCGATCAAATTCCTTCCTTGAAGGGGCGGAAACCTTCCCCCAGCGCTTCGTGCGCCTGGCCGATGACCATGAAGGCGCGCGGGTCCTGTTCGTGCACCAGGGTCTTGAGCTGGTTCACCTCGGAGCGGGTGATGACGCAGTACAGCACCGGCCGCTCGGCGCCGGTATAACCGCCCGTGCCGGGAAGAATGGTGACGCCGCGCTCGAGTTCTTGCATGATCTGCCGGGCGACTGCATCCGGCTGGCTGGTGATGATCATGGCCGTGCGGAAGATGCTGGAGCCCTCGGAGGCAGCCTCGGCAGCCAGGCCGCTGATGTAGATGACTCCCAGGCCGTACAGGGCGTTCTTCCAGCCGAAGGCGAAACCGCCGGCCAGCACCACCAGGGTATCGGTGATCAGGTAAGCCTGGGAGATGGAGATTCCCAGGCGGTGGTTGAGGATGCGGCCGAGAATATCCGAGCCGCCGCTGGTACCCTGGCCGCGGTAGACGATCCCCAGGCCAATGCCGAGCAAAAGGGCACCGTAGACGCAATTGAGGACAATATCATCCACCACGCCGTTGAGGGGCAGGAAGGGGGCCAGAAAATCCGTGAAGAAGGAAAAGGCCGCAATGGCCAGGGCGGTACGCAGAATAAAGCGCGGTCCGCCCAGGTAACGCCAGCCGAGGATGAAAAGGGGAATATTGCCAATAAATACCATCAGACCAATGGGCCAAGTGGTGAAGGAATGCAGGATCTGGGCAATACCGCTGATGCCGCCGCTGACCAACTGGGCGGGGATCAGGAAAAGGCGCATGGACAAGGCCTGGATGAGCGAACCCAGCAAAACCAGGCTGTAATCCAGCAGGGCTTTGCGGGAAAAATCCGGTTTGAAGGCGCTTTTCCAGAATTCGCGCTGGGTGAGATCGGTCTTTGTTTTCATCAATCATTCCTGCTTTCCATAAAAATGCGCAATGAATTATACCTTCATCAAAGAATTATTAAAAGTCACAAAGGTTGAATGACCTCTATCACTTGTCGCTTGCATTCTCTCTAATTATGATTATCATAATATCTAGAGAAATCTTATCTATTTTACTAAAAAGAGGCATTATGCAAATTACACGCCAAGCCGACTATGCATTACGAGCGGTGTTGTACCTGGCGCGATTGGAGCCTGGCAGGAAAGAACCTACCAGCCGGATTGCCGAGGAAAGACACATTCCGCCATCATTTTTGGCTAAAATCATCTCCCAACTCTCCATCGCCAACTTGATTACCACTTCGCGCGGAGCACACGGTGGGGTTGCATTAAAAAAGAATCCGGGTGCGATCTCCATCCTGGAGGTTGTGGAAGCAATTGATGGACCGATTGGATTGAACGACTGTACACAAGACCCCAAGGACTGTGTATTTGGCGAGGATTGTCCCTTGCGGATGTTGTGGTGCGGTACGCAGGATGAACTGGTTAACAGGCTGCGCGCAACGACCTTTGCAAAATTCATTGATGAAGATTTGCTTCAACGGTGGTTGGTGTACGAAAAACAGAAACCACAATAAAAGAGGAACCCGAACATTATGGCTGGTGGAACTCTGATCACCCGCGAATGGGTGCTGGTACTCCAAAACGGTATTGTCGTGATCGACTGGGGGGACGGCGTCTATCAGGATGTGCATACCGGGGATTTCATTCGCGTCGGTGAACATGAAGTCAGCCATCGCGCTGATGATGACATGATGGACTGGCTTAAGCGGGCTGGCCGGGTGGTTCGGTACGATTCAAAGCAGGTGGAATTCACCAACCTGCCGGAGCGTCCGCTCAAGCCGATTGAATAAAACCTGATTTCCAACGGATTAGCCTGATTAACTTGAAGAAATCATCGCAACCTTCAACCTGGATATGGATCATCACCCTGCTGGTTACCATCGGGGTGATGGTTTTAATTGCAGCGCTGGCCCCGGCGGAAAAGGACCTGGGCACAAAAGTACGCGTGGTATATTTCCACGGAGCCTGGGTCTGGGCGGGCAAGATTGCCTTTGGCCTGGCCGCGCTGGCCGGATTGATCGGCCTGCTGCGCCCGCGGACGGCCTGGCTGGACTGGAGCCTGGCGCTCGGCCGAACCGGGATGACCTTCTGGCTGACCTACCTGCCCATGTCGTTGTGGGTGATGCAGCTCAACTGGGGCGGTCTTTTCCTGGATGAGCCGCGCTGGAAGGTGCCTTTTGCCTTCGGCGTGGCCGGGCTGCTGCTGCAAATTTCACTGGCCCTGTTTGATACGCCCTGGTTCACCGGGTTGGGCAACCTGGCCTTTGGCCTGACTCTCTGGCTGGTGCTGGGGGATTTGCAGAACATCCTGCACCCGGATTCACCCATCTTCGGTTCCGGGGCAACCCGCATCGAAATCTTTTTCATCATCCTGGTGATCCTGGCGGTGCTGGCCGGAACCTGGATCACCCTGCTCTGGCGCCGGGTTGGCCGAAAACCGGCCTGAACCTCCCATGCCTGATTCGCAAAAACGTTCCTTTGGCGGGCAAGTGAGCCTCTTCATCCTGAACCGGGTGGGGATGAATACCGCCGTGCGGATGATGTACCCGTTCCTGAGCGTGTTTGCCGAGGGAATGGGCGTCTCGCTGGAGATCTTCTCGCTGGCCCTGTTTGCCCGTTCCTTCACCGGGGTGCTCAGCCCGTTGATTGCCCCCCTGGCGGACCGCATCGACCGCAAGATCAGCATGCTGTTGGGCACGGCCGTCTTCACCCTGGGGACGCTGGTGCCGATTTTCAGTTCGGCTTTCGGGTTGTTTGTCCTTTCCATGATGTTGATGAGCGTCGGTCTGTATATCTTCCTGCCCGCCATGCAGGCTTATATCGGCGACCGGGTGCCTTACGAACGGCGCGGCCTGGTGCTGGGCCTGACTGAGCTTTCCTGGTCGTTGAGCACCATCCTGGGTGTGCCGGCCGTGGCGGCATTGATCTCCGCCAGCGGCTGGCGCGGGCCGTTCCCGGTGCTGGCCGGCTTTGGCGGGTTGATGTTTGTGCTGCTGGCGGTCCTGTTGCCGCCGGCTCCACCTCGCGAAAGCGCCGCCGGGAAGCCGTTTGCCAGCCTGGGCGTGGTTTTACGCTCGCCGCAGGCCTTCACCTTGCTGGGCATGTCGCTGTGCTTTGTATTTGCCAACGAGGTGATCAACCTGCTCTTCGGCGTCTGGCTGGAGGACCGATTTTCCCTGCAGATTGGGGCGCTGGGGGCGGCTGCGGCGCTGATTGGCATCTCGGAACTGACCGGCGAGGGGCTTTCCACCTGGCTGGCAGACCGGGTGGGCAAGGCGGCCGCGGTGCGGATTGGCGCAATCGGCAATGTGCTCTCCGCCGTGGCGCTCATCCTGCTGGGGCGCTGGCTGTGGGGAGCTTTCCTGGCCCTGTTCCTGTTCTACCTGTCGTTTGAATTCCTGCTCGTCAGCAGCCTGCCGCTGGTCTCGGAAGTGCTGCCGCAGGCGCGGGCGACCCTGATGGCTGCCAACGTAATGGCCATATCGCTGGGGCGTGCACTGGGCGCGGTGGGAGCGCCGTGGTTGTACAACGGCGGTATCTGGATCAATGCCGGCGCGGCTGTTGGTTTGAATTTACTCGGATTGGTATTGCTCAGCCGGGTGAAGGTGCAGGGGGAGAAAACCGGGCGCTAGATGCCCAGGTCGGCGGCGTGTTCAGCCGCTTCATGTTCGATCACAATCCACCAGATCACCCATCCGGCGCGCATGGGTAGTTTCGTCCCGTCCGGCAGATGCTGGCGGGCAGGCGCCGTAGCCTCCAGGCGTGCGGCATCCAGCAGGCCGGGGGTTGTAAAGAGGGCGTAGAGGGTGCGGGCAGCGGATAGGGCCGTGGCTTGGATTTCCGCCCAGGGCATTGAAGATTGACGAGCCAACTGGAACGCATTGAAATCATCGATGTTTTCAAAGGTGTGCGTTGCGCCATCCGGGGCCAACCAACCGCGCAGACCGTGCAGCATCTGTGGCTTTTCCAGCCCGGCCAGCATTTCCCCGCAGGACAGGATCATGAAGCGGTCCCACTCGGCGATGTGACCGATCACTGTAGCCAGGCTGCGGCCGTCGGAAGAAGGGCGGGCAGCGCTTGCTGCATCCAGGCGGGAGACCGCGCCGGTGTACTCCGCCAGGGCCTGGCGGTGCAGGTCGGCAAAGGCCGCGTGGCGTTCTACAGGAGGCAGCGGGTGCAGGCGGCGCATGGTTTCATAAAATATTTCAGGCTGCATGGGGCACCTCAGGGGGCGGGCGTGGTGATGATGAAGAAGCAGGAGTAGAACTCGATGCCGTCCTCCAGCTGCCAGGTGCCGCGGAAGGGTTCCACTCCTTCGCCGCTGATGGATTCCACGACCACATCATAGGACCCCGGGGAGAGTGTGTAGGTGCCGATGGGACCTTTGGCGGGGCAGGCCGGCGGTTCACTGGCGAAATCCACGCAATCCGGGCAGGCGGGCAATTCCTGGATGAGCGGCTGCGGCCCGCTAAAATAAATCCGCAGCGCATCGGGTGAGTCATTCTGGATGACCACCACGGTCGATCCAGCCACAGTCGTCCCACTGGGGGAAGGTGGCGGCAATTCAGGGGCATTGGCCGCGCGGGCCTGGTTCACCACCAGGCTGGCCAGCGAGCCCTGGATCTGGGAGGCCAGGGGGTGGGCGGCGTTGTTACTGAGTGCAGTTTCGTAATAATATTCGGCGGAGGTATAGTCCTGGTTCTGCTCGGCCAGCAGCCCGCAACCGTATAGGAGGGTGGGCAGGTTCTGGTCCAGGTTGGGGATGACATCATGGGCCAGCATGTCCTTGAGTGCGGCGCAGCTTTCCGGGCTGGCCAGTTCGATTGGCGCCGAGCGGGCAAACAAGTCATCCACCCGTTGGCGGGCCGCTCCCAGCAGGCCGCTGGCGGGGTTGGCGGTGATGAAACCCTGCCAGGCCAGCAGGGCGGCAGCCGGGTTGGCGGAGTTTTCCACTTCCACCGCCTGCTGATAGGGAACGCATTCAGCGCGTTCCAGCCGGGCGCTGCGGATGCGGCCGCCAAAATCAAACAGCCGGAAGGCGTGGGTGAGCTTGTCGAAGGCGGGCAGGGCGGAAGCACAGTCGCCGGAGAGATAAGCAGCGTGGGCAGCCTGGTAGGCTTGACTGTCCAGCGAAGCACGCACAGCCGAGAAGGCAATCAGAGCGGCCAGCAACAGGACGGCCGCGCCGCCGATAATAAACGGCAGCGGGGAACGGGGCGGCCGTCCGCCGGGTGTGAAGTCATACTCGTCTGTTTTGAAGGAATCGCCCCCGCTGGAGAAATCATATGAACCCATACTGCCCTCCCGGTAGAATCAGGCCTCTGCCTGGCGAACCTTGAAGTGTAAATAAAAGGACATGCCTACATAATAAAGCGGCGCCAGCAGTGAAGCATAGACCAGGTACAGGTTGGGATGGTTGAAGGTGGAGATGAGAACCAGGCAGACCACCCCGTAGATCAAGGTGACGGCCACCGTCAGGCGGCGGAACGGCCGGGTGGAAAAGCTGATATACCCGATCGGGACAAAGATCATGGCCGCGCAAAACAGCAGGATGATTTCGCTGACAAACGCCGGCGGGCGCAGCAGGAAGAGGTAGAAAACGACCAGGTCCCAGAAATTTGGAAATCCGGTGAAGTAACCGTCCCGCGTTTTGGCTGATTCGTTGCAGAAGCCGTAAGCTGCTGCGATCAGGCAGATGAAGAGCACCACCAGGCTGCGCGGACCCAGCAAGCCGAACTGCCAGGCGAAGAAGAGAGGGATGAAGGCATAAGTGAGGTAATCGGTGATGTCATCCAGCTTGCGACCGTCAAAGGTGGGCGCCCAGACTTTAACCTTCCAGGCGCGGGCCAGGGTGCCGTCGGTGGCGTCAATCAGCATGGCAATGCCCAGGAAAAGCATGGTCAACCTGGGGTTGCGGTTGAAGATGGCGTTGACGGCCAGGAAGGCGCAGACCAAGCCAAGGCTGGTGTAGAGATGGACGGACCAGGCGCGCAGGATAAACAGCCAATTGCTGCGAGGGGATTCAATGACTGCTTCAGGGTTCATCAGTGATCGGGCTTAATCCTTTCAAGTGTGATCATTACAACTTCCGGCGGGTGGGCCGGTATTGTTATTTTAAAGCTGCTGACATCCAAGGAATCATATGTAGATGGACTGATAACCTATATAAGTGTGCTCAACCGGATGAGGGAAAAAACAGCAGGTTGACTATTATTGTAGAGGATTTGTGAATGAAATAAAAGCCGTCTTACGGATTGCTATCCTGGATCAGGGGGATGACGACGGTATAAACGCCCTGGTAGACCTGGTGCTCATCGCTCAGGGTGCTTTGGGCATCCTCACCGCCCAGCAAATGGAGCAAGTTCTCCTCAGTCACGCAAACGGCAGACAGGTGGGCGCCGGCTGGTGCTGCAGGCTGCTCGGCGTTAATCCAGATATCGTTCTGGGGCAGGTACTTGATGACCGAAGAGTCCGGTTGGGCGGCGGAATCCAATCCGCCAACCAGGTATACCTGGCCGGTTAACAGGGCAACGCCCATGGCATAACGCGGGGCCGGCAAGGATCGACGGATTTCCCAGGCCGGTTCGCCATTTTGCTCGCGATCTGGATAATACACTTCAGACAGATCCAGGGCACCGGTCTCATCCTGGCCGCCGATGAGCAGGATCTTGCCGCCGAGGGAGATGGCGGCGGCGTCCTGGCGCGGCCGGCTGAGCGGGGCGCGCTCTGACCAGGACTTGGTCTCTGGATCGTAGACGAAGATACGGTCCGAGATATGCTGGCCGTCCCATCCGCCGAAGAGGTACAGGCGGCCTTCGTAAGCCGTCATGGCATAAGAGCTGAGTGGGATCGGCAGGGGCGACTGGGTTTCCCAGGTGTTGCTGCGCGGGTCAAAGACTTCGAGCCGGTTGGTGGGCTCTCCGCTGCCTGTTTTTCCGCCGGGGACAAAAACCTTCTCGCCGAGGGTGGCTGCCAGGGCATCCTCCACCGGGGTGGGCTTGGCGGCCAAAGTTGACCAGGTATCAGACAGTGTATCGTAACGCAGCACATCTGCGGAAACGCCCTGTGTGGTGCGCCCGGCCAGCAGGAAGATGCCGTTTTCATAGACGGCAGAAGCCATGCGGCTGCGCGGGGCGGGTAAAGCCAGGGCAGCTTTCCAACCGGGTTGGGCTACGGGAGCGATGGTTGGTTGTGCTTGTGGCGCCAGGAGGTCGCGCCCGAGCAGGATACCGACCAGGGTCAGTAGAACGGCCAGGACACCCAGTGAAAGCCAGATCCACCACGGTCGGCGTTTGGGCTGCGGTGGGGATTGTGGAATATCATCGACCGCGGCGGTTGGCTCTGCATCCGGGGCAGTGGTTATGTTCTCCGTGGGGAAGGTCGGTGGAGCGGCATCCGGCACCAGGCCGGCGCGAATGGCGTACAGCGTGGCTTCAGTGCGTGAGGCCACGTTGATCTTGCTGAAGATATTGCTCAGGTGCACCTTGACGGTATTGGGGCTGATGAATAATTGGGAGGCGATCTCTTTGTTGCTGGCCCCCGTTGCCACCAGGCGCAGGATCTCCAACTCTCGGTCGCTCAGGTCGTTGTCATTCGGCATAGCGATCTAATTATATCTTAAGCAGGATGGGCCAATGAGGATTTTAGAAAGGGATCGGGCAGCTTGCCAGGATGGGTGGGTGAACGTATACTTGAATGAATGGATGAAAAAAAAGGAGGAAGCATGAGCGACAAACCACCCGTACTCCCGGAGGATGAACCCCTGTTCCCGGAGAACCCGGTAACCGACAGCCCGTCGGTTGCCAACCCCACGGAACCAGTTGCGCCGGTCAGTCCGCCGCCGCCAGTGGAAGCACCCAAATTGGAACAACCGCCGGTCATTGAGCCGCTCAAGGAGCAACCGGGCAAATTCGCCAGGTTCCTGCAGGGGGCCCTGCGGGTGATTTCCCTCAGCCTGGTGATGCTGCTGATCGGCTTCCTGGTGGGTTATTTCCTGCTTTACAAACCAACCGATGCACAGCTGACGAAGACCCACGATCAACTGACCTCCACCACCCAACTGCTGGATAAAACCCGCGGTGATTATGATATTTTGAAAGAGCAGTACGCCAACCTGCTGGCGGATACCACGTTGATCGAAGCACATGCCAGCCTGGCCATGGCGCTGCGCTCGACCGAACTGGCGCTGCAGGGTCTGAAAGACCAGAACGGCCCGGTGGCGCGTGCCCAGACGCAAATCACCCGCACCCACCTGGATCAGTTCCGTGAATACCTGTCCGGCGTGAAGATGCAGCAGGATGCCACCGACCTGGATACGCAGATGAAGGCGGTGGAAACCGAGCTGGTGCGCGATCCAACGGCGGCCGGGCCGGCGCTGGAGAAGCTGCTCAAATCCCTGGAATCGTTCAACGAGATGCTTTTCGTGACGAAGTAAGTCCCAGTCAGTAAAGAAAAAGCGCAAACCATCTGGTTTGCGCTTTTTGGTTGTTGTTTGAGTAATCTGGAACCACCTGTAAATAATCGCAGATATTATTCCATGTTCCCGTCCGGGAGAAAAACTGACCCACCAATAATAGGGCAAAGAGAGAGTTATTGATCAGCAGCCGAGAGAATTTCCGGGAGGAGTTGGAGGAGGGTTTGCATAATGCTGCGTGCCCGGGTTTGGAAGACTTCCAGCGCGCCGTAGGCTTCGCCGCCGGAGGCGGTAACCACGTCGCTCACCCCGCGCAGGATGAGGCAGGGCAGGTTGTGCCGCCCGGCCACCCAGGCAATCGCGCCGGATTCCCAATCGGCGGCCACGGCGTCGTATTGCAGGACGAGGAAGGGAATTTCCTCTGCCACGATGTCACGATCGGCGGAGATCAGGCGGACCCGGCGCAGGGGTACCGAAAGATTGCGCGGCAGGCTGGGCCATTGCGGCTGCGAAGTGTAATGCTCCACCGCGGCATGAGGGTCGCCCATCTGCTCGATGATATCGTAAATCAGGGTTTCCTCGGCCAGCAGGATTTCACCGGGGTTTGCCCGACCGGCAAAGCCGCCGCAGGTGCCCAGGTTGACCAGGCGCTGCGGCTGCCAGCGGGAGATGGCATATTCTGTCGAAGCAGCCGCGGCCACTTTGCCCCAGCCGCCATGTAAAAATACAACCCGCTGATCGTTGATAAGGGCTTCAAAACACTCGCCATAGGGGGTGGTTTCCACAGGTGTGCGGCCGGCCAGGCTGTTGACCCAGTCAGGGAACAGGGCGCGCCATTCGGCCCCGGCAGAGACCAGGATCAGGGCGAAAACAGGAGTGTCATTCATCCGGGGGAAGATTGTCTTCCAGGTAGCCAATCAGGATTTGCAGGGTGCGTTCGGCAAAGACGGCCTTGTTTTCCTGGCGGTCGCCGTGATGGAGAATCTGAAAGGCACGTTGAAAGGTGGGAGTGGAGAGGCCGCACCAGGCCAGGCCGACCGGTTTACCGGGCAGTCCGCCGCCAGGCCCGGCGATGCCGGTGATGGAGAGGCCGACCACGTGATCCAGGCCGAAATCCGGCGAGAGAGCCTGGCGGATGCCGGACGCCATCTCCAGGGCGGTTTCCGGACTGACGGCGCCGTAGGTCAACAGGGTTTCGTGTTTCACGCCCAGCAGGCGCTCCTTGGCCTCGTAGGCATAAGCCACCACACTGCCCAGGTAGTAATCGGAACTGCCGGGGATGTTGGTGATGCGGTGGCCGATGAGGCCGCCGGTGCAGGATTCGACCACGGCCAGCTTTAAGTTCCGGCTGCGCAGCAGGACTCCTATATGATATTCGGGGAGGGATTCCATGAGATTTACCTGAAAGGCCATATAACACGATTTTACCCCGGGATGGGTGGAAAGGCGAGGGAGGCATGTTGACTGGACAGGGTGACAATTGTCACCAAATGATACAAAATGGAAAAAATCAGGAAATTGTTGATTATTAAATTAACGGACGTACAATCTTATTACCTATGGAAAAATTCATCTCCCTCCTGCGGGGCGTCAATGTCAGCGGTTCCAACCGGGTTCGCATGGAGGACCTGCGTGCATTGTATGCCGGGCAGGGCTTATCCTATGTACGCACTTACCTGCAAAGCGGAAACGTGGTATTTGAGAGCGGAGAACCGGATGAAACCAGGCTGGCAGGGATGATCGAAGGTAAAATCCGGCAGACCCTGGGCCTGGAAGTGCCGGTCTTGATTCGATCTGCAGCGGAATGGGCCGGCCTGTTCCAGTCCAATCCATTTCTGAACGATCGCCAGGAGAATCCCGACCATTTATACGTCACCTTTTTACGGCATCCGCCCGCAGAATTGGAAATGAAGAATTTGACACCTCCAGCGGACGAGGAGGATGAATTTTGCCTGGTTGGACGCGAGATCCACCTGTTTTGCCCAAACGGATACGGGCGGACAAAGCTTTCAAATGGGTGGTTTGAGCATAAACTAAAGCAAACTGCCACCACGCGGAATTGGAAAACGGTAACCGCACTACACCAGATGGCGCTTGAAAACAGGCACTCACCTTGAATGAATTTGTGCGATAATAAAACTGAAAAGACAGGATATCGCATTTATTGAATTGATGGCATTACCGGTAATGTGAATTTTCCGCAGAATTCTCCGGATGGATCTTTTCCGGGGGAAGCGATCCTTGCAGGAGGTCCACATGCCTCGAAAAAACAATCAGAATAGAGTGGGGGAGGCTCGATCCCAGGCCGGGAAGACTGGCAGCGGCCTGCAGGATTTTCACCTGCTGGCGCGTAAAGCCATTGCCCGGGAGGACTGGGAATCGGCAGCCCTTTACTATGCCCGCTGCGAGGAGCAGCAAATTGCCGAACTGGCCTTGATCAACAGCGTACAGGAGGGTCTTTCCTCGAAGCTGGAGATGCAAGCCATCTACAACCTGGTGGGGGATAGCCTGCGCGACACCTTTAATGCCCAGGTGGTGATGATCTCGCAATATGACCCGCAGACGAACATGGTTTATCACCACTATGCCATCGAACGAGGCCAGCACCTGAACCTGACGCGCTGGCAGCCGATCGATACCTCCCGCCTGCGGATTGTGCAAACCAAAAAGCCCTACATGATCAATGCCGAGGAAATTGTGCGCCTGGTGACAGACGCCAGGATGAAGGTGGTACCCGGCACGGAACTGCCAAAGACCTGGCTGGGCGTGCCAATGATTGTGGGGGATGAGGTACGCGGCATTGTCAGTCTGCAGAACCTGGACCAGGAGAACGCCTTCTCGGAGTCGGACATCAACCTGCTGTCCTTCCTGACCAACAGCATGAGCCAATCGCTGGAGAACGCCCGCCTGTTCAGCGAGACCCAGCGGCTGCTCAAGCTCCTGGAAGGTGAAATGGAAATTGCCCGCCAGACCCAGCAAAGCATCCTGCCGATGCACCTGCCCAGCCACCCGGGGTATGAGTTCGGCTCGCTCATCGTGGCAGCCCGGGCAGTGAGCGGAGATTTTTACGATTTCATCCCGCTCGGCCGGCAGAAATTGGGTATCGTGATCGGGGATGTCTCCGATAAGGGTTTGCATGCCGCCCTGTTCATGGCCCTGACCTTTAGCTTGATCCGGGCGGAAGCCGGGCGGGGAGAAGATCCCGGCCAGATTTTGCTTGAGGTGAACCGCTACCTGCTCAAGATGAATGCCAACAGCATGTTCGTGACCCTGCTTTTTGCCGTGCTGGACTTGCGCAACGGGGCTTTGAAATACGCCCGGGCCGGCCACCTGCCGCCGATGATCCTGGACGGTACGGGGGCGGCTTTGCCGGTAACGGTGCAGAACAGTCAGCCGCTGGGCCTGTACGCGGGTATCCCCATCGATCAGCAGGTGCATGAGATCCCGCGGGGCGGGGCAGGGCTGCTTTTCAGCGACGGCTTGAATGAGGCGGCCGATGCGCAGGGCAACGAGTTCGGTTTCCAGGGTGTGCTGGCAAATCTGCAGGCTCACCGCCAGGAAGGCGCCCAGGAGATGTGTAATGAATTATGGAAGGCGGTCCAGGAGCACAGCGGGCCAGTGCCCAACCAGGATGATTTCACGGCAGTGGTGGTCAAGCGGCTTTGAACATGACATCCCATTCCAGATTCCGGGAAGTGACTCTCAAAGACGTATGATTCAAGGAGCATGAGACATGAAAAGAATTGGTTTCTTCATTTTGACATTTTGCCTGGGTTTCCCGATTGCCTGGGTGGCTTTTGGCTCCTTCCTGGGCAGCCCCTGGAACCTGGTGAAGAGCCTGGTTCTCTGGTTCGGGTTGACGCTGCTCTTCTGGCAGGCCAGAAAGCTGAGGGATAACCAGCTTCTCATCATCGGCCTGGTGGTATTGCTGGGGCTGTTTTGGCCGACATCGTCCATCATTGAGTCAGACAGGTTTTATCACTACCGCCTACCGCAGCCTTTCCTCTCCATCCTGGATACGCTGGTTTTCTGTTGGTTCCTGTTGGCACTGATTCTGGCGGCCGTCCTGTTCTACCGGGGCATCCAGAAGGTGCATGACCGGCTGAATCCGCAGACCGCCGGGGAGGGTGAGAACAAGCCGGCGGACAGCCGGGCAGGCTGGAAACCAGCCTGGATGTTCGGACTGAGCGCGCTGCTGCTTGGGATGTTCCTGCACAACCTGGCCGGCCTGCTCATGTGGGATAACACGACAGACTCGCTGGATGTCCTGTGGCTGATGCTTCCCAGCCTGGTCTGCCTGATGTGCGGGATCACCCTGCTGATCAGCCTGCCGGGGAAAAGCAAACTGGCCGGGCTGGTTTTCGTCTTTCTGCTGCCCTTCCTGATGTGGGTGGTGTGCTTCCCGGCGGAGAATTTCGATTTCCGCACCCTGACCCGCGAGCGGGGGGAGCGGATCACGTATGCCATCGATACCTATTTCCAGCGCGAGGGGCATTATCCCCAAAGCCTGGGTCAACTCGTCCCAAGGGATCTGCGCGCGGTTGATCGGCCGTTTATCGTTAATGGTCAGAATTGGTGCTACGATGCCGGGGAGGGTTACTACCGGCTGGGGTACGTGGATCGCGAACACTGGAGCTCACCCTGCTATTATGAAAAACTGGTCTCCTCCGCCGGGGATGTTTCCGGACTTTCGGCTGTGTGCGAGGCACCCCTGGCGGAACTGAAAGCACCGTATGACACCACGGGTATTATCGGCTGTAAATAGGTTATTGCATTACGAATCAATTCTTGGTAAGATGGATTCATAACCGGATATTTACAGGGGGAATAGAAAGCGGAATTCGATAATAGCTTCGGGGGCAGTCCGGTTCATCCGCGGCTCCTGCGAAGGAAGCAGATGATTTGAAAGTTTGTCCATAAGGAGAAAGAACCATGGATTTCGAAGGATATTGCGTCAAATGTCGGAAGAAAGTAGTCGTCAAGGGCGGCGTGATCAAGGAAACCCCCAACGGCCGCCGCATGGTCCAGGGTGCCTGCCCGACCTGCAAGACCAAAGTGACCCGCTTCCTGGCAGCAGAGAAGAAGTAGCCAGACGCCGGGCTCAACGAAACGAACCGCAGTCAACAGCTCTCCCAATATCACCCGAGGGGTGGTGTTGGGAGGGTTTGCATTCAGGATCCTTTTTGAGCTGTAAATATTAGAGGTAAAAATGAGTCGGAAAATTCACACCATCATCATCGGTGGCGGACAGGCCGGATTGGCCACCAGTTATTACCTGTCCCAAAAGGGCAGCGAGCACATCGTCCTGGAGCAGGCCGCCGCAGCCGGGAATGCCTGGCGGAACGACCGCTGGGACTCGTTCACCCTGCTGACGCCCAACTGGGCCTTTCGGTTACCGGGTGCAGAATACCAGGGCGAGGCTCCCGGAAGCTACCTGGGGCGGGATGAGGTTGTGAGCCGTTTTGAACAGTATGTGGAGCAATTTCACCTGCCGGTGCAATACGGCGTGCAGGTGACTTCGGTCGATCCAATGGGGGAGGGCAGCGGATACCGTGTCCGCACCGCGGATGGCGAGTGGGAGGCCCGGCAGGTGGTGATGGCCACCGGTCTGTACCAGATGCCCAAGATTCCAACCTTCGCGGCGAGCCTTTCGCCGCGCATCACCCAACTTCAATCCGGGCAATACCGTAATCCGGCCAGCCTGCCGCCGGGGGCCGTGCTGGTGGTGGGCAGCGCCCAATCCGGCTGCCAGATTGCCGAGGAGTTGTATCTCAGCGGGCGCAAGGTGTACCTTGCCACCAGCAGCGCCGGGCGCGCTCCGCGCCGCTACCGCGGCAAGGATATCTATGAGTGGATGCACTTAAGCGGCTTCCTGGACCGCACGCCGGATAAACTGCCCAATCCGCGGGCTAAATTCGCCGCCAACCCGCATGTCACCGGGCGGGGCGGCGGGCACACGCTCAACCTGCACCAGTTTGTGCGGGACGGGGTGACCCTGACCGGCCATATCCAGGGCGGCGAGGGAAACAACCTGTACTTTACGGAAGATATGCACGCAAACCTGGCCAGGGCGGATCAAGTGGAAGCCGACCTGGTTAAAATGGTGGATGATACCATCCTTCGTACAATGTTGGATATTCCACCCGAAACATTGCCAAAATTGCAGGATGGCTTTGCCGCCGCGGAGATCAACCGGTTGGATATGCGGGCGGCTGGAATTTCAACCATCCTCTGGGCCATTGGCTACTCGTTTGACTTTTCCTTGGTCCGAGTGCCCGTGGTGGATGGGGACGGCTACCCGATTCAAAACCGGGGCGTGACCGACTTTCCGGGGTTATACTTTATTGGGATGCCCTGGTTGTATAAGATGAAATCGGGCCACCTGCTGGGCGTTGGTGAAGATGCCCGTTATCTTGCCGACTATATGACTGCCGGCCCCGTCCAGTAGGCTTTCAATCCAGGAAAGGGAGATAGATGATGAAAACCGAGAGCCGCGTTGAGGTGTTTCCAGCCACGGCCGAACGCTGGCCTGACTTGGAACTGTTGTTTGGCGAACATGGGGCGTATGCCAACTGCTGGTGCACCTTCTGGCGCATCAAGCGCTCCGAGTTTGGCAAGTTGAGCGGCGAGGAGAAAAAAGCACTGCTGAAAGAGTGGACATCCCTGCCGATTGCGCCAGGGGTGCTGGCGTATGAAGAGGGAAAGGTGGTGGGCTGGTGCGCGATTAACCCACGCGAGAACCTGGTTCCGTTGGAAAACTCACGCATCCTCAAGCGGGTGGACGACCAGCCGGTCTGGTCGATCGTGTGCTATTTCATCCATAAGGCGCACCGCAAACAGGGCGTGATGCAGGCGCTGCTAAGCGGAGCGGTTGATTATGCGCGCCAGAATGGGGCGAGGATCGTGGAAGGATACCCGTTGGACATGCAGTCCCCGCCGTTGACAGGCAAGAGACTAACCGGCTACAGCGGTTATATGGGCATCGCTTCGGCTTACCGCAAGGTTGGCTTTGTTGAGGTGGGGCGTGCCTCGGAAACGCAGTTGATCATGAGGTACCAGGTTTCATAGGTAAGAAATTTAGTATGCCCAATTTCACCAGGGATCAATTCAAAACGCTATTTTCCTATCACTTTCATGTGCGCCGGGTCATGCTCGATTGTGCAAGCCGCATTTCCGAGCAGAATTATCTAGCCGATCCGGGTTATGGCCGCGGTTCGCTGCACAGCCTGATGTTCCATGTAATCATTGCCTCGGAAAAATCCTGGCGGATTGGGTTGGCCACCGGCATCCGTCCGCAGCGGGAGAACATCGAGGATTACCCGAGCCTGGCAGTCATTGCGTCAACCTTCGAGCAGGAGGAAAAAGCCTGGCTGGTGATGTTGGACAATCTGACCTCAGAGGAGATTGAAGCGCAGATGAACCTGACCAACCTGAACGGCCGCACTTTCCTCTTTTCGCGCTGGCGCATCCTCCATCATATCCTTTTCCACGGTATGCAGCACCACTCGGAGATGGCCCAGTTGTTAACCTCCTGCGGGCAGTCGCCAGGGGATATCGATTTTATCTTTTTCGAGGGATAAGCTGGTCGGGCTCTTGCCGACTGCATAATAAGACGCGGTCATACCGGGCTCGGCGAATAGTGTGGGCCCTTGGCCAAGCATCTGTGTTTCAAAAAGATTCTTCGCCTCTTCGGGTCTCAGAATGACGGATCATCAAAGCAGATGAAGATGGGCGGGCTTACAGCCCGCCCTTTGGTTTAAAGATTTGCTGTAAATGCCTGGGCCCAGGCCACGGCGCGTTCGATCTCGCCGTCGCGCAGCGGACCTTCCGAGGCGTTGACGATGAAGCCGACCGGCTCGGCGGCCAGCGTGCCGCCCTTGGCCACCAGGCCTTCGGCCAGCGGCTTGGCGGCATAGCCAAAGATCTTGACCAACACGGTCAGGAGGAGGTTCTTGATCTCTACCACCGGGATGCGGGTATCAAAGGCAGCGACCTTTTTTCCGGCCAGGGCACCGGCGGGCAAGCCGGTCAGCCACTTCTTGGTGGCATCCCCCGGACGGAAGCCGCGGGTGGGCGTGCCGTAAATGATCAATTCTGCTGCGGCCAACTGCTCCGCGGTGAGGTTGGCAATTGCCACGACAGAAATTTCCTCCCCGGTTGAAAGCCCCGCTGCGATGGCGCGGGCGATTTTTTCGGTATTGCCGAAAAATGATTCATAGATGATCAAAGTTTTCAAAGCGATTCCCTCCACAAGAATTCCCCGTGGATATTATAGCCCGGGATGGGAATATAAACGGGGAAAGAGACCCCGTAAGGTTTGGGAGATTGCTTCGACCTCTGTGAGGTCTTGCAATGACAAGATAGTAAATGAAAAGCCGCTGGAATTAATATCAGCGGCTTGAGTGGGGAGAAATCGCGAAACTACTTGAACAGGCGGTCCCAGGGAATAACGGCCAACACCAGGGCCAGACTACCGAGGAACCAGAGCGCCATGCGGCGGAATTTGGACAAATCTGTGCCGGCTTTTTTGGCCATACTCCAGCCGATATGGGCAACGATTACCGCCACCAGCATCAGGGCGGAATGCTCCACCAGGAAGAAACGGGTGACAGCGTTCTTCATTGCTGCGCCAAAGGTGCGCAGGGCGCCGGAGGTGATCGGGCTGACAAAGTACAGGATCAATCCGAAGAGCAGTTGTGTATCTAGGATGGAGGTGAAAAGCACGCCGGCAGTTTTGTCGGCTTTGCTCCAGTCCTTGCGGCCCAGCCAGCCGCTCAATGCGCGGAAGATGGCATATACAGCGGCAGCCAGCACCAGCCAGCGGACGATACTGTGCAAGCCAAGTAAAATCTCATAGAAAGTCATAGGGTCTTCTCCTTTGCAACCAGTATACCGAAATGGAGTCAAATTTTCCAATTTTGTATCAATTTCAGGAAAATGAGAAAAACCAGGCCTGTTTTTTGCACATCGATATAAAATGGATGTATCCAAATGCAGCGGACGGCCGCCAGGGAGGGCACGTCCACGGGAGGAAGGCATGGATTTCGAGACGCTTGAACAACAATACCAGGTTTACCGCCGGCAGAGGGATGCCGGGCAATTGACGCCCCAGGCCTTTACGGCCGCTGTGCAGCAATTGCGCCTGAGCGATGCATCCGGCGCGTGGTGGACGATCAACGAGGTGGATGGTTCCTGGCTGCGCTGGGACGGCGCGGCCTGGCAGCCGGCGGTTCCGCCGCGGCCCATCCCCCCGCCGCCTGTAGCTCCACCGCCTGCTGCCGTGCAGCCGTTTACACCCGTGGCCGGACCGGTCAAGCCGCAAGCCCAACCGGTAAACGCGCCACCGGCAGGACTGCAAAAACCGCACGGTTTTGACCCGTATGCCGATTTTCCCGGCGGAAAACCCAAGGCGAAGAAGGAAAAACCAGCCAGGGTCAAACCGGCCGCTCCAGCGGCGACCGACCTGGAACCGCCGCAGACTCTCGGACAATTATTCACCCGGCCGGTCGGCCAGTTCTTCCGCGGCCTGGCCGGGCACTGGCTGATGTACCTGGTCGGGCTGGGCGTGCTGACCCTGGGCGTGTGGATCTTCCACATATACCTGATGGTCGGCCCCAATGAGGGCTTCTACGTCAAGGCGCGCCACCCCATCCTGGGGGAGGTGCTGAACGCACCGGGCGGGGGCGGCGGGATCGTGTTCTGGCTGTTGCTGGGCATCCTGCTCGGCACGGTGGTGATCCGCCTGCTTACCCGCGGGGTAAAACCATTCTTCAAGCAACTGGGTGGAGTGGTTCCGTTTGTGCGCGCCTCCATTCAATCCACCGGGCGTAAGGGGTTGGCCGCGGCCTGCTTTGGGGCTGCCTTTGCCCTGCTGATCGCGCTCATCCTGCATAATTTCATGGCAAGTTTGCTGCTCTTCCTGCTGAGCCTGGTTGCCCTGTTGATGCAGCAGCGCAGCCTGCCGGGACTGATCCTGCGCTTTGCTGCTCCGAAGCTCAGCCGCGGTGCTGCCCTCAACCCGGGCTTCATCGGGATGATCGTGGGCGGGATGGTGATTGGCTTCCTGCTGGGGGTAATCCCGTGGTGGATCGCCTGGCTGATCTTCCTGATCCTGGCGCTTGGCGGAGGGCTTGCCTTGCTGCTGCTCAAACCGGGGACAATCCGGCTGGGGCGCGGAACGGCGATCCTGCTGCTGGGGCTGATGTTGTTTTCGCTGACCACACCCGTCCTGGCGGATGAAGGCGGCTGGCAGGATGCGGGCGGCACCTTTGACAGCTGGTGGAACAGCGATTATGCCGACCCGGCCATCATGATGGCGGTCCTGCCGGGCTTGTTCGCAGCCTTTGGGGCCCTGCTGGGGATCATCTTTGGCAACATGCCCGGCCTCGAGAAACTGGAAGATCTACCCTGGGTGACCGCGGCTGAAGAAATGCCGCAGCCCACGGCGGAGATTCAACCGGCCCCGGCGGTGGAATACCAGCCGGCTCCCCTTCAGCCGGTGGTTGCGCCGGTGATGCAAACTCCGCCGGTTGTGCAACCCGTCCCGTTTATGCCAGAGATCAAGGCAGAGCCGGTGGTGCAACAGCCAGCCGTTGTAGAACCGGTCATTGAAACACCCCCGGCGGTTGTTGAACCGATTGTGGAACAGCCTGCCGTCAGTGCGCCGGTCATCGAAGTGCCCCCGGTTGTGCCTCCGGCAATCGTGGAGCCGGAGGTTACACCTCCGCCGGAAATCAAGCCGGCGGTCGTTCCACCCGCATTGGGTGGAATGGAGACCGTCGTGGCAGCGCCCTCCCTGACCGGCTGGAAGCTGACCATCCTGACGGGCGAACTGGCCGGCAAGGAATTCCGCCTGGAAGGCCGGGCCACGCTGGGCCGCAGCGAGCAAAACAACATCCTGCTGCCGGACGGGCGGTCTTCGCGCGTCCATGCTGCGCTGGACCCGATGGCCAGCGGCTACTTCCTGACCGACCTGAACAGCACCAACGGCACCCTGCTCAACGATCAACCGCTGACGCCCATGCAGCCGGCAGCCTTGAAGAACGGGGATGTCATCACGATTGGCGATACCCGCCTGCGGGTGGATGTGCCGCCGGCCGTCTCCCTGCAGGATCAGCCAACGGTTTATGAACCGCGCCATTAACCGACGCTGAATAAATACACCGGCCGCAGGTGGTTGAAATCCTGCGGCCGGTGTTTGTTATTAATGATTGGGTCAGGATTCGGAAGGGTCAGGTTCATCCACCCCCGGGCGTAATTCCTTCTCGAACATCACAAATTCACTCATTGCCTGCATGCCGGCCCGCCGGTAGAGACGGGTGGCGCCGGTCGGGTTGGCGGCATCCACGCTCAGACCGATGGAGGTGGTGCCCCGCCGGTAGAATTCCCCAAAAGACCAGTGCAGCAGCGCCAGCCCCAGGCCGTGCTTGCGCCAGGCCGGGCGGACGCCCAGGGTGCGTACCCAGCCAACGTCCACCCGGTAATGGTTGATGGAAAAACCGGCCACCTGGTCGCCATCCCAGATCACCGCCCAGAGGGTGGGATCATACTCTGCCGTTTCAAAGTAAAAGTATGAGAACTTCTCAAAAGAAACCGGGTGGCTGCCCCAGTGATCCCGGAAGGATTCATTCCGCGCCTGCCAGACGACTTTTGCATGCTTTTCCTTCACGAAGGGCACGAACTCAAACCCCGCAGGGAGAACGGGGGCAGGCGGCGCGGCGGTCAGCTCGATGCCCATCCGCCAGTAATAGCGGACCGGCCGGTAACCGGCATGGCTGCAACAGGCTTTGCCGGCCTCGTCCTTGTGATCGGTGACCAGCCGGATGAAGACGCGCCTTTCTGGGTCAGCCTGGGGAATGTGCCAGGCCCCGCGAATATCAAGCGCCTCGAGCAGGGTGCTGTGGACCCCCTGCATGTGATGATCAGGGTGGACATACAGGTCGCCGCCCAGGTGATAATGCCCATTGCTGTTGATCAGCTCGGCATACCCCACCAACTGCCCCTCGCGGTTTTGCACCACGAAGGCATCCTGCTCCGGGGTGAAACCCTCATACTTCCAGTTTTCAGCCAGGTCTTCCGGGGTGGTGGCCACGCTGGTATCGCCGTCGGCCGCGCAGACGATGTAGATCAGCCGGGCGACCGCTTGCAAATCCTCCCAGCGGGCGGGCCGCCGGGTGAGGGATGCATCCAGGAATCCATCGGGTGGGGGTGTATGGGTGTTCATGCGCTACCGTCCTGTTCCAATCAATCTATGCAGAAGTATACTTGATCCAGGATGGACATTCAAATATCCCGTGGGAGGTGATGATATGGTTGAAATCAAGGTGCTCACTACCCTGGCCCGGGCGGACATGCTGCAGGTGATGTCCGGGTACACCTCCACTGAACGTTATGCGGTCTCGGTGGAGGAAACGGACACCCTGACCACTTTCCAACTGCGCCTGGAGACACTCCCGCAGCCGTACACCCGGGATTTTCGTTCCGGGTTGACGGTGGAGGACATGCAGCGCTACCAGGGCCTGCTTCCGCAGGGGCTTTCCCTGGGTGCATATGCGGCCGGCCAACTGGCGGGGGTGGCCATCGGCGGGGCGGAGGAATGGAACGGCACGTTGTGGATCTGGGAATTCCACGTGGCGCCGACTTTCCAGGGCAGGGGCATTGGCCGCAGCCTGATGGACAGGCTGGCAGACCTGGCCCGCCCGGCCGGGCTGCGCACCCTGCGGGTGGAAACGCAAAATACCAACGTTCCGGCGATCCGTTTTTACCGCAGGGTGGGCTTTCGAATGGAAGCGGTGGACATTTCCTTTTATACCAATCACGATCTCGACAGCGGGGAGGTGGCTGTCTTCCTCAAAAGGCGGTTGGATTAAGGTGTGATAGTTTTTGCAAGCCTTCCGCCCTTAAGATGATGACAATGGAATGAGATGGGATGGAGTCGATGAAAAAATTTTACGAAATGACCCCCGCTGAACGGTTGGAACAACTGGCGGCCCAGGGCAACCTGGACCAGGATGACCTGGCAGCCCTGGGTGGGGCAGCCGGCCTTTCGCTGGAGCAGGCTGACCACATGATCGAGAACGTGGTCGGGGTGCACGGCCTGCCGCTGGGCATCGCCCAGAATTTCATCGTCAACGGTCGGCCGGTGCTGGTGCCGATGGTGGTGGAGGAAGCCTCGATTGTAGCCGGGGCATCCTTCATGGCCCGGCTGGCTGCGGCGGGCGGGGGCTTCACTGCATCCACCACACCGCCGGAGATGATCGGACAGATGCAGGTGCTGGGGCTGGCGGATTTACCAACGGCCCGCCTGAAGCTGCTGGAGAACAAGGCCCGGCTGCTGCAGGCCGCGGCTGAGGTGGATTCCACCCTGGTGAGCCTGGGCGGCGGGCCGCGCGACCTGGAAGTGCGCCTGATGGACGATTCACCGATCGGTCCGTTCCTGGTGGTGCACCTGGTCTACGATGTGCGCGATGCGATGGGCGCCAACGCGATCAACACGGCTTGCGAGCGCCTGGCGCCGCTGGTGGAACAAGTCACCGGCGGACGCGTGCTGCTGCGCATCCTCACCAACCTGGCGGACAGGCGGCTGGCGCGGGCGCGGGTGACCATCCCGCTGCGGCAGCTGGCGTTTGATTCGTTCTCCGCCGAGGTGGTGCGGGATGGGATCATTGCGGCGTATGCCTTTGCCGCGGCGGATCCCTACCGGGCGGCGACGCACAACAAAGGCATCATGAACGGGGTGGATGCGGTGGTGCTGGCGACCGGGAATGACTGGCGGGCGGTGGAGGCCGGGGCGCATGCCTATGCGGCCCGCTCCGGGCGTTACACCAGCCTATCCACCTGGGCCCGGGATGCTGAAGGCAACCTGGTGGGGACGCTGGAGATGCCGCTGGCGGTGGGTTTGGTCGGCGGGGCAACCCGCGTGCATCCCACGGCACGGGCGGCGATCAAATTGATGGGCGTGAAGAGTGCAGTCGAGCTGGCGGAGATCATTGTCTCGGTCGGGCTGGCGCAGAACCTGGCCGCGCTGCGGGCGCTGGCCACGGAGGGCATCCAGCGCGGGCACATGAGCCTGCACGCCCGCCAGGTGGCTGCCGCTGCCGGGGCAACCGGCGAGGATATTGAACGGGTGGCCAACCAGATGGTGGTGGAGAAAAACGTCCGACTCGACCGGGCGGAAGAGATAATAAGGCATCACCGCGGAGGCGCGGAGGAAACGGAGAACGCGGAGATTTCTTGAGGAAAAGCTTCACCGCGGAGGCGCGGAGGAAACGGAGAACGCGGAGATTTCTTGAGGAAAGGCATCACCGCGGAGGCGCGGAGGAAACGGAGAACGCGGAGATTTCTTGAGGAAAAGCTTCACCGCGGAGGCGCGGAGGAAACGGAGAACGCGGAGATTTCTTGAGGAAAGGCATCACCGCGGAGGCGCGGAGAAAACGGAGAACGCGGAGATTTCTTGAGGAAAAGCTTCACCGCGGAGGCGCGGAGAAAACGGAGAACGCGGAGATTTCTTGAGAAAAGGCATCACCGCGGAGGCACGGAGGAGACGGAGAACGCGGAGATTT
>CAYOOA010000008.1:62134-64902 GCA_964405455.1 uncultured Anaerolineaceae bacterium | reverse complement strand
ATAGGTTTTTCCCATACGTATGAAATTCAATTAAGATAAAGCATTGTCATTTTTTTATAGAGATTAGTGAAACGTTTCATATTTTATCGTTAATCTAATTTGGTTTCAGCTGATTACAGGTTGTGATGATTATTATGACCTATTCTAGTCTAAGGCTGATGCGATGAAATTTGAAAATGCTTACGGTTATTTTTCTGATGATGGCAAAGAGTATGTAATTAAGACTCCTTTTACGCCTCGTCCATGGGGAAATATCATCAGCAATGGGGACTTCGGGATGATGATTTCCCAGACCGGCTCAGGTTATTGCTGGCGGGGAAACGCCGGGCAGAATCGGATCACCCGTTCATTTCAAGACCTGGTCAAGGACAACTGGGGAATATACTTTTATTTCCGCGACCTTAATCGCGGAAAATACTGGTCTGCAACTTACAAACCGGTCATGCATTCCTACAGTCATTATTCTGTTGTTCATGGCATCGGTTACTCCCGGTTTATTCAACAGGTGGAGGAAATAGTCAGTGAAATGACTGTCTTCGTTTCCGCCCACGATCCAGTGCAGATCTTCCAAATCAAAATCACTAATCAGTCCGCTGAAACACGCGAGTTGGACGTCACGTCGTATGCCGAGTGGCTGCTTGGCTTTGCGCCGGATGAGCACCGGGAATTTCATAAACTATTCATTGAAACTTCAGCAGATGTGGTTGGCAGGACCCTTTTTGCCCGTAAATGCCTGTGGGGATTCCCGGATGACAAAGGCCGGCATAATAATATTGATTGGCCTTATACCGCCTTCATGTCTGTCAGCGAGCCGATTAAGTCATTTGACTGCGACAAGGAAACTTTCATCGGTATGTATCATAATGATGACAGGCCGCAGGCGATGGAAGTGCCCACTCTTGGTGGGCGCAAAGGCCGCTTTACCGATGCAATTGCCGCTCTCCAGGTAGCAGTCACGCTCGAACCGGGCGAAACAAAAACCGTTGTGTTCACACTGGGGGCGGCCGAGGACCACAAGGAAAACGTATTAGAACTGGTTCAACGTTATACGAGCGCAGAGAAGAGTGAAGAGGCTCTTCAAGACGTCCACGATTTCTGGGCGCAATTCCTGGATGGCGAGCATGTTGAGACGCCCGATGACGCATTCAATTTCATGACAAATTATTGGTTGAAATACCAATCCATTTCCTGCCGTTTATGGGGAAAATCTGCCTTGTACCAGGTCTCTGCCGGATTTGGTTTCCGCGATCAATTGCAGGACAGCCAAATATTCCTGGTCAGTGATCCTGAATGGACAAAAAAGCAATTGCTAATGCATGCCGCCCACCAATACATTGAGGGTGATGTGCTGCACTGGTGGTTCTCCATTCGCGATTGGGGTCCGCGCACCAACTGCTCGGACGATTTGCTCTGGCTGCCGTTCATCCTGGATGCATACCTGAAAGAAACGAATGATTTTGGGATCCTGGATGAAAAGATTTCCTATCTTAATGGCGCAGCTGAATCGCTTTATGAGCATTGCAAACGAGCCATGGAACGATCATTTTCACGCTTCTCTCCGCGTGGAATTCCACTGATGGGCGATCATGATTGGAATGACGGATTGAGCGCGGTGGGAACTCTGCTTAAAGGCGAAAGCTTTTGGGTGGCTGAATTCCTGTATATGATCCTGGGCAATTTCATCCCAATTTCCAGGATGCGTGGGGATGAAGGCTTTGCAGTGCGCTGCGAAACGATTCGCGAGAATCTGAAATATGCCATGGATCGATACGGCTGGGACGGTGAATGGTACCTGCAGGCGACCACCGATGACGGCCTGCTGCTGGGTTCCCGGGAAAATGCAGAGGGCAAGATTTTCCTGATGCCGAACAACTGGGCAGTTATCAGCGGCATAGCAGACCCAGAAAAAGGCCGGCAGGCCATGGGCTCTGTAACGAAATACCTGTTGAAGGATTACGGAACCTTGCTTAATTTTCCAGCCTTCACCAGCCCGCGGCCGGATGTGGGGTATGTAACCCGTTATGCACCCGGATTGCGTGAGAATGGTGGAGTCTATACACACGCAGCCACCTGGTCCGTCTGGGCGTATGCATTGATGGGTGAAGCCGAACTGGCTTATGAGGCTTATAAGCGCATTTGCCCTCCCAACCGGAGTGCAGATATTCAAACCTACATGGCCGAGCCCTATGTTACACCGGGGAATATTGATGGACCGCTGTCCGAATATTTTGGCCGCGGCGGGTGGACCTGGTACACCGGATCTTCCCAATGGCTGCACCGCGTGGCAACCCACTGGATCCTGGGGATACGCCCCCAGGCAGACGGCCTGCTGGTTGATCCATCCATTCCAGCTGACTGGCCGGGTTATACAGTGACCCGCAAATTCCGCAAGGCGATATATCAAATCCAGGTGAAGAATCCCAAGCATGTCAACAAAGGGGTCAAGTCATTGATGGTCGATGGCAAGGTCATTCAAGGTCAAGTAATTCCAGATTTTTCGGATGACCGATTGCATACGGTCGAAGTTATTATGGGATAGTCGGGTAAAAAAGAAAAAGAAAGGAGAAGAATATCGAAAGAACTTAAATAATGGATCCAGTGGTTACTCATACACTTGCCGATAACCAAATCAGAGGAGAAAAGATAATGAAAGCGCAAGCAAAACTGATCACAATCTTGTTTTCTATCATCCTGGTGGCCAGCCTTGTTGGATGCCAGACACCGACGGCTGCACCAACTGCCACGCAGCCGGAACCCACCGCCGTTCC
>CAYOOA010000008.1:3426-62034 GCA_964405455.1 uncultured Anaerolineaceae bacterium | reverse complement strand
ACCGAAACCCCGGTTCCCGAGCCAGTCACCCTGCGCTATGCCAACTGGAACCTGGGCACAGAGGAAGAGAATAACATCCAGCGTCAGTTGGTCAAGGCGTATACAGACTTGCACCCGAATGTGACCATCGAATTCGTGGATATGTCTGCAGAAGGCGGCTGGGAAGCCAATCTGACTGCGTATGCAGCCAAGGGCGAACTGCCGGATGTCTTCATGGCCAACAATGTGCCGCTGTATGTGCAGAACGGCTGGGTGGCGGATCTCTCAGCGTTCGTTAAGGATGACCCGGATTGGGTGGATGTTCCCCTGGCCCTGAAGAAATCCTTCACCTACGGCGATAAGGTATTGGGACTGCCGGCCGCCCAATTCATCATGGGCTATTTCGTCAACCAGGATCTTTACGAAAAGAATAACCTGGATGCACCGGTATATGGCTGGACAGTTGAAGACTTTGACAATGCAGTCACTGCCATGAATAACATTTCCAAGGGAATTCTCGGCCTGGATGAGCAGGAATTTGTCATGGGCTGGATCCCGAACACTATTGATCCCAACCTGAAATGGTTCGGCTATGACGGCACCAAGATGAATTATGACTCTGCTGCCTTCAAGGCCGCCGTTCAGAAATACGCCGAGGTTAAACCATACACATGGCAGGGGCTGACAGACGAGCAGAAAAAGAACTTCAAGTCCACCGGGCCGTGGGAACTGTTCCTGAACCAGGAAGTGGGTATCCGCTGGGATGCCTCCTGGTCGGTGCCGAATTATGTACAAAGCGCCACCTTCAACTGGGACTTTGTGGGCGCCCCGGGCGGTAACCAGGCCATCGTGTTTGATGTGATGGTTGTCTCCAAGACTGCCGCCAATCTGCAGGAAGCTTATAATTTCGCCAAGTGGATGACTTTCTCAAAGGAAGCCTATATCAAGGAAGCGGAATTGGCCAAAGCGATGAAATCAGCGCCCAAGCTCCCGGTCTCCGTAGATGCGGACTCACTGGCCCTGTATAAGACCTTTGTGGACAAGCCAGGCATCAATAAGGCTCTGGAGAACCTGGATAACAGCATGGTCGAATCGTTGGCAAAAATCGTTCCCGGCTATATCAATGCCCGCTGGGAAGGCAAGCCAGGTATCGATATTGGCGATGATAAGGACGTGAACATGTGGTACATGTTCAATTTCTCCGATTCGGGCAAGTACAAATATGAGGATTATGCCGCGAAGCTCGAGGAATTCGCCAACAAGACGATGGCAGATGCAGCCGCTGCGATGAACAAGTAGTAAATTTCCAAAAAGGAGGGCGTTGTGTGAAAACAACGCCCTCCAAATTAGGAGAAGGCCAGGGTAATGGGTATGCCGACTAAACGCTTAAGATTTTTACGTGTTCTAGGGACTATCCTGATCTTAATCGGAACGCTGCCAATTTCAGCGAGTGCATCCCTTGCTGCAGACCAATCGGGGACAGCCATTTCTTCTCCATCAAGTCCTGAACTAAGTTCGAAGGGCGCTGGAGAAATCGAAATTTCAGCGGATAAATTCGGACTGCCACTGGCCAATGACAACATAACTGGACAGTATTCAAAGCCAAGCATCCTTCTAAAGCAGGGGGAGACAGTTCAATTTAAAGTCGATATCGTTGAAGATGGAGATTACTCTGTTTCGTTTGATCTGGCAGCTACTGCGGATTCATTCATCAATACTCCTGAAGGTCTCCTCCTGGTTGACAACCAGCTTCCATCGAAGGAGACACAGCGCATCATTTTCCCAATTTTCTATAAAGACAGTACTAATATTTTTCCGTTGGATCGTTATGGAAACGAGGGTCTCATCCGCCAGGAAAGGCTGGTCCGCTGGAGCAAAGTGCCCATGCGGGATGCAAATTTCAGCCTGCCTTATCCCATTCAAATCCACCTGACCAGCGGAGAGCACGTATTCCAGTTTTCTTTGACCAAAGAATCGATGTACCTGGGCAGTATTTATATTGACGCGTTTTTCAAATATCCAGCCTATATTGATTATCTTCAGGAAAATCCGGCAAACGACACCTCAGGCGTGATGATTGAATTGGAAGCCGAACATCCCGCCTTTAAGAATGACACCTCCATTCGCGCGATCAATGACCGTAATTTGACTGTAACTCCCTATGATACATACAAACTTTTATTAAATACCCTGGGCGGTGAGAACTGGAAGCGCAGTGGGACCACCGTTTATTACGAATTTGATGCGCCCCAGGATGGCATGTATAACATCACCTTGCGCGCGATCCAGAATTTTAAGAGCAGCTTTACTGTCTTCCGCCGAATTACAATTAATGATCAGGTCTTGTTTGATGAATTGAACGCAGTACCGTTCAGTTATTCCCCTCAATGGGCTAATATCACCCTGGGCGGTGACACCCCGTTCAAGATCTACCTGAAAAAGGGCCGAAATACTCTTGGAATTGAAGCCAATAACTCACCTTACTATTCAGCCATTGAAAAGGTTAAGAAGGTGCTGGTTGATATCAATACATTATCCCTGCAGATCAAGAAGCTGACCGGCGGCCAGGAAGATCCTTACAAGGAGTGGGTGATCTCGGACTATATTCCGGATATCAAGGAACAATTGATCGCCATTGCAGATGATTTGAGCAAGGACAAGGCAGTGTTGCTGGCCATCAACCAGAGCGGTGCATCCCAGGAAATCCTGTCCTACCAGATGGCCATAGATAACATCCTCTACCTGGCTCAGGATCCCGATAAAATCCCCTCGCGGATGAATCGCTTCTCGGAAGGATCAGGCTCGGCAGCCCAACTGCTTGGTAACATTCTTCCCTCACTGCAAGGCCAACCGCTGCTCCTGGACAAGATTTTTATCCATTCTCCGGATACCCTGCCGCAAGAGACCAAGATTCCATTTTCCAGGTCCTTCTCTGAAGGAATCAAACGCTTTGTTTATTCCTTCCGGCCCAACCTGTATCAATCCATCGGGGCCGGGAAGAACGAAATAGAAGTATGGGTGAATCGACCGCGCCAGTACGTGGATTTGCTCCAATCCATGACGGATGAGACATTTACCAAAGAAACCGGCATCAGTGTCAAGTTTACGATCATGCCGGATGAGTCGAAACTGGTTCTGGCCAATGCCGCAGGCATCCAACCGGATGTGGCACTGGGGGTAAGTACCAATGTCCCGTATGAACTGGCCATCCGCAATGCATTATATGATTTGCGTTCTTTCGATGATTTTGATTCGTATATCCACGTGTTCTCACCTGGAGCGTTGTTGAGCTACATTATCAATGATTCGGCATATGCGCTGCCCGAGACACAAGATTTCTGGGTAACTTATTACCGGAAAGACATTATGGATTCCCTGGGTATCCCCATTCCAAAGACCTGGGATGATGTCATTGGAATCTTGCCCGAATTACAGCGGTACGGGATGAATTTCAACACGCCCCTTTCCAGCGGAAGCGGCAGCAAGGGTTACCTGATGACAGCGCCCTATATTTTCAACCAGGGCGCAGAGCTTTACAGTCAGGACGGCTTCTCCACCGGCCTGGGCAGCGATGCCGCCATCAAGGGGATCAAGTTCATGGCGGAGAGTTTCACCATCTACGGCATGCCACTGACCACGTCCAGCTTCTATGATAGTTTCCGTTACGGCAGCTTGCCAATCGGAGTGTCAAATTTTGAAACCTACATCAAGCTGTTGACAGCTGCCCCGGAACTGACCGGCTTATGGGGGATCGATCTTTATCCGGCGACTGTCCTGGAAGACGGCACCCAGAATCGGTATGCCACCGGATCCGCTCAAGCTTGCATTATGTTCCGCAATACGGAAAAACCCAAGGAAGCCTGGGAGTTTATGAAATGGTGGATGTCCACTGAAACCCAGGTGGATTTCCAACAGCAATTGATCCTGAATTACGGCCTCGAATATCTGTGGAGCTCGGCCAACCTTGAGGCGTTCAAATATTCGCCGATCCCGGATGAGCATAAACAGGTCATCCTGGAACAATGGCAATGGCTGCAGGAACCAGTGAAACTGCCCGGCAGCTATATGCAAGAACGGGAATTGAGCAACGCCTGGAACCGGATTGTATTTGATGGAGTTAATCCACGGGTGGCAATCGACAATTCGATCATCATCATTAACCGTGAAATCACCCGTAAAATGGAGGAGTTTGGCTACCTTCAGAACGGGGTCAAGGTGAAGGAATTCAAGGTGCCAACCATTGAAACCGTCAAAGATTGGATGGCGAACAAATGAAGACAATCTTAAACCGATGGTCTGAGAATTTGAAGATGTGGCTTTACCGTGAGGGAAGTGCTTACGGATTTCTCGGATTTTATGCCCTCATGTTCATCATCTTCATCATTGTTCCGGTGCTCGTAGCCTTCCTTTTGTCATTCACCAACTTTGATACCATCCAATTCCCGAAGTTCATCGGGTTAAAGAATTATGTCGTCATGCTCACCCAGGATGACATTTTCATGAAATATGTTCTGCCAAACACGATCAAATTCGCCGTGATTGTGGGACCGGGTGGGTATATCTTGTCCTTCATGCTGGCCTGGATCCTTTCGCAACTTCCCAAGGCGCCGCGGACAGTGATGGCACTCATCCTGTATTCACCCTCGATGACTTCCGGTGTGGCAATGGCTGTAGTCTGGAAAACACTGTTTAGCGGCGATCAGAATGGATATTTAAACAGTTTCCTCCTGGGTTTGAATCTTATCCAGGAACCCATCCAGTGGTTGCAATCGCCGCAGTACCTGATGACCATCATGATCGTCGTGACCCTGTGGAGCAGTATGGGTGTGGGTTTCCTGGCTATGCTGGCCGGAATCCTGGAAATCAATCCGGAGCTCTACGAAGCAGGCAGCCTGGATGGCATCAGCAACCGCTATCAGGAGATTGTTAACATCACCATTCCCTCCATGAAGCCCCAGATGTTATTTGGCGCAGTGATGGCGATTGTGGGCACATTCAATGCCGGTGCGATTGGCGTTACTCTTTCTGGCGGCAATCCAACACCGCAATACGCCGGGCAGTTGATCGTCAACCATATTGAGGATTTTGGTTTCCTCAGGTACGAAATGGGTTATGCAGCGGCGGTTTCCGTGGTCTTGTTGTTGATGGTGCTCCTGTTCAACCGCCTGGCCAACGGCTTATTCAGCAGCGAGAACTAGGGAGAAATCATGATGAAAAAACGGTTCTCTCGATTTTCAGGATTTCATCACAGCGGGATTAATCCCAAGGGCTTCCATGTTAGCCAGATCAAGTTTTACATCATTCTTCTCCCGCTGGTCCTCCTCATGCTGTTACCGATTGTCTTCATCTTCTCCAATGCTTTCAAGCCACCGGACGAGCTGTTTGCCTATCCGCCCCGCTTTTTTGTGATCAATCCAACCTTTAAGAACTTCACTGATTTGTTCTCGAGGATGTCCAATTCTGGCATCCCGGTAAGCCGTTATCTCTTCAATAGCATCACCATCACGCTGGTTACGGTTGCTGCTTCCATCGTGGTTTCCTCGATGGCTGCCTATGCATTATCCAAAAAGAAATTCAAACTAAAGAAGACTTTATTCGCCATTAATACCGTGGCTCTAATGTTCGTGCCGATTGCGGTAACCATTCCCCGCTTCCTGATCATTGATAAACTGCAACTCATGGATACCTACTGGGTTCATGTCCTTCCTGCCCTGGCCATGCCGGTTGGCCTGTTCCTGGTCAAGCAGTTTATTGACGGTATTCCGGACGAGGTGATCGAGGCTGCCCAAATAGACGGCGCAACGGATGTTTGGATTTACTGGAAGATCATTATGCCCATGATCAAGCCTGCCATTGCCACAATCGCCATTTTGGCCTTCCAGGCGACCTGGAATAATGCGGATACCTCATCGCTCTATATTAACAATGAAAGTCTGAAGACATTCGCTTTTTACCTTTCTACATTGACTTCAACATCCAGCGGCGCCAATACCGTAGCCGGCCAGGGAATTACGGCCGCTGCGGCATTGATCAGTTTCCTGCCCAACCTGATCATCTTCATTTTCCTGCAGTCCCAGGTCATGAGCACGATGTCACATTCAGGACTTAAATGATGAAAAAACTAGCCCGACTCATTTTTGTTGTCACCATCCTGTTTTTGACGGCCTCCAGTGCGAATGCTGAATCGCCTTATACCACCTGGGCGCTGGGTCCCGGCGGGAGGCTTTACATGACCCAGGATGCATACAGCCCCTATTCTGAAGTGGATTTGCCCATCAAGGGGGCTGAGGACATGTTCATCACCAAGGATGGGATGGTGTACATAGCTGATACAGGCAACGGCCGGATTTTAAAGCTGAAAGACTTCCAGGAAGTCGCTTCCTACGGCGAAGGAACCCTGCAAAGCCCGACCGGCCTGTTTGTGGATTCAGACGGCACGCTTTATGTCGCTGATGCGGGGAAAAATACGATCGAAATCCTGGACAAAGATGGGAACTTGATCAAGGAATTTGGGCGTCCTGTAGAACCGCTTTTTGGAAAGACCAGGGAATTCCTGCCCCGCAAGATTGCCGTGGATGCGCGAAAGAACGTGTATATCATCAGCGAAGGTTCGGTGGACGGTGTGGCCCAGATGAATACCAATGGGAACTTCATCGGCTACTTTGGGGCCAACACATCTACCATGTCGTTGAAGATGATTTTACAGCGCACGTTTTTGACCAAGGAACAGCTGGCCCAATTTGTAAAAAACGAAGCAGCTTCCCCCTCCAATCTTGGTATTGACAGCCAATCGATGGTGTACACCATCACGGCTGGGACTTCCAGGACCAAGAGTATTCGCAAGTTCACTGTCGCCGGGAAAAATATTTTCCCCAATTCGCTAGGTTCCACAACCTTCCGGGATATCAACATAAGCGATGAGGGCCTGGTGCTGGCGGTGGATGCCACCGGCCAGATTTATGAATACGACTCGAATGGAACATTGTTATTTGTCTTTGGTGCACAAGATAAAGGGGACCAAAGGCTGGGTACCCTGCGTAATCCGACGGGGATCGATCGCTACCAGGATTTTATCTATGTCCTGGATAAAGAGAAAAATGCCATTGTCATTTACCAGACGACGGGTTTTGCCAAGCAGGTCCATAACGGTGTCCGGCTTTATATGGGCGGATTTTATACGGAGGCAAAGCCGTACTTTGAAACCGTCCTGAATTCCAACGGGTCCTATATCATGGCCTACCAGGCGATCGCCGATGCGTATTTCAAGGAACGGGATTTCAATGATGCCCTGGCCTATTATAAATATGCCGAGTATAAAAGCGGTTTTTCACAGGCTTACTGGGAGCTTCGTAACCTGGGACTGCAAAAATACCTGACCACTGCCATCCTGGTATTGGTGGGCCTGGCAATTGTCCAGGGCACTGTGAAGCGGTTGGATAAACGCTACAAGTGGTTTGATCCGGTCCGTAAATGGTTCGCCGACCTCCACCGCTTTAAACTATATGACGATTTCACGTTCATGTTCCGTTTTATCGGACAGCCTGCGGACAGTTACTATTACATTAAAAAGAACCGGCGCGGAAGCTTGACCTTTGCATTCATCATTTATGCCTGGGTCATTATTGTCAGGGTGCTTTCTCTCTACCTGACCGGATTTGTGTTTTCACCCTATCCATCGCCGCAGTATATTTACCCTGAGAATGTCATTCTTTACACGGTTGTGGCCATAATCCTCTGGAACGCTGCAAATTATCTAATTTCCACAATTAGTGATGGTGAAGGCCGCATACGAGATGTAGTGATTGGCAGCGCGTATAGCTTATTCCCATATGTTTTGTTTGCCCTGCCGATAGCCCTCATTTCAAGGGTTCTGACCGGAAACGAATACTTCATCTACACATTTTCCATGCAAATTATGTATTTCTGGACCGGGATGATGTTATTCATCATGGTGAAGGAGATTCACAACTATTCTTTCTGGGAGACAGTGCGGAATGTTCTGCTAACTCTATTCACCATGGCTCTATTTGTACTAACCGGATATATCCTGTATGTGCTCTTCAACCAATTATTCGACTTTATCTCAGCGATTCTGCAGGAGTTAAGATTACGTGGCTAAACTAAAGGTTGTCTTCCAAAGCATACTGGTGGTTTGCCTGGTTTTAGGAATCAATTCCAACCTGCAAAACGCCAAAGCCGCGACGGCTAATCTCTCGGTCGGTTATCAATCGAATCCGGCGAATTCCAACCTGGATTGGAAAGTCGACCAGGAAATCCCGGAAACCTATGAACTCGTTGGAGAAAATGAAACCTTCCAGTTGTATGCTGATCCCGCGTCACTGGCATTTAAAGTCGTTGACAAGCGCAGCGGATATATCTGGAATTCCAACCTGGACGAGAAGATCAAAGGTGATCGGCTAAATAAGACCTGGACGGCATTTGCCTCCAGCGGGATCAGTATTGATTACCTGGATAAAAAAGCGGTCAGCGAGCGGGCTTCTGTCACCAATACGGATCATACAACTGATTTCAAGAAAATCGACCAGGGCTTTGAAGCTTCCATCAAGTTTACAGATGCCGGTATCACATTGAAATTGATTGTCAAACTGGAGCCGAATGGAGCGAGTGTTGAGCTCCCCTTTGACGGCATTAAGGAAGAAAACCCGGATTTCAAACTGGGTACGCTGTACCTGTATCCCTTCATGGGATATACGCGTACAAATATCACCCCCGGCTATATGTTGATCCCGGATGGAGCAGGCAGCTTGATCCGCTTTGCGGAAACCACCAAGGCGACCAATATGTTTTACGGGAGGTATTACGGTTCCGACCTGGGGATGATCACTACCTTACCGTATGATCCGACGATTAATAGGCCTTACCGGCTTTCCCTTCCGGTTTATGGGATGGTGCATGGGGAGAAAGAAAATGCGTATATTTCCATACTGGAAAAAGGCGCTTCATACGGGGAACTCCAGGTGCATCCGGCTGGAATCATCACCAACTTTAATTTCATGTTTAATGCCTTTGTCTACAACGAGAGTTACTTCCAGGCAACCAATCGTTCCGGAGCCGGTGTAACCACCCTGCAAGCAAGCACCAATGCCTTTGATATAAAAATGCACTACCGATTCTTGACCAAACAGGATGCAGATTACGTAGGGATGGCAAGGAGCTATCAGCAATACCTGGTTGATAAAGGAGATTTGAAGAAAGTTTCCAGCTCAAATGGAGATATTGGGGTCAAACTTGAGTTTTTAGGCGGCGAGAAAGAGAAAATCTTGTTTTGGAACCAATCCATTCCCATGACAACCCTCAAACAAATGGATGAAATCCTTGCCGGCCTGGAAGTGAAAAACCCGGAGGTGGTGTATTACGGTTGGCAGCCGCTGGGCGCCTCCACCATGCCCCCTCATTCCTTAAAGCTGGAGAAATCGCTTGGAACAATCGGGGAATTGAAATCCATGGTTGAGAAAGTAACCGCGGAGGGTGGAAATTTTTACCTTTACCTGGATCCCCAGGCAGCCTTCCGGGATGAATCGGGCTATTCACCTCGCTACGACCTGGCCATGTCCATCACCGATGCCAACCTGTTGGCTTACAACCGGGACAAAGTCAATTACTTCTTGAATTTTCCTGCCGTTGATAGGAGTTATTCAAACCTAAGTAAAGAGGTGTTTTCCAACCTAAAGGCCGGCCTGGCCCTGGATGGAATCGGTGCGATGCTTTTCAGCGATTTCAAGCATGATAATTACCTGAATCGAGAAAGTACGATTGAAAAATATCAAGCTTTGCTTTTGGCTGAAAAGGGGCAAAAGGCTTTTTACCTGCCGAATGACTATGTGTTTAGCGCAATGGATGCATATTTTGATATCCCCATATCCGATAGCGGATATATATACACCAGCGATGTCGTTCCGTTTATCCAAATTGTTCTGGCGGGATATGTCCCCTATTATGGAACAGCGTTGAACTTTTCCTCCAACAATGTAGATGATTTACTTCGCCATGCTGACTTTGGAATTTATCCATCCTACTATCTTACGTATGAGCCAACGGCCAAAATCCTGAACACCAGATCCAGTTGGATCTATACATCCTCCTATACACAATGGGCGCCGGAAGTTAACCGGGCTTATCAATGGTTGAACCAATTACTCGGGCCAGTCAAGGGGCAGACCATTATCTCGCGAGAGTACCTGGCAGACGGAATTGTTGCGGTGACCTACAGCAACCAGAAGCAAATCATTGTTAATTACACAGACCAGCCTTACACATCTGGCGCAATACGCGTCAATAGCAAGGATGCAATTTTGAGGGAGGTGAAGCCGTGAAAGAAACGAAAGGCCTCCGCAGACGAGGAATCAGCCTTGGCACACGTGAAGCGGTGTATGGTTATTCCTTTGTCCTGATTTGGATCATCGGTTTTGGATTATTCACCCTGTTTCCACTCATCCAGACCTTCTTTTACAGTATGAATACTGTGACTGTCACTGCGACGGGCATAACCCAAAAATTCGTCAACTGGGCGAATTATTCCCGGGCGTTGTTCACAGATCCCAATTTTGTGCAACTGTTGATTGAATATGCTATTGAGACCCTGGTTTCAGTCCCGATTGTGATCATCTTTTCCATGGTGATTGCACTGTTGCTGAATCTCAAACTTAGGTTCAAGGGCATCTTCCGGACGATTTTCTTCCTGCCGGTGGTGATCACCAGCGGGCCGGTCATTAAGGAATTAACCTCCCAGGGTGCCACCTCGGTGCCGGGGATTGCCAATTCTGCAGCCATAAGCAGCTTTCTGGCCACCTTGCCGCCATACCTGCGCAACCCCATCGATTACCTGCTTACTTCATTCATCCTGATCCTGTGGTTTTCCGGGGTGCAAATCCTGATATACCTTTCCAGCCTGCAAAAAATTGATAAAAGCATCTACGAGGCGGCAGCCATCGATGGTGCTTCGGCCTGGGAATCCTACTGGAAAATTACCCTGCCTTCCCTATCCACCACGACGGTGATTAATGCAATTTACACCATCATCACACTTTCGCATTTTTCTGAGAACAAAGTCGTCAAATACATCTTTTCTCAAACCTATGCAGTGGAAGGTGGGATCGGTTATTCCAGCGCAATGTCATTTATTTATTTTGTGGTGCTTTCCCTGTTGCTGGCGATTGTGTATTTTCTCCTAAATTCCCGAACCGAGAAAAAATATTGATGGAAGGCGAAGGCTGATCATGAACTCTGCCACTCTTACCAAAATCAAGGGTTTTCTCCTGGGTAGCCGAAATAAATATGGGTTGATTCTCACGATTATTCTCTATCTGTTGCTGCTGGCAATCGGATTTGTGTATCTCTATCCGCTGCTCTTCATGTTTGTCACCAGCCTTAAGAGCCCCAGCGACCTGCTCAATCCCATGGTCCAGTGGGTGCCGACCGAATTCTTCTCCGGGAATTATGTCAAAGCATTCCGGGTTTTGGATTATCCCATGACCTTCGCCAATTCCGTCCTGGTGAGCCTGATTCCTTCTATCATTCAAACAGTCATTTGCTCATTGATTGGGTACGGGATGGCTAGGTATAAGTTCTGGGGGAAGAGCTTGATGTTTGGTCTTATCCTGGCCACTTTCATCATCCCTGCCCAAAATACGGTACTGCCCCAAATGTTGACCTATCGAAAATATGGCCTGCTTGGGAATGTCCTTTCGCTGATTTTACCGGCATTGATGGGGCAGGGGTTCAACAGTGCCATTTTTATCCTGATTTTCTACCAGACTTTTCTCTCTCTACCGCGTGTTCTGATTGAGGCCGCCCGCCTGGATGGGGCGTCGGACTGGGCGATCTTCCTCAAAGTAGCAGTTCCGGCGGCTGTACCATCTTATATTATTTCCATCCTGTTCTCGACAGTCTGGTACTGGAATGAAACCTACCTGACGGTAATTTTCCTGGAAGGTGGGATTAATACTCTGCCCATGCAGCTTTCCAAGTTTGCCCAGGCATATGAAAACCTGTACCCACCGGGTGTGGTGAACATCTTCGACCGCCTGAATGAGGCAGTCAAATTAGCCGGGACTTTCCTGAATATTCTGCCGCTGCTTGTGATGTATTTCTTTCTGCAGAAGTGGTTCGTTGAGTCAATTGATCGAACTGGGATTACAGGTGAATAACCGACTGCTGGTTACTCTCCTGATTTTCTCCCTGCTCGTTACAGGGTGCAGTCATCCCACAGTAGCTCCTACCATGGGGATAACTCCAACCGTGCCAACGAAAGTGGTAGAAACCGCAATAGTCACCACCATCCCAACGCTTGCACCCAGCCCAACACAACCTCCAGCGGCCATTGAGGATGTTATCGCCTACGAGATGAAAGGCTCATTTGATTTCTTCTGGGAACAGGCGAACACTGATGTAACCAGCCCGGGGTTCGGGTTGATCCGGGATCGTTTCCCCGGGTCAGAAGGCATTGCCAGCACCGCTTCAGTTGGTTTTGGATTATCTGCCTATTTGGTTGGGATTGAGAAAGGATATATATCCTACCAGGAAGGTTATGAGAGAGTAAAAGGAACCCTGGATACACTGGCAAAAATGGAACGCACCGAGGGCTTTTTCTATCATTTTGTCAGCCTGAGCAGCGGCAAGCGCGCCTGGGAAAGCGAGGTTTCCAGTATTGACACCGCCATCCTGATGATGGGAGTCCTTTCTGCGGGTGAATATTTTGGCGGTGAAATTAAAACCAGGGCAGATCAGTTATACGAGGAAGTTAATTGGCCCTGGTTTGTAGATACATCCAAAAATATGTTTTATATGGCATACCGCCCCGAGAAGGGATTTGAGGGCCACTGGGATTTTTACGCCGAGCAATTGATGCTTTACGTCCTGGCTGCGGGCTCCAGTACTCATCCGACCGACGATTCACTTTACTATGGGTTCACCCGCCATTATGGCAGCTACGGAGATGGGCAAAAGTTTATCCACTCCTGGTTCGGGTCGTTGTTCACCTACCAGTTCAGCCATGCCTGGATCGATTTCCGCAATTACACCGACCGGGAGGGAGTGAACTGGTTTGATAATTCTGTTCAAGCGTCGCTTGCCCAGTTCAACTTTGCGGTGGCAATGGATGAGAAATACAAAACGCTTGGGCCGGATGCCTGGGGTCTGACTGCCTGTGATGGCCCTGACGGGTATAACGGCACCTACGGCGCACCACCTTCGGGATTTGATAATAAATCCCATTTTATTGATGATACAATTCCGCCTTCAGGCGCTATCGGTTCGATTATCTTTGTACCTGACCAGGCGCGCCAGGCGATGCAAAATTATTATTCAATCGAATCCCTGAAAGGGAAATATGGATTCAAGGACGCTTACAATTTGACCAGGAAGTGGTATGACACGGATGTTATTGGTATTGATAAGGGAATTACACTTTTAATGCTGGCCAACGATGAGAATGATTTCATCCATCAAATTATGATGAAGAACGTCACAATCCTCAACGGGATGGCGCGGCTGCAAATCACGAAAGAACCCTGAGGATGTATATTTGTGATCACCATCAAAGATGTAGCCAGAAAAGCAGGCGTTAGTGTCACCTCTGCATCCTATGCACTCAATGGAACGGGGACTATCAGTGAAGAAACACGCCGGCGAGTGCTGACTGCTGCCGAGGAGTTGAATTACCATCCGAACGCATATGCCCGGAACTTGAAGAACCGAAAAGCTTTGACCCTGGGTGTGTTTATCACCCGGTTTGGCGGTTCGTTTTATGAGGATATCCTGGAAGGAATCCATGATGCCATCCTAAAAACAGATTATGACTTGATTGTATGTCCTGAAAGCCGGGCGATTCGACGAGTCTTGACGCAGCGGATGGTGGACGGTGCCATCGTTTTTGATTCGAAGGTAAAAAGTGACACCCTGTTGAAGCTTGCCTCCAGCAGTTTTCCCGTTGTTGTTTTGGATCGTTACCTGAACGGTCAGTACATTCATCCGCTCCTGGTGGATAATCAACATGGAGTCCGGCAGGCATTTCAGCACCTGGTTGACCAGGGAGCGCGGAAACTTAGTTTTGTTTCTGGGGCATCGGATTCGTTTGATAACGCAGAACGGATGACAGCTTTCCTGGATGAGGCGAGCAAGCATCATATCGGGGTAACATGCATTGACGGCGCTTTTACAGAAGAATCGGGTTATGCGGCTGGCCTGCGGGTCATTGCATCCGGCAGTTTTCCGGATGGAGTTTTTTGTGCCAATGACCAGATGGCGATAGGTTTTATCAAAGCCCTGCAGGAAAATCACCTGAGAGTACCAGAAGATACGGCTGTAGTCGGGTTTGACGATATCCTCATCACAAGGTATATGCAACCGTCGTTGACCACCATTGGGGCTTCGCGCCTCTTGTGGGGGTCGCTTGCGGCGACTCAATTGATCGATTTCCTGGAAAAAGGCACCCCCTTCCAACCATACCGAATCCAGACCGAGCTCATCATCCGCGAATCATCGCTAAAGCACCCCATTCCAACCCCGGTGTGAAAATGGAGTCCGTATGGTCAATTCTGATATTCTCCTGAAAGAAATTCAGGGCTCGATAAATTTCTTTTTAAATTTCACCAATTTTGACCCGGCCACCAAGGGGTACGGATTAACGGTTGACTCAACCAAGAAACCCGATATCGCTTCCATTGCGTCGGTGGGTTTTGCCCTGACCGCCTGGGTGATCGCCGTAGAGCGGAAAATCATCCCCCGGCAGGATGGCCGTGATATTGTTCTGCGGACGCTTCAAACTTTACTTTCCAATGCCAGTCACTACCGCGGTTTTTTCGCCCATTACCTTCAGATGGAAACCGCAGAGCGAGTGCGAAAATGTGAGTATTCGACGATTGATACGGCGCTCTGCCTGAATGGAGTGATTACTGCAGCAGCTTATTTTCAAGACGCAGAAATTGATGATCTGGCCCAGGCTTTGCTGGGGCGGGTGGATTGGGGACACTTCGTTGCGGAGAAGAATGGCAGAACCCTTTTCCGAATGGCATACAACCCTGACCGCGGCGGGGATTACGTCGAAGATGAACCCGGATTTATTTCATACTGGAGTATGGCTGCCGAACAAAAGATGATGTACCTGCAGGCGGCCCCGTACCTGGAGCCGGACCTGGCCAGGCGATTGTATGCCGGTTTTTCCAGGGATACCGGGGTGTTTGACGGCCGGGAAATCATCATCAACCCGGGTGGCAATTTGTTTGCCTACCAGTTTAGCGAAGCCTGGCTGGATGTGGCACATTACCTGGATCCGCAGGGTGTGGATTGGTTTGAAAATACCCGCCTGGCTGCGCTGGCGAATCGCAGTTTCTGTATTGACCAATCCCGGCGGATCAAAACCTACAATGCCGGCAGCTGGGGAGCAAGCTGTGGAGACAGCCCGTGGGGGTATGATGTATCCGGTAGCCCCCCCAGTCTTTATGACCCCCAACCGAATGGAACGGTGTCGATATACGGCGGCATTGCCTGCCTGCCGTTCATCCCGGAATTTACGCTGGAGATGATCGATTATCTTTATCATCAACACCCCCGAACCTGGGGTAAGTACGGCTTTTTTGATGCCTACAACCTGGATGTTTCACCTGCCTGGTATAGCCAGGCGATCTATGGGATTGATAAAGGCTGTTCGATGATCATGATTGAGAATTATTTAAGCAGATCGATCTGGGATGTGTACACCGGCAGTTCTTTGATCCAAAAAGCTTTAGCCATTCTTGGCTTTACACGCAAAGGAGACCAACATGAATAAATTCTATGCAGCAGACGGCCAATTTTGGTTGAATGATCAGCCCCTGTTGATCCAGGCAGGCGAATTTCATTACTTCCGCACCCCCCAGGACGAGTGGCCGCACCGCTTGAACCTGCTCAAGGAGGCGGGATTTAATGCCGTGGCAGCCTATATTCCCTGGCTCTGGCACCAGGTTGAAGAAGATGTTTCCGATTTTGACGGCCACAGTCATCCAATGCGCAACCTGGCCGGTTTTCTAGACCTGGCTGATGAGATGGGGTTGTATGTCATTGCCCGCCCGGGGCCATATATCAATGCAGAAACCACCTACGAGGGCATCCCCGCCTGGGTTTTTCGGAAGTATCCGCAAGTGGCGGCGATCAACCAGCGAGGCGAGCCTGAAAATATCGTTAGTTACCTGCACCCGGATTTCACGGCCCAGGTGAAGAAATGGTACCGGGAAGTATATCAAGTGATCGCTCCCCGCCAGATCACCCGCAAGGGGAAGATTCTGCTGGTGCAATTGGATAACGAGATGGGCATGATGCACTGGGTGAAAAACATCATGGATATTAACGAAAACACCCTGAAACATTTTGCCGCCCATCTTAAGCTTTTCTATGGGGAGCAACTTGTTGAACGCTATCCGGTTGAAAACTTGATTGAGCTGTTGCGTAATGGCATTATGCATCCAGATGATTCGCGTTCCAGGCAGATCGTGGAGGATTATCGGCTTTTCTTCCGGGCCTATCTGCGACAATATGCATCTTTCCTGCTGGCAGAGGCAACAGCCAACGGATTGGAAGTTCCTCCCGTAATTAATATCCACGGATTTGCCAATGGAGGAAAGACCTTTGCCATCGGTATCTCGCAATTGATTTCTGTGATGGATATGGATGGGATGATCAGCGCGGTGGATGTGTATCCGGGCTGGATTGGGGAGGCAAATATTCACCAGTTGTTGATGGTGAATGAAATGACAAAAGCGGTTGAAAACCGGTCTCAACCCCTGTTTTCAATCGAATTCCAGGCCGGCGGCAACCAGGATTTTGGAATCGGACAAACCTCTTTGTATGATTTGTACAGTCGGTTGTGCATTTCTTCAGGGATGCGCGCCATCAATCATTACCTGTTTTGCGATGGAGAAAACGATCCCATACTCAGCACGGTAAAGCGGCATGATTGGGGACATCCAGTACGCAAGGACGGCAGTCTGCGGAAACATTATTTCCGCTACCCGCAGCTTTCGAGAGTTTTAAAATGCTATGGAAAAGATTTGGTTTTATCCCAACCGCACACGGTCGCCACGGTTGGCTTCCAGTTGGATGATTTCATGACCGAGGTCAATAACGAGGCCACACAGGAAACCACCCGCATCATCACCCATCAACGCGAAGTGGTGCTGTTTGATTTTATCGCTCGCGGCCTGACCCTGACCCACCGGCCGTTTGACGCTGTGGAAATCAACCGAGAAGAACTTGAACCGGCCCGGACGCCAGTTTGTTGGGTGATGATGGATCGGCGCTGCAATCCTGCTGTCCAACAAAAACTGGTGGAGTATGCCCGGCAGGGTGGCCGGCTCATCCTGGTGGGGCGGATGTGCAGCGAGGATTTCAATCACCAGCCATGCACCATCCTGAGAAATGCTCTTGGCATCCAGGGGGTTGAAAGTGATCCCCCATTCACCCAAAACCTGGTGAATGCATTTGGATACACCGATATCCCTGTTTCGTTTATGGAAACGTACACCGGGGAGTTTGACGAGGTGTTTGCACGGCATTTAGATGGGCGGATAGTGGGTTTCAACCGCAAGATCGGGCTGGGCGAGGTGATGATGTTGGGGGCTGCACTGCCGGCCGATACTCTGGATGATTTGGACCTCGTCCACCAGATGGGATTGCGAATGGGCTGCCAGCCGCTTTTCCACGCTGACCCATGGGTGGATGTGCGCATCAGCCGGGGGGAGAACGGCAGTTTCCTATTCATTAACAATTATCAGGATGACCCGGTGGAGAGCCGGCTGGGCTATGACCAAATTCAATTGTTCGGCGGGAACCCGGTTCAAATTCCGGCACGACGGGGAGTGATCCTGCCCCTGGATTGGTGGATCAAGCAGGATGTGTTGCTTCACTACATCACATCGGAAATTATTGAGATCAACACATCTGATGAAATCATTGAGATCAAGACCGCGTTGGATGAATTTACTGCAGAATTGACTCTGCTTGGGTATTCCTGTGACGAGTCTGTTCAGGTCGAAGAAAGCAGCATAGCCAGGAAGGTGCGTGTTCAGGCCAGGAACGGTGTGATCAGGCTGCAAAGAAATCATTGAAATTTTCGGCCATAAGAATGTCCAGCCGGTCTGATGACCATCAGACCGGCTGGATTTATGCGTATAGTTTTCTAGCTAATGGGTCCGCATGATTAAAGGATAAATTCAGACCCGATGCCGTCCACGCTGTTGGGGGCAATCCAGACCTGGAAACGGCCTGGTTCTGTGCCCCTGGTTCCATCCAGCCGGGTGAAGGTCAACATTTCCTCGGTCAGAGTGAAAGTCACTCGCCGGGTTTCTCCTGGCTGCAATTCAATTCGCTGGAAACCCTTCAACTCGCGAACCGGGCGAGTGAGAGAACCAACCAGATCACGGACGTACAGCTGGGCCAGTTCGCTGGCAGTCCGGCTGCCCGTATTCGTGATCTCTGCACTGACGGTCAATTTTCCTCGCAGAGTTGATTGACTGAGTGAAAGGTTGGAATAGGCAAAGGTGGAATAAGTTAAGCCATACCCGAAGGGGAAGAGGGGAGAAGTTGGCAGATCAATGTAGCGGCTGAGGAATCCACCGCCTCGGCCCACCGGCCGGCCGGAGTTTTTGTGATTGTAATAAATCGGTACCTGCCCTGTAGCGCGGGGGAATGTGATCGGTAGACGGCCGGTTGGGCAGTGCAGGCCAAACAAGATCTCGGCCAGGGCGGCCCCGCCTTCTATCCCGGGGTGCCAGGCGTACAGGAGGGCAGCCACCTGGGCAAGTTGACGGGACAGCACCAGCGGCCTACCCGCAAACACCACCAGGATGATTGGTTTTCCGAGAGCAGACAGGTCCTCTATTAGTTTGGCCTGGTCTGCCGGTAGAGTCAGATCGCTAAGGTTGGAATTCTCGCCGGAGCGGCGGGGGGATTCACCCAGCAGCAAAACTACTGCGTCCGCCTGGAGGGCTTCATATAACGCTTGGTCTGCGTTCTCAGCAAACTGTAACTCAATATCCGCAGGAGCGGCATCCTTGAGCGCTTGAGAGACAGGCGTAACATCTTCCGCCTGTCCATCCATTGACCATGTTCCAAAGAGCTCTGAACGAGCATGGAGGAAATTCCCGGCAAACAGGATTTTGCGGAAATCCTTGAGCGGCAGTATTTGGTCGTTATTTTTGAGCAGCACCATACATTCACGGGCGAACTGGCGAGCCAGTTGGCGGGAGGCTGGAGTTAAAACCTCCTGCGAATAACGGCTGGTATCGGTGAAAGGCTGTTCAAACAACCCGGCCTGCTGCTTGATCCGCAGGATACGCAGAACGGCCTGGTCAATATCCTCGATGGAGGCCTTGCCATTGCCAACACTTTCCGCAAGGGTGTGAACAAATGCCTTGCTGACCATGTCCATATCCACGCCGGCGTGTAAAGCCAGGATTGCGGCCTGGGCTTCATCCTCTGCGATGCCGTGGAAGATGAGTTCCATGACTGATTCCCAATCGGAAACAACAAACCCCTCAAAACCCAGCTCATGGCGCAATATGCTGGTCAGTAATCGCCGATCGGCTGTGGCAGGGATGCCGTTCAGGTCCACAAAAGCAGACATGACAGTCCCGACCCCTGCACGGACGGCACTTTCGAACGGGGGAAGATAGATATCGCGTAGGGTCGGCTCAGAGATTTCACCGTTATCATAATCGCGGCCGCCTTCGGCCGAACCGTAACCGACATAATGTTTGGCGCAGGCAACCAGCTTCTCCGGCCTGGCCAGGTTATCGCCTTGAAACCCTTTGACCAGGCTGGCTGCCAGAATAGACCCCAGGTAAGGATCTTCGCCACTTCCCTCGGCAACCCGACCCCAGCGGGGGTCGCGGGCGATATCCAACATGGGCGCAAAAGTCCACTTGATGCCATCTGCGGTGGCTTCGAGAGCGGCCGTTGAGGCTGCCTTCTCTGAAAGGTCCGGGTTGAAGGCGGCCGACTGGGCCAATGGAATTGGGAAGACGGTGCGGTAGCCGTGGATGACATCCCGGCCAAAAATCAACGGGATTTTCAGCCGTGATTCCATGGCAGCCTGCTGGATGCGATTGGATTGCTCCGCACCGGTGGAGCGCATATTTCCCTGGCCGGTTAACGCGCCCGAGGCGCTCAACATGGAGCCGACCATCCCGGCGCGGATTACATCCCCCTCTTGTGCCTCACCGGGGAGAATTTGGTTAAGCTGGCCGATTTTTTCCTCGAGGGTCATCTGACACAGAAGTTCATTGATGAAGGTTTCGGTTGAGTTACTCATGGACGGCTCCGGAAATGAATTGAGGGCAATCTTATCAGGGATTAGAGATTGAGTCTATACCAAAGGATTCCCTCTACTTGCAGGAAACCTAACAAGAAAAAATGGTTGTTTATATGATCCTAGAGTTCTTTTGGGTTAGGATGATTTTCTCTTTTTCCATTTTCTTCGCCAGGCTGACCAAATTAGAAAACATAAGATAATCCCGCCAGTGATTATTCCAAGGACGATTTGGACGGTTTGTGAGGCTTGTTGGACCGTCTTGGCGAAGAAATAACCAACTGCTACCAATGCTGCAGATTTCAGCAACTCTCCCAGGATCCACATGCCGGCCCAGCGCCGGATAGGGACTCGACTCAGGCCGGTGGCTACCAGGGTGGGGATGGGAAAGCCGACGGTCAGCTTTGAGAGGAAAAGCAGGCGCGGAGCGTGCTGCTGGATCCGGGAGCGAAGTTCTTCGCTCTTCTTCAGATCCACCCCCAACTTGCTGCCAACCCAATTTAGCCATTCCGGTTTGCCAAACCAGCCCAGACCGTACCAACCCAGGTCCGCCAGCAGGTTGCCAGTAACAACTGAGATGATAACCGGGATCGGCAGCAGGGTTCCGGAGGAGGTGGCGGCTCCTCCCAGTAAGGTGGCAACTGGGCCTTCGGCCATTACCAGCAATCCCAAAAGGCAATAGGGGAGAATATTGAGCGAAGATGGCAAAAATAAATAGAAAGGCATTTGGTATCTCCTAGATAGAGCCATTTTGAGTATAGCGACCTGAAAAACGGATTTGGTTTAAGTTTGGTTTATTTGCCTGCCAATCTGGCAGAAACCCATTCATTTTTAGTACAATCAAGGTGAATAAAAACACCATCACCTGTATTGAACTGGAGAAACAAGTATGGAAATCGGATTGATTGGTCTTGGAAAAATGGGCGCCAACATGGCCCGCCGACTGATCTTGGGCGGGCATCGGGTGGTCGGTACAGATCGCGCGCTGGATGCTCTGGAAAAACTAGCAGGGGAAACTGGTCTGGTCGCGGCCAAGTCTCTGGCGGATGTGGTTGCCGCCCTTTCAGCACCGCGAACGGTCTGGGTGATGGTCCCGGCGGGGGAGCCCACCGAGGCTGTAATTTCTGAACTGGCGCAACTGCTTGCTCCAGGTGATACGATTATTGATGGAGGCAACACTTTCTATAAGGACGACATCCGCCGGGCAGCAGAACTTAAACCAACCGGCATTCATTATTTGGATGTAGGGACCAGCGGCGGTATATGGGGGCTGACCGAAGGTTACAGCCTGATGATCGGTGGGGAGGAAGGAGCTGTGGGCCATCTAAAGCCGATTTTTGAAACCCTGGCGCCTGCGCCGAACGAGGGTTGGGGGCGAGTGGGCCCGGTGGGAGCGGGACATTTTGTCAAGATGATCCACAATGGTATTGAATACGGCCTGATGCAGGCGTATGCCGAGGGCTTTGAAATTCTACATGCCAAGCAGGATTTTGACCTTGACCTGGAACAAGTTGCCAGCATCTGGCAGCATGGCAGCGTGGTACGCTCCTGGCTGCTGGATTTGACGGCCAACGCGCTCAAGGAAGACCAGGACTTGACCCATATCGAGGGGTGGGTGGCCGACAGCGGTGAGGGGCGTTGGACCGTGGCCGAGGCAGTTGACCTGGATGTACCGGCCCCGGTGATTACCCTTTCGTTGCAAGCGCGCTTTATCAGCCGCCAGACGGAGAGCTACGCGGCCAAGCTGCTGGCAGCCATGCGCAACCAATTTGGCGGTCATGCCATAAAAACAAAGTAAGCGCGCATGGAAACCACCTGTAATCCTCTCAGCATTGTGATTTTCGGCGCCTCAGGCGACCTTACCTGGCGTAAACTCATTCCCGCGCTGTATAACAATTTCCGCAAGGGCCGCCTTTCGGAGTGCGCCCGGATTGTGGGTTTTGCCCGCCGGCCGTTCAGCGATGAGGAAATCCGTGCCCATTTTAAGGAGGGAGTCGAATCCTTCAGTAATGGCTCTTTCGAAGCAGAGACCTGGGAGCAATTTTCCCGGATGATCACTTATTTCCAGGGCAACCTGGATAACCCGGAGGATTACCTCCGCCTGGATGAATTATTACGGACGGCAGAGGGCGAAGGGGCCAACCGGTTGTACTACCTGGCCACCGCGCCGGAATATTACGAACTCTGCGCCGAATTCCTTGGCAAGGCAGGCATGACCACCCAGGCGACTGGCTGGCGGCGGATCATTATTGAAAAACCCTTCGGAACGGACCTGGCAACCGCCCAGGCCTTGAACCGGGCGGTGCATGCGTATTTTGATGAAAGCCAGGTGTACCGGATTGATCACTACCTGGGCAAGGAAACCGCGCAGAATATCCTTTTCTTCCGCTTTGCCAACGTGATTTTTGAGCCCATCTGGAACCGGCGCTACGTGGATAATGTACAAATTACTGTGGCGGAAACGGTGGATGTTGGCCGGCGGGCCGGTTATTATGATTCAGCCGGGGTTGTGCGGGATATGTTCCAGAATCACCTGCTGCAGCTCCTGGCCCTGGTGGCAATGGAAGCACCATCCTCCTTCAATGCTGATGCAGTTCGCAATGAGAAGACCAAGCTGTTTGAGAGCATCCGCCCGATTCAAATCAGCGATACGGTTCGCGCCCAGTATGAGGGCTACCGCGAATTGGAAGGCGTGGCGCCCGGGTCACAAACGCCTACTTACGCAGCTGTCAAATTAAATATTGATAACTGGCGTTGGAAAGGCGTCCCTTTTTATCTGCGCTCCGGCAAGACCATGGCTCAAAAAACATCAGAAATTGTGATAGAGTTTCAACGCCCGCCGCATTTGATGTTCCACCTGCCGAACGCCGATCGGTTCATGCCCAACATTCTTTCCTTATGCATCCAACCGGATGAAGGCATCCATTTACGCTTTGAAGCCAAACAGCCCGATTCTGAACAGGCCATGCAATCTGTGGATATGGAGTTCCATTATCGTACTTCATTTAAACTTGAATTGCCGGATGCGTATGAACGCTTACTCCTGGATGCCCTCCAGGGGGATGCATCCCTCTTTACCCGCAGCGATGCCATTGAAGTTAGCTGGCGCTTGATTGATCCATTATTACAGGCCTGGGACCTGGATGGTTCTGCAGGACAACCAGCCCAATCGCCGCTGTTAACTTATCCACAGGGCAGTTGGGGCCCGGCGGAGGCGGATGCACTCCTCGCCCGCGATGGACGAGTCTGGCGCAGAGGCTGCCAGGACGATGAGAGCACCATCCATGCCTGAGGTGTTGATCCGGAAGGACAGCGAGGCGTTGGCGCTGGCGGCTGCCGACCGCCTGGTCGAGATTGGCAACCAGGCGGTAAAGGCCAAAGACCGGTTCAACCTGGTCCTGGCCGGCGGCAGCACGCCGCAGGTAATGTACCAAACCCTGGCTAGTGATGAGTTCCGCCACCAGCTTGATTGGAAAAAGGTTCACATTTTCTGGGGTGATGAGCGCTGCGTTCCACCGGATGATCCTCTCGGCAATTACCACATGGCCCGCCAGGCCTTGCTGGATCCGCTGGCGATACCCGGAGAAAACATCCACCGCATGGCAGGAGAACTTGAACCCGACCTGGCCGCAAAGAATTACAATCATGAATTACAGCATCATTTCGGCCAGGTTGATTTCCCTCTTTTTGACTTCATCCTGCTGGGACTGGGGCAAGATGGCCATACGGCTTCGCTGTTCCCTGGATCAATGGCAGTCCTTGAGCGGGAAAAATGGGTTGCGGCAGTCGAGCATGTTACTCCTCCGCCGCCATTCGTTCCGCGGATTACGCTGACTGTGCCAGTGATCAATGCCGCCGCCCATGTTCTTTTCCTGGTTTCCGGCGCCGATAAAGCGGAAATCCTTGGCCGGGTCTTGCAGCATGAAGCGCCTGACCCTGATCTCCCCGCCAGCCTGATTTATCCAAAACGGGGTAGCCTGACATGGATGATCGACCGGGCTGCAGCGGCCGGTATATCAAAGCCAAATAAATCCTGATCAGATGCTTCCCACGCGATGACGACAACAACTCCCTGAAAAACCAGGGAGTTGTTGTATTACTATTTCCAAGGAGGATGGTATCAAAGTTTCTCCAGCCAACAGATGATTTCATTTCGATCGGCTGAATAATGATATTCAAATCCACGATTGGCTTCCATGGCCATCTCTGCAAAACGACCGGAGGTTAACCTCTCCGCCGGGACCAGGAACCCTACCCGAACATTATAAACTGACAGGCGGTCCAGGATGATACCGGCCAAACCGGTACGCAAATCATAAAACGTTTCGGGGAGGTTATCGACTTCCACCAGGAAACGATCGACACCATTTTCCCCGCAGGCCTGGATCAAGTCAATAACATCCTGGTACCCGGTGATTTGCCAGCCGGGCAGCAAGTGAAGATAGGAGTTTCCGTTGTTGTTGACGATTGTGTAATTCATCCTGCATCCTCTATTCAAACTGCGATGAAAGAAACTCGCGTGTGTGAGCGATCCAGTTCAATTCCTGCTGATATAAACCAGCCAGGTTTTCTCCGGCCAACTGACTTAGGAGTGACCGGAGATCCGGGGTGCCGGCTGCGGTTGTTTCCCGGCGGAGTGACTCCTGCTGCATGACCAATGCCTGGCGGATTTCTTCAGCGTAGGCATCCAGTTGTTCTAGGAGCCGCTCCGCCGAGATCTGGTCGCTAAAGAGGAATTGGACCAGGAAGTGGTTCTTCACTTCCGGCAAGGCGGGCGGCTGGTTCAACCAGGCGCGTAATTCTGTCTGGCCGCGGAGGGTAAGCCGATAGATCTTCTTGCCCGGGTAACCTTCGCCGCTGCCCTGGATCACTTCCACGCAGCCTTCGGCGTTGAGTTCCAGCAGGGCGGTGTAGACCTGGTTGCTATTGCCGGACCAATGGAGCAGGGGGGAGGTGGATATGGCCTTCTTCAGGTCATAACCGGATTGGGGTTGCTGCGCGAGTAGTCCCAGGATGGTATAGCGAATGGTCATGGCTCCTCCAATAGGTTAATAATAACTTATATGTTAATATTAACCTATTTATTTTCTTCTGTCAATCTATTAAAATTTTGCTAAATGCTTATCGGGTATTCGCTGGTCGCACAAGCCGAATATCATGGATGATCCGTATTAATAAATCAATGTTCGGGCCTACTCATGTTCGCTTGACATTGCGCCTGCGGTACCTAACCATTCTTGGTCTGGAGGCCGGAACGATCGGGTATAACATCAAAATAGAATTTGGATGCAAAAGGATGAGAGTTAATGATCAAACCCCGCTTTGAAGACTTGTTGGATGCTGAAACCCGAAAAATCTTCGCCGGTTTGACCACCCCGGCGAGAATCCAGGCTTTCCTGGATGAGATTCCCTACCGTCCGGAAGAGGTGTACCTTTCACCGCTAACTGCCCTCCGCGAGAGACAGGCGCACTGCTTTGACGGCGGCTTGCTGGGGGCGGTGGCACTGCGCCGATTGGGATATCCGCCGGTGATTATCGATTTGCTGCCGTGGAACGACGATGACCACGTGCTGGCAGTATATAAAATTGGCAGATACTACGGAGCGGTGGCGAAATCCAATTACACCGGGCTGCGCCTGCGCGAGGCGGTCTACCGTGATACGCGCGAGCTGGTCATGTCTTATTTTGAACAATTTTTCAACACCATCGGGCAGAAGACTTTGCGCGGATATACCCGTCCCATTCGATTGAGACCGTTTGACCGGTGGAACTGGGAAACCGAAGACTCCGGCGCCTGGCTGGTGTACCAATCCATGCTGGCCGCGCCCAAGGTTCATCCATTTACGGAGGAAGAGATCAACCGTTTTGCCCTGGCGGATGAGCGTTCCGTCCAGGCGGGTTTGATCGGCGCCAACCCCCAGGGGTTGTATCACCCGGAACAGTGAGTAGAACCAGCTTATGTGAACTTCTCTTCAGGTTCAACAACCTGAAGGAAGAAATGAATTGTTTTCATGGCTGATGTGAGTCCGGCGTTAAGTCTAGCAATCAAGGCGAGTTTTATCAGGGATTAAGCAATCTCATGATTGCGGGGATTAACCCCTCGAAAAAAGATGGCTTTAACCGCTTTACTCCTTCGCATCGACATAGGATGCCAATTCCACTGATCCCAAATTGGAGGGATTTATATAAAATTCCTTCTTGCTCATCCTGAGCTCCCGACCGAGACGGGCCAGGAGTACATAAGGTTTTGTTTTCTCAGGTTGGTATCTCCATCAGGCTTGGCTGGCGCATGTTTATGGAATCTTTTTCGATCCAGTCACCAGCTAATAATATAAATAATTATGAAGCCCGGCCTTTCATCAACTATCATGAAAGGCCGGGCTTTTTTTATAAAATTCTTTTAGGATTACCCTTCGGGTGAAATTGCTTGATTGTGGCGGGGTTTCTTCACCCTGGTCTAATCCCCACCACCGGCCCGGGTAGGTGTCGGTCTTGGTGTATTTGTCACCGTTGGTGTCACCGGTGTGCTTGTACTGGTAGGTGTAATTGGCGTTGGCGTACGAGTTGGCGTCCGGGTTTGAGTACTGGTCGCTGTGCTTGTATATGTTGGCGTCAAGGTATTTGTTGGTGTTGGTGTACGCGTTGATGTTGACGTGCTAGTTGGTGTGTTCGTCAGCGTTCTGGTTATTGTTGGTGTATTCGTGTACGTGGCGGTCGGCGACGGCGTACGAGTAAAGGTACTTGTGGGTGTCAACGTGATCGTCGGCGTAGGCGTACGTGAAGGTGTCGGTGTCCGCGAGGGCGTTAGAGTGGGAGAAGGCGTAATCGTCGGCGTGTAAGTCCGGGTGGGTGTGAGGGTAATTGTGGGGGTGAATGTCCTCGTGGGCGTAAACGTCCTGGTCGGTGTTTGGGTGACGGTTGGCGTCAAGGTTCGCGTCGGCGTGAAGGTCGGTGTTGGGGTAAAGGAAGGTGTAAAGGTCATCGTCGCCGTAAATGTCCGACTGGGGGTGAATGTCATCGTGCTCGTGAATGTACGGGACGGTGTATAGGTGATGGTCGGTGTGTTGGAAGGTGTCAAGGTTCTGGTAGCCGTCCTGGTTAGCGTGGCTGTCCTGGTCCGCGTCGGTGTCCTGGTTGCGGTTGAAGTATTCGTCGGCGGCATTGTGTTGGTTGTAGTCGGGGATGAGGTCGGCGTGCGCGTATAGGTTGCAGTCCTTGTGGCCGTCGAGGTATCGGTTGGCGGCATGGTAGCTGTAGTGGTATTGGTAGGTGTTTCTGTAATTGTAGGCGTATCCGAAGGCGTAGGTGTATAGGATGGTGTCGGGGTATCTGATGGCGTAGAGGTATTGGTGGCGGTGGCAGTATTTGTCGGTGTGAACGTCCAAATGGGAGCCTGGCCAATCGCACCGGTCAGACCGGTAACCCGGGAGGTACGGAATTTTTCGACGATTCCCTCACGCTCTGATGAGATTCGCAGCGTTTGCCACCAACCGTTTAATGTTGGGGTGATCAAGGGGTGGCGGTAGGTTAGGACGACTTTTACGCGGTTGCCAGGTCCGCCGGCATCATCGACATATCGGACGACGCCTGTCTGTGTCCAAACATTATTCGAAACACTCCCAATGGCTTCTTCACAATACATGGGAAAACGGTAGCTATCGAGATGATCTGGATCATTCGGCGTAAAGTACATTGAATTCGAGTCAAATTGGAAACGCGAATAGATGGTGGTTGAATTACCAACCGGCTCAATGCGATTTGAACAGATCGTAACGTTAATATACCCGGCCTGGCTTGGGTCGCCGCGATTATCCTGTGAAAAATCAGAGCTTGAATATGCGCCAGTCAAATAGGCAATATAGTCACCAGATACAGCATTGTTCTCATCCAGGGCAACACCCGTGGCCCCAGATAGAGCCACATCACGAATCGAGGGCAACCGAGCCCAATCTTCGAGATCGCTTGTCATATCTTCCCATGTGTTGACATAAGAACCGGTGTTGGGAACCTTGCAGTCGATGGAGCCATCCGCCGCATCCGCCCCTGAAAGCCCCAGGGCAATACCAGCTTCATCGCAATATGCCGGATTATAGTTGCCTGTGATGGCGTATCTCACCCCAAAGCGGGCACCATTTTCCAATGCCAGCCAGGCTTGAAGAAAACGACCGAATTCAATAATTCCAAAAATAAGCAGGAGGAGAATCGGAATCGCCAAGGCAAATTCGACCAGGCCCTGGGCTGATTGTTTTCGTTTCAATGTCTTTCGACTGGTTTTTAGGAGGTGATGGATCATGGTTCCCTCACTTCAGGGTCCTATTCAGAGATCTTCGTATAAATTCGTGAAGCGATATCATCAAAAATACGGCGTAAATCGTTCTCGGTTGCAAAATAATACTGGCCGCAAGCTTGATTACCGGGGGTGGTACGGCATGGGTCTGGTGATGCACGGGTTGGGTCATCTCCCACCCAGGCAATATAACGCAGCAACTTCTCAGCAGAACTGTTGGGATCAACATTAAGACCAATACTGTAAATAGCCACTTCGTTTTCCTGCACAGCGGCGTCAGCTACATCCCGGGCGTAATCCACAACACTATATAGCTTTACCGAGTCTGGATCGCTTCCCACCCAAATCTTGGTGGAATCTGAAGGGCAATCGTCAAAATGCCGGTATAAGTTATCAGGGTCATCGGTTGCATTGACATAAAGACAATAGCGAGGAGTATAATCCGGGTCTTTGCAAAAACCCTGGTTTTGATTAACCCACCAGCCGTCTCCCACCTCAGAATCACAGAAACCATTGGGGAAGGAACTGGGTATCGCACCGCCCGTGTTCGGTGTATCACCGATTGAATAATCTGCTTCTGAACCTGCCGTGTCACTTAAGTTGGCATCACCGTCTGAAAGGAAAACAATTACCCAAACAGCTCCCGGGCGCCCCCAGGCTTTTAGTTCATTGGATGCCATCCGCAATCCACAACCGGTGCAGGTGGAAAGGGGTGAAAGGGATGGGAAGGTATTAATATCCGATGGGTAGTTCGGATTGTAATAAGGCATGTAGGAGTCAAAGTAAGCCTGGATATCGGCAGTATCATCCGGGGTGTATTGGCCGTCATAATTCCAATCGTAGGCATCCAGTTTGTCATTTTCATCGCATGGAACACCACCCCAGCCGTATGGATCCGCTGGAGAGCCGGGAATATCTTTAGCGGGATCGTTGGTCGGATTGTAATCCCACCAGCGGTCCAGCATGACCTGGTTATAAGTCGTTTCACCCAGGGCACTTCGATCTGGACAACTGTAGCCAGTTACATCCGGGTTGTCATAGTCCTGGCCATCATTATCCCGATCTTCCGGGTTAACTGGATTCCAAAGATTCCGATCCGAGTAAGTTTCGGTCCACCGCCATTTTGGCCAGATGGCATACCAATCAGGGTCATCATGGAGAACGACCTGGTTCCACAACCTGGTTTGAGCTTCGCCCAGGTTATCAGTCAGGTCAAAAACAATGCGTGCCTGGGAATCGAAAGTAATGATGCTAACCCGATCATAACCGGCATAAAGGGTATTGCCTATTAGCTGGGAGGCTGCATCCTTTGCATTCCAAAGAGGTAGACATGCTCCCGTGCTGCTATCCGGATTCATGGAATGGGGATTGCAGGTGGAGTTGGGGTCATATGCCTGGGATGGGTCATAGCTTGAACTCAGATACCCCATCGATTCGGATACATCCATCACGATGACGAGGTCAACCGGGGCGGCCTCTGAAATTGAGAATGACGAAATTGTGAATGTAGAAAACCCCAGAAGGTTGAGGAAATACAGCGGAGATTGAACACTTGCTTTAACCCAAACCAATTTCCTGGGCGGTTCGTCGGAGGTGGGACAGCGGGCAAAGAAATCAGGTGCCGTTGTCGCCAGCCCTGGGTCAGTCTGTCCGTCACCATCTCCATCGCAGATATGAACTTCCAGGTTCACCGTACTCATATCCACGTTTTGCAAGCGTAAAGCCTCTTCTGCTGCATCCGTCATGCTTGCCAGGCTTTCACCCCGCTTGAAGTTGTTTGCCGCTGCGACAGCACCAGAGTCCACAGCGCGTTTTAGCTGACCGTAGGAAATATACAGCGAACCAGCATCCACTGCCAACCCGATAAAGAAAAGGAGCGTCAGGATGCTGGCAGCAAATATCACCAACACCTGCGCACGGGCGCGGATCTTAATGGGATGGCGTGGGAGTCGGTTGTCCGGCTGGGAGGGACATGATTGTGTATGCATGGATTTGAATAGGGTTGGTTAGATAATCATTGATAGATGGAATCCCCAAAACCAGGGCATGACAATAAAACGCCTCGACTGCCACAAATCCTCGGTTGGGCAGTGAATTGGCTGTGGCCAGCTCGCTTTCGACACGGGCTGCTGTATAGTATGGCGCGGTGCGTACGACCGTTCCCTCGCAATTACGTTTCCAGTTCCCATTATGAATCGTATCGCCGTCATGATCTGATAAAGCCCAGGGCGCTGAAGTCGGGTGGACAGCAGTTACCCGACCGTCCCTGGTAACGGTGAATACAGAGATAATGACATCATCGGTGGCAGAGTTGATGATGATATACGGATTCAAGCCACCGCAAAAAGCAGTATCGCTAGAGCAAGCGGGTGAGCCATCTGGTGGAGCAAAAACACAAGAACTACTGTAATAAAAATCGTAACTAGTGGGATCGCTGCAGTTGGGTGAGGAAGAAAAAGGCGCAAAAGGATCACGAACGGAAGCGAAGCGGGCAGCTTCGCGAGTCAGGTCCAGCAAATCCAGGTAGCGGCTCATGAAAACTGTAATTTCTACCAGTCCCAGGATCATGATGATCAGGATTGGGAGCACCAGGGCAAGTTCCAAAAAGGATTGCCCGCGTGTTGACTTCCCACCGGGTGAAGAATGATCTTTTAGGAAATGCCGTCTGATGAAGGCCATAAACATCAATCTCTTTTCTCTATAACCCAAACCTTACAATATCAGATAAATCAAATTATGATGAGAGTCTATATCGATCGTAATAATTGATGAACAACTATTCTCACCCGCATTATCTATAATTATAAACGCTCTTTTATAAAAGAGCTTTGATGTTAGCAAAAAGGGCGGTGGAAGTCGCCTGACGGGACGATCCTGAAAATGGCCGGAAAGTGGGTAAGGGGTGGGGAATTGTATTTGGCTGTTCCCGGCGTCCTTTCAGGGATCTCTTCCTAACCGCCATCCTTAATATACCAGTATGCAGGGCATGAATCAATCAGAAAAACTGTTAGGTTCACTTGATTTAGTTTTCATTTTTGTTAGCCTGGCCGTTTGGGAATTATTCCCCCAGCGGTTCATTAGGAATCTGCTGGTTGGTAGAACCAGGAGGTTCTCTCAGCAGTTTTCACTACAGAAAATGCAACTTGAAAAAACACAACTGGCCGCAGCCTGCGGCCAGTTTGATTGGTTAGGTCGATTGCGATGGTGCCGCAGCCGGGAAGCGGGACGAATTAATACTGAACCTTGCGCTCCAGCTTCTTGGCCTGTTCTACCCAGTTCGCCACCATGGAGAGCACGGGCATCTGGCGGACCAGTTTCTTGGCAACATTGACTTCCTGCATCTTGGCCAGCAGGTGTTCGGGAACGCGCTTGGACAACTCGACGACCGTATCCACACCGGCTTCTTCCAGCAGGTCGGCATATTCAGAACCAACGCCCTTGATGCGGAAGAGATCCACATGGTTGACCCATTCGAGGATCAATTTGTCGGAGATGCCGGACTTTTCGGCAATTTCCTTGCGGCCCTTGGGCGTAGCACCCATTTCCAGCAGGGCTTCGGCCGTGCGGATTCCCGCAGCGATTAGTTTGGCGGCGAATGCTTCGCCAACGCCTTCAATTTCAACCAGTTTTGTCATAATATCCTCCGTAGATTATTTTTTTTTGCCCCCAAGGAGGTTTCCCAACCCTGAGGCTAGATCAGTACCTGAACCGCCCTTCAACAGGTTATCCAACTGGGCTGCCACCGGTGCCGGTAGACGCTGCTTGAGAAAACCAATAACGGTTTCCACGGCTTTCTTTGCCTGTTCTTCAGAAATACCGACTTTTTTGGCTACCAGCTTGACAAGTTCGTCCATCCAAATCCTCCGTTGAGCGAGAGATTAATAAAATTATACACCTAATCCAAAGCAGGCGTCCTGTAAAGCCCGTGCTAGGTAAGTTTTAATAGGCGGAACTGATAGGAGCCCATGACGAAATCCTGCAATCCAAGGTCTTCATTGGAGAGGAGATCGATGCATCGGCTGCCCTGGCCGTACAGGCGCAGCAAGTTGCCCGGCAGGATGATCTCATTTTCGCTGAAGTTGGCCAAAGTCAAAACATGCTCACCGGCCCGGCTGTGGATGTAACCCAACACATGTTCGTTGCCGGTATCAATCATGTGGGTATCCTGGCCGGAAAAGACGGGCTGGGTTTTACGCAGGGTGATTAATTGCTGCAGTGCGGTGTAGATGCGGTTTTCCAGGCTGCCGGGCTGGTTGCGCAGAGCGTAGTGTTGTGGATTGGCGGCCGGGCGGTGCACCCAGCGGCTGTCGCCGGCTTTATCCGGGTTGCTGCGATAGGTGTAATCATTCAACGTGCCAATTTCATCCCCCAGGTAAAGCAGGGGGATGCCGCCGATGGTCAGGATGATACTGTGGATAAGCAGGATGCGCTTGACGGCCAATTCCACTTGTTGGGCTGTCTCTTCGTTGATGGCCTTTTCCAAGCCGGCCAATGAGGCACAGGTGCCGGAGATGCGGCAGTCGCCAGTCTTTGGGTTTTCCTGGAAGGGTAATCCGCGCCCAAAAGAGCCGGGGAAACGCCCTGTGTAGAAAGCATTCAGGAACTGGCGGTGGCTATAGCCGTTAATGCCCACCCGGGCGGCATCCTCATCCGAAAAAGTCCAGCCAATATCATCATGGCAGCGGACGTAATTCACCCAGGCACAGCCCGGCGTGGTGGCAAAGCGGGTGGAAAGCGACGTCTGCAGCAGGTTGACTTTGCGGGTGGCCAGGGATTCCCACAGCAGCGCCATCAATAGTGGGTTGTAGGAAAGCTGGCATTCCTGCGGGCTGATATAGCGGGCAACCTCGTCCGGGTGGACGATGGCTTCGGATTTGAAGAGCAGGGCCGGGGCGCAGATGCGCGCCACGCAATTGAAGGCCTGGATAATCGTATGCGCTTCGGGTAGGTTTTCGCAGGCGGTGCCCAATTGCTTCCAAATGAAAGCCACGGCATCCAGCCGCAGGACCTCCACGCCGACATTGGCCAGCGAAAGCATTTCCTCGGCCATGCGGGTGAAAACAGCAGGGTTGCGGTAGTTCAGATCCCACTGGTAGGAGTGGAATGTCGTCCAGACATACCCACCGGCTTCCTCAAAGTAGGTGAAAGCGCCGGGATGTTCGTCCGGGAAGATTTCACGCAGGGTGCGCTCGTAGTCATCCGGCTGGGTGCGGTCGGGAAAGATCAGGTAATAATTACGGCATTCAGCCTCCCCGGCGCAGGCGCGGCGCGCCCATTCGTGCTGATTTGAGGTATGGTTGAACACGAAATCCAACACCAAACTGATGCCGTTTTGGTTTAATTCCTCCGCCAGGGTTGCCAGGTCAGACATGCTCCCCAGGGCAGGATCCACCTCCCGGTAACTGGAGATGGCATAACCGCCGTCGTTTTCACCGGGCGGGCAGCGGAAGAGCGGCATCAGGTGCAGGTAGGTCAGGCCAAGCTCTTTGAAATAGGGGATGGATTTTCGAATCCCGACCAGGTCTCCGGCAAATAAATCCACGTAGCAGACGCCCCCAACCATTTGGTTGGAGAGAAACCAATCCGGGGTCTGCTCACGTTGGCTATCCAAATCTTTTAACCGGGCAGGCCGCTCCATCCAGGCGGAGGCCATGCTGACAAGCAGTTCCTCCAGGTGATAGTAGAAATCATACTGGCTGCTGTATAAGTTAAAAAGGAGGCCAAACAAGCGTGGAAAATGCTGCTTTAAACGTTTAATGAAGGCCGCCCATTCCTGCGGGTGAGCGGAAGCCTGGACGGAAAACCGCTGTTCCAGGCGGGGCAGCAAGCGCTGGAAGGTGATCTGCGCCGGATCCGTGGATGGAAAACGTTCGGGCATGCGAACCTCCGGTTAATCAGGTATCAAGTGCCTGCTGAAGCAGATGGATCAGTTCATCCTGGTTCAGCAGGAGTGGGTTGGCTTTCATGGAGGATGCTTTTAACCCCTGGGCTGCAATTTCAGCCAGATCGGAGACCTGCACCCCATATGCGGAGAGCGAAGGGATACGCAGCCGCTGACGCAACTCAAACAAGCGCGCCTCCACTTCGGCTGCCCCGGCGGAGGGGTCACCCAACAGGATCTGACCAATTCGGTTGAAACGTTCGAGCAAGTCAGGGTGGTTCCCTTCCTGTTGTGCTTTATGAAGATTAAGCTGAAAGACAAGCGGCAGCAGGCAGGCGCAAACCGCGCCGTGGGGGGCGGGGAACATCCCGCCAATGGGGGCCGCCAGACCGTGAACGGCGCCCAGCCCGGCGTTGGCCAGGGAGAGACCGCCAAGCAAACTGGCATAAGCCATATCCGTACGGGCGGGCAGAGAGGAGCCGTTCTCCACCGCCTCCACCAAAGATCGGGCTGCCCGGCGGATGCCCTCCACACAATACAAGTCTGTGAAGGGGTTGGCCCGGGCAGAGAGGTAAGGCTCGATTACCTGGGTCAGGGCATCCATGCCCGTGGAGGCGGTCACCGCCGGGGGGAGGGTGAGAGTCAGTTCGGGGTCCACGAGGGCAAGGCGCGGCAACATGGCTGGATGACGCAGGCTGACCTTGAAGCGCTTATCTGGAACGCTGATCACCGCGTTACGGGTGACTTCGCTGCCGGTGCCGGCCGTGGTGGGGATGGCCAGGACCGGCAGGGGAGAAAGAGTCAGTGGCCGGCCAAGGCCGACCACTTCCAGATAATCCAAAACCTCACCGGGATTGGTGAGGAGGGCTGCTATGGCCTTGGCGGCATCCAGTGCACTGCCGCCGCCAAAGCCGACCAGGAAATCCGCTGCAAAGGTGCGGCCGGCCTCCACGCCAGATTGGATTGTCACCAGGTCTGGCTCACCGTCAATGTGGAAAACATGATACTGGACACCGGCCTCTTCCAATAAAGTCAAAAGTGACGCCGGATCCGCACCCCCCCGACCGGCCACCAGCAGGGCACGTTTGCCCAGCCCGGCTGCCAGACTTCCCGCCTGGCGGAGGGAACCGCAGCCAAAAATGATCCGGCCGGCCGTGGAGAAATCGAAATTCATTCCTGCTTGCTGATCTCTTCGGTTTGAGGCATGGTTTCTGTGTGTGGTTGGCGTTCATCCACCCGGCTGATGAAAGCTTCCGGGTCGTTTTTCCAGGCTTCCTCTTTATCTTCGGTGAAGCCTTTTACAGCCCACGGAGCTCTGCGGCCCAGTTCGGCCAGAAATTCATCCACTTCGGCTTCCTTGCCGGTGAAAACCAGCCTGGTGGAGTGACGGTCATGCAAAATGGCCGCAAAGGTTTGTTTGACCGGGATGCCGAGGACACGGTTGGCAATCACCTGCTTGTAGAACCAGACAACATCCGCGTATTTGGTTGCCTGGAGGCGGGTTGCGGAACTCAGGACCAGCCAATTTTGCAGGAGATGTCCGCTGCCGATGGTGAGGTGCTCGGCTTCCATTTCCGCATCAACCTCATCCATGACATCTTCCATTTCACCGAAGCGGTTCAATGCCTTCAAGGTTGGGTTGCGCAGCGGGTTGCCCGTTCGAATGGAGGCAACAATGGCGCCGACTAAAAACAGGATAAAGACCGGTACGCCTGCCGCCAGGCCGATAATGCCCGGCATGCGGAAGTTGGACGCCTGGAGCATGTAGGGCAGGAACATTGGTTTAAGTTCCGGCACTTGTGTCACCAGGGGTTGGATGACATCCGAATTGACCTGGTCCGGAACCGTTTTCAAAGCGCCGGTGTATTTATTGGAGATTGTGGTGGCGGTCGTTTCAACGAGGAGAACCTTTTGTCCCACCAGCAGGACCGGGAAGTTGGCCTCAACCACTTTTTTTCCATTGCTGTAATCCGTGACCCGCTGAAAACCGGAATCAGCCACATCATCTGCGACCACGTTCACAAAGTATTCCAGCCTGCCCGTGGGGTCGGTCAGATTGGACAGGGTGGCATTATCAATCGAGAAGGGTCCGAAGGCAAAGTTGTAGAAATAGCGCCAGTTCAAGCCCAGCACAGCCAGCAAAACCAGCATCCCGGCCAGACAGATGTAAAACAGGATTCGATTCGGTTTTTGCGCAGTATCATACACAAAGCTTTTATCCATGGATCATCCTTTTTTGCAATTATTCTTCTTCAGCCAGGACAATGATGCGATCCTCTGGCGTAAATACAACGGTGTCTGTTTTTAATGGATTAAGGTGTATTCCATACATCATATCACCATTATTGGATTCCGACCGCAGGCGGTAACCCAAGGCAATGGCATTATAACGCCGGGCGGCCTCAATGACGGTATAAAAGTTGACCGGGATGCCGGTCTGCAGGAATTCGGACACCGGCTTGAGGTAGATTTCACTACCCTCCGGGTCAAAAAGATCCTGAAAAACGGCGTTCAGGTGTGGGTTCTCGGCCACCTGGGACATCATCAGGCTGACCAGCCGGTCGCTGACGATGAAATCATCCGCGCCGGTGACGACGGCCAGGTTACGGTTGCGCACATCCAGCATCTCGCTGACTATCGAAAAATGTGTGTTTGAGCGAGCGGCAATATCCCGCAAGTGGAGCAAAGTAATCAACGTTCGGGCATCGGCCTGCTGGATTTCGAGTTGATCCGAATAGCATAGGACAATGATGTGATCAAAACCTTCAAGCTGAAGGCTCTCCAGGAGTTTCCGATCGGTCGTCTGGCCTTGTTGAAAACTGACTGCCTGGTTGTGCAGGCTGGAGCAACATTCAGCCATTTCCTGTTCCAGGGCCGGGTTGTCCGTTACGATTAATACTGTAGATCCGGGCTGGGCATATTGATCCAATTCATGGACAACCGCAGGACCGCGGTGATTCCAGCCCAGGACCAGGGCGTTTTCAGCCCTACCCGGGTGGGCCTGGCGGGCTGCAATGGCTTCCGCCTGGATGGTGACCTGCTCCGGGCGATAAAAGACTTTGTCATCATCTGAAGCCATCAGGATGAGCTGGTCGCCAGGTTGCAGGATGGTTTCCATGGGGGGATTTAATTTGGGCTCGCTGTCGGCCGGGCATAATCCCATTACTGCATTCTTAGGATAAGCCAGTAAGGCTTGGTGGAATGGTTTACCAGTTAATTCTGATTGAGCTTTGAAATAAATCTCATCCCCGCCGAAATCCAGCAGCTCGTTATAAATCACTGACAGACCGGACTGGCGGCAGGTCTGGGCGATGATGCGGGCAATAAAATCTCCGACCAGGATCCATTCCACCTCGCCATTGCCAACCACGCGGGCTGCATCCATATTGGCTGGATCTACGATTTCGGCCACGATGTGCAGACGGTGATTGCGGTCGCGCTGCGGGTGGTTTATGACAGCCAGGACCGTTTTAATCACCTGGTTATCGGCATCCTCCCCGCCGGGTGAAAGGATGATAATGGCGCGAGAGGAATCAATGGACACCATGTTCAGATCGGTTAACTCCATCGGGTTGCCCTGTCGGCAAACTATATGCGTCTTCCCTTTCTGAACCACCCGCTGGGCGATGGCATCCTCCATGGTGGTCTTTTCCTCTTCGCCCATTACCACCAGAACAGCACCCGGCAGGTTGGAATTGGCTTCCATCAACTCATTCAGGATGGTGAAGATTTGTTCCGTCCAACCCAGGAGGATGAGATGATTGCTTTCAAGGACTCGGCTACGGCCCTTGCGCAGGTTCTCCAGCTTTGCTTCCACCCCGGCGGTTAAGATACCGATCAGGGTGCTGATGACAAAAACGCCGCCGAGGGTGACAACGAACATGGCGATTCGAAACCAAAAACCCTCATCTCCACCCATGGTACCGGCATCGAGGGTACGCATTAAGCTGCGCCAGAAAGCCTCACCAAAAGAAAGCGGGCCTTCTCCCGGCGGAGAAATCTTCAAGGCAGAAACAAAGACCGCCACAAGGCTGATCAGGATCAGCGAGGTGACTGCCAACCACATGATTAATGTTCTTGGACCGCGTGAGAATTGATTATCGAACCAGTACTGAAACCGCTCCTTGCGGCTGGCTTTGAGTTTCATGGATTTTTCTCCCAGGATGGATGATGACCTTATTATAGACGGGGCACAATAGAAGGGGCAAGTGTTTTTCATTGTTTATTCGATGAAGAGGAGTTACCATATGTATATATTTTGTAGAACTATTAACCTGTTTTAAGGTTGTACAAACATGAATCTTGTATAATCATGTTGTACAAAGTCTGCGAGTGGAGAAAAGAAATGGCGCAAATCACCGACTATCCAGATGATCCGAGATACACCATCAAGACGGTCAGTTCCAAAACGGGGATCCGCCCGGTGACATTGAGAGCCTGGGAGCGCCGTTATAACCTGCTCAGCCCACACCGGCAGGAAAACCATTACAGGCTGTACTCCGAACGGGACATCGCCATCTTACGCTGGGTCAAAAAAAAGGTGGATAGTGATGTTTCCATCGGCCAGGCTGTAGTGGAGTTGCGCCAACAATCCAACCAGGGGGATTGGCCGGAAATGGTCCCAACTGCCCCGGTGCAACCGGCGCAAAAGGTCGAGGTCATCCCTACTGAGCAGATGGTCAATTGTTTATTCCAGGCTTTGATACGCCACCAGGAGGATGAGGCCGCGAGGTTATTTCAGGATGCCCGGCAGATGTACGATCTGACAACCCTGTTTTTCCAGGTGATTGTGCCGGTCCTGGTCAACATCGGGGATGCCTGGTATCGGGGAGAGATTCGGATTGCCACGGAACATTCCGCCAGTGCTTTTATCCGTGGAAAATTAATGAGCATTTTGGAGCAGTACCCGCCGCGGCGAAATGCCGCCTTCATCCTGATCGGCTGTGCACCGACGGAACAACATGAAATTAGCAGCCTGATGTTGGCGGTTGTGCTGCGTTCAAAGGGATACCGGGTGGAATACCTGGGGCCGGACTTGCCGCTGGATGACCTGGTGGACTATGCCCGCTATTCCCGCCCGGATCTGATCATCCTAACGGCCATGCTGGAATCCTCGGCCCTGGAGTTGATCCGCTTCCAGGAGAAATTGAAAAGGATTCAAAATCCACCCTTGTTTGGCTTTGGAGGACAGGCTTTCGTACAGAAATCCACCCTGGTCAGCCGGGTTGCAGGCATCTACCTGGGGCAGACGCTGGCGGAAGGGGTTGAGCAGGTGGATGCACAGATCGGCAGCCTGGTTCGAACGATAAAAACCGAAAATTTCAATTAATACATGGATGACATTCGGACCTCCCCGAGAAGGGGAGGTTTTATTTTCCTGAGAGATTCGAAAAACATTATACAAACTATGGACGATATTACCGTGAAGGAATAAACTGTATTTTAATAATTAAGAGGTGTGAATTCATGAATAAACAAGCTGAACAAAGCGATTATGATCTCCCGGTGTACAACATCAAAGCGGTGGCGCGCCTGGTCGGCTTGTTGCCAGTAACCTTGCGAGCCTGGGAGCGACGGTACGGGTTGCCCAGCCCACGGCGGGGAGAGCAGGGCTATCGATTGTATTCTGAGCATGATTTACAGACCCTGCGCTGGCTCAAGATGCGGGTGGATAGTGGGATCAGCATTGGCCGGGCAGCCGAAAATTTGCAGGATTTGCGCGCTGCGGGAACTGATCCGGCGTCGAATCAGCCAATTGCTGCAATTTCTACGCAGTCTTCGATTGAAACCATCCAGGATCGCTTGTACGAAGCTTTGACCCATTTTGATGAGAGGGCCAGCTCGGAAATCATCCGCCAGGCTTTCGCCCTGTATTCTGTTGACCTGGTGCTGACGGACCTTATCCAGCCGACCCTGGTGGAAATTGGCGATGCATGGCATAAAGGCCTGATCCCGATAGCCACCGAGCATTATGCAACCCAGTTCTGCATGCAACACCTGATGGGAATGATCAATTCATCTGCCCCGCCATCCCGGCCGGGCACCATTATTGCTGCCTGTGCCCCGGGTGAAATGCACCAGATTGGCCTGTTAATCCTGGTTGCCATGCTGCGCTGGCGTGGATGGGATGTGAAATACCTGGGTCCGGACATGAAGCTGGAACAACTGGATGCAGCCCTCATCCCCCTTCATCCGCGCCTGATCCTGTTTTCAGCCACGCGACGGGAGAGCGCCGCAGCCATGGCAAATTTGCAGGATGTCCTGGTTCGTTTTCCGGAACCGCGGCCAATGGTAATCCTGGGGGGGCAGGCCTGGCAGGAAATTCGCCTGCCGGATTCCATCCCGGTCACCTACATCGATGCCAGTCCAACGCAAACTGTTGAGAAGATTGAAAATTTTATGCGTCCATAATGGACATGAGGAAAAAATGAAAAACAAGAAAATGCTGATTGCGATTTTTTTGATTGTGTTTATTGATCTATTGGGCTTTAGCCTGATTTTACCGCTTCTGCCTTTTTATGCAGAAACCTATAAAGCCACGCCGTTCCTGGTGGGCTTATTGACCGCATCTTATGCGGCCGCCCAGTTAATCGGCGCGCCCATCCTGGGCCGCCTTTCTGACCGTTACGGACGCCGGCCGGTTTTGCTGATCTCGATTGCCGGCAGCCTGTTTGGCTTTATCTTATTGGCGCTGGCAAAAAGCCTGCCGGTTCTTTTCCTGGCACGAGCCATCGATGGATTGACTGGTGGGAACATTTCCGTGGCGCAGGCTTATATTTCTGACGTATCTGAAGCCAAAGACCGCGGGCGTGCGCTAGGCTTGATCGGGGCGGCGTTTGGTCTTGGTTTCATCATTGGACCGGCGGTTGGCGGTCTGCTCGGTACACTTGGTTTTTGGGTGCCTGCCCTGGCCGCGGCAGGACTATCGGCGCTCAACTTATTGTTGGTAGGATTCTGGCTGCCCGAATCCCTTACAGCCGAACGGCGAATGGCCTTATCGCAAAACAAACGCCCGCCTTTCAATCTGAGTTCGATGATCAAAACGCTGCGCCGGCCGTTTGTGGGTCCGCTGCTGCATACGCGCTTTTTCTTCGGCCTGGCCTTCTCGATGTTTCAATCCATTTTTGCCCTGTACGCCCAATTGCGGCTGGGATTTGACGCCCAAAAAACCGGCTATGTACTTGCCTATGTTGGTGTATTGGCTGCCATTACCCAGGGGGTGGTGATTGGCCGGTTGAACAAACGCTTTTCGGATACACAATTAATTTTTAGTGCAACCATCTTGATGGCAGTTTCATTGATCGGATGGGCATTTGCCCCCAATTTAACGGTCCTCCTGGTGGTGTTGATCCCGATTGCCCTGGCCGGCGGTATCCTGAATACGGTTATTAACAGTGCGATGACCAAAGCCGTGAGTCCAATGGAAATCGGCGGTATCCTGGGTCTCTCGGCTGCACTGGAAAGCCTGACGCGGGTGATTGCGCCTTCCCTGGGCGGCTTCATCATCGGGGTAATCGGTACATTTGCCCCCGGCTTGCTTGGGTCTGTTTTGCTTGCCTGGCTGGCGACCTATGTAGCCCGGTTCATCCTGCGTAAGGAACCCCAGCTTGTGCAATCTCCGGTTGAATCTGTATGAAAATTTTCGATTACTCCTTTATCGTTCAAGCTCCGCTGTCACGGGTGGTGGAATTTCACCGCGACGCCCGCGCATTGAAAAAGTTGACTCCTCCGCCGATGATCGCCAGGATGCACCTGGTTGAACCACTGGCGGAGGGGTCCAGGGCGCGGTTCACCCTCTGGCTGGGGCCGATCCCCATCCACTGGTTGGCAGTCCACAGCCGGGTGGATATGCTGCATGGTTTCACCGACACGCAGGTCAGCGGTCCCATGCAATTCTGGCAGCATACACATCAATTCTCTGCGCTGGACGAAAAAACAACCAGGGTAAGTGAGCATATTGAATATGAACACAAAGCCGGGCTGCCTGGATTATTCACCCGGATCCTATTCAGCCGGGCTGGATTGCGGTTCCTGTTCGCTTACCGGGCATTTATCACCCGAAAGATGTGCGCGAAGGCGGCGTAGATGGACAGGCTTCCTCGTGTGATTGTCATTGGCGCCGGGGTGGGCGGCCTGACCGCAGCCGCCTTGCTGACGCAGGCCGGATGTCCCGTCACTGTGCTGGAAGCGCAATCCTATCCCGGCGGCTCCGCCGGGACTTTTTTTCATAAAGGGTATTGGTTTGACGCCGGGGCGACGCTGGCCGGCGGATTTGCCCCGGGAGGGCCGCATGCCCGGCTGGGTGAACTGCTGAACCTGGATTGGCCGGTTGTACCGGTGGATCCGGCCTGGGTGGTACACCTGGGCGACCACAAGATCGTCCAATGGGCAGATGCAGAACGCTGGAAAGACGAGCGCCGGGAGCAACTACCCGGCAGCGAGTCTTTCTGGGCGGTCCAGGAACGCCTGGCGGGGATTTCCTGGCGAATCTCAAGCGGTAAATTTCCCTGGCCCCCGAATCGATTGATCGATTGGTGGGACCTTACCCGCTCCCTCCAACCCTGGGTGATGCCGGCCGTACCCTACCTGCTGGCCCCGGTGTCAAGTATGTTTCCGCGAAACCCACCTGCGGAATTAAAACCGTTTGTGGATGCCCAGTTGATAATTTCAGCGCAGACAACCAGCGAGCATGCAGCGGCATTATATGGTGCGGCTGCGCTCGACCTACCCCGGCGCGGAGTGAGTCACGTGCGCGGCGGGATGGGAGGAATTGCCCAAACCCTGGCAGAATGGTTGAAAGCACATGGCAATCCGGTCCTGTTTCGGCAGAAAGTGGATCAGGTGATAACTCGGAAGGATAGGGTGGCAGCTGTACGTACTGTGAAAGGCCTGGAATTTGAAGCGGATTTTGTGGTTGCCAACCTTACGCCCTGGGGACTGGCCAAAATCCTGGGAGAAGCCTCTCCGGCAGGTTTGCAGCGTGAAATTCGGACGCGCCAACCCGGATGGGGAGCTTTTATGCTCTACCTGGGTTTGCGTGAGGAGGCCCTCCCGGTGGAGGTGGCAAGTCATCACCAGGTTGTGCGTGATCCTACCCAGCCATTGGGTGAGGGAAATTCGGTGTTCATTTCAATTTCCCAACGGGAAGATGTCAGCCGGGCACCTGCCGGGTACAGGGCGGCTACGCTATCCACCCATACGGCCGTAAATGAATGGTGGCGTCTGGCGGAAGCCGATCCGGCTGCCTATGCTGCCCGGAAGGAGGAATATACTGAAAAAGTATTAAGCACAGCCGAGATTGCCGTCCCGGGAATCCGCCGGGCGGCAGAGTTAATCCTGCCCGGGACTCCCATCACATTTGAACGCTATACCAACCGTCCGCTCGGGATGGTGGGTGGTTTTGCCCAGACCTCCATCCTGGCAGCGCGCGGACCGCAAACCGGTTTAGCGAATCTCTGGCTGGTGGGGGATTCAGTATTTCCGGGGCAGTCCACGGCCGGCGTGACTTTGGGGGCCATGCGTGTAGCAATGGATGTGCTGCGGAATATTCATCGGGGTTGGCTCGGATAGCAAAAAAAGCAATAAAGTACGTCCATCCGGCTTGTTTCGGGTTACAATTATTAAGATGCACATCATCCTGACCCACGAACAGGCCGATTTTGACGCCATCGGCGCGATGTTGGCCTGCGCCCTGCTGTATGAGAATGCCCAGCCGGTCCTGCCGCGCCGGGTGAACCGCAACGTGCGCGCTTTCCTCAACCTGTACGGCGCAGATCTGCCTTTCATGGATCCGCGCGACCTGCCGCCCGGTTTAATTGAGCGGGTGACCCTGGTGGATACCCAATCCCTGGTTACGCTAAAAGGAATCAATACCCACACACATGTAAATGTGATTGATCATCACCAGCGCCGGGCGGATGTGCCGGAAAATTGGCAGATCAGCGGCGACCGAACCGGAAGCTGTACCACCCTGCTGGTTGAAGATTTACGCGAACACAATGGATCCCTCGCGCCCATCCATGCCACCCTGATGCTGCTTGGTATCTATGAAGATACCGGCTCCCTGACGTATGCCAGTACCACCTCGCGGGATGTGCGCGCGGCAGCCTACCTGTTGGACAACGGGGCCAGCCTGCGAATTGCTGCTTCCTACCTCAATCCGCCCCTTTCTGTGGAACAGCGCAAGGTATATGACCAGTTACTGGCCGGGGCTGAATACCACACGATTCACGGCCAGCAGGTGATCCTGGCGGCAACAGTTGCCGAGGGTATGATCGAAGAGATTTCGGCCATCGCCCACAAGCTGCGCGACCTGCTGGATCCAGATGCCCTGTTTTTGCTGGTCAAGACGGATGAAGGCGTTCGCCTGGTGGCGCGCTCCACCACCGACCGGGTGAATGTTGCCCGCGTGGCAGCCCATTTTGGCGGGGGCGGTCATGAACGGGCGGCGGCAGCTTTAATCCAGGTTGAACTGGAAACCGGGCTGGACCTGCAAGCGCTGCTGGATCAAAAGAAAGCGGAATTGCTGACCTACCTGCCGCGCATCATCCAACCGGCTGTAACGGTCGGCCAGATCATGTCGCGCAGGCCGTTGGTCCTCTCACCCGGTACCACCGCGCAGGAAGCCGGACAATTGATGCAGCGTTACGGTTATGAAGGTTACCCGGTGGTGCAGGATGGCAAAGTGATCGGCCTGCTGACCCGCCGTTCAGTTGACCGCGCCCAGAGTCACAAATTGAACCTGCCCGCCGCCAGCCTGATGGAAGCCGGTACGATTTCCATCCAACCGAACGCCACGCTGGAGGAATTGCAGCAATTAATGGCAGTCAGCGGGTGGGGACAGGTGCCGGTAACGGATGCCGTGGGGGCAGTGATCGGGATTGTGACGCGGACAGACTTGCTCAAAGCGTTGGAAGGTGCTCCACCGGCAGCCCTGCCGGGGCGCTTAAACCTGGCCCAAAAGTTGGAGGCTGCCTTGCCGTCAGCACGATTGGCATTGCTGCGCTTCATTGCGGCCCGGGCACTGGAACGGCACATGGCCGCCTATATTGTAGGTGGTTTTGTGCGTGACCTGATCCTGGATCGACCGGGATTGGATTTTGACATTGTGGTTGAAGGGGATGCGGTAGCCCTGGCGCGCCAGTTGGAAGCGGAGCTCGGTGGCAGATTGGTCATTCACAGCCAGTTTGGCACGGCCAAGTGGGAGATCCGCAGCATCGGGCAGACATTGTGCCAGGTGATTGATCCAAACCAGGCGCTGGATGCGGACGAACTGCCGGAATTCATGGATTTGATCAGCGCCCGGACAGAGTTCTACGATTATCCAACTGCACTGCCCACCGTGGAACGCAGCAGCATCAAGCTGGACTTACACCGGCGCGATTTTACAATCAATACGCTGGCACTGCGGCTTGACGGACGCCATTACGGTGATCTCTATGATTACTGGGGCGGCCTGGGCGACTTGCAGCACGGCGTGGTACGAGTGCTCCACTCACTTTCTTTTGTGGATGATCCGACACGGATGATGCGTGCCGTGCGGTTTGAACAGCGCTTTGGTTTCACCATCGATCAACGAACTTTGCAGTTGATGGATGAAGCCCGACCACTGATCAAGCAAGTTTCCGGGGACCGTTTGAGGCATGAATTGAACCTGATCCTGGCAGAAGAACGGGCCGTCCAGATGCTGTCACGTCTGCACGAACTGGATCTGCTTACTGCCATTCATCCGGAGCTGAACTGGGATGATGATGTTGCGCAAAGTATGGAACAAGTTTTGCATGGCAGCCTGGACGCGGGTTGGGATCTACCCGAAAAAATGGGCAGCCTGGATATCCGCCGGGCGCTGGCTTACCTGGTCTGGCTGTGTCCCCTGACCAACGGGGCGGTCACCTCGATTGCCAACCGCTTGCGCTTGAGTAAAACCGCCCTCTCTGCGCTCTCCTCCGCTGAGCCGCTGCGCCAGGGATTGAAAAGCCTGCGAAAGGCACCTCCCAGCCAGGTGGTCACTGCCCTGGAGGGTGAACCGATCCCGTTGTTATACGCCCTTTACCTGACCACCCGGGATGAAGATATCCGTTTCATGCTGGCCGGCTATGTCCAGCACTGGCGGAAAATTCAACCCCATGTCAGCGGGGATGATTTACGTCGGCGCGGCCTGCAACCCGGCCCGCTTTTCCGCCAGGCTCTGGGACGATTGAGGGCTGCCTGGCTGGACGGTGAAATATCCACCATGCAAGAAGAGGAAGAATTGCTTCAGGAGATCCTGACTGACCAATTATGACCGACAATCTTGTTGCGCCTGTTTCACCGGGTTGGTTGGAACAGGTGGTAATCCGCAGGTTACACCACGAAGACTTGCCCGCCCTGGAATGGGAAGGTGAATACCGCCGTTTTCGGCGCAATTACGCTGAGGCCTATCAGCGCATGAAGCGCGGAATCTCCAGCCTGTGGGTGGCGGATATGCCCTCCTTTGGAATCATTGGGCAGATTTTTCTCCAATTTACGAGTGATCGTCAAGACCTGGCGGACGGCCAAAACCGGGCTTATTTTTACTCCTTCCGCGTGCGGCCGCAGTTCCGCTCGGTCGGGGTGGGCGGACGACTTCTCCAGACTGTGGAACAGGAAACCTGGCTGCGCGGTATCCCATTTTTATGTCTGAATGTTGCCCGCGACAACCTGCGTGCCCAGGAATTTTACCTGCGCCATGGCTACGAAATCATCGAGGCTGACCCGGGTATTTGGTATTTTTATGATGATGAGGGGGATTTGCAGAAAGTGGAGGAACCGGCCTGGCGAATGCAAAAGCAGCTCCGCACAAACTAGCGAAGGACATTAATTAAATCCTCGCCGGTCAAGCCGCGTTGATAGGCACGCCGCCCCAGGTCAATGGGGAAAGTGAGTTGATAATCACCACCTCCAGCCTGAAAAGTCACAGAGAAGGTGCCAATATCCGGGCCGGGCAGGTTCTCCTGCGGAATCGCATCCAATACGGCCAGTAGATCACGCAGGGTATTGCCAAGCAGGTCCAGGTCTTCCAGGGAGTCCACTGGCAAGGCGAGGCGGATGTTGGTCTGGCGTGGCAGGAACTGGCGGGCTTCCTTATTTTCGTCCAAACAGATCTGGCCGTAGGCTTCCGCCTGGATTTCTGCACTGGAGAAACCGGCGTCAGTGAAGCGGTTGATCAGATCATCCGTCACTTCCTGCAGGGGGCGAAAATTTTCCACGAAGATACAGCGCTGTAGATCAAAGGTTGGGGTAGGTTCAAGGGTAGGTGTCTGCTCAATCAGCGGGGTTGGGAAGGTGGTTGGCGTGGCAACCCACAGAGTGACCCAGGATTTACATCCTGAGAGAAGCAGGAGCATTATCAGCGCAAGGAGAGATCGTTTCACGGTTCCTCTACCGTTTGCAGGTGAATGCTTAACCAGGTGGAGGAGCGGTTTCCATCCTGTCCATCTGCGCGATGTTCAATTTCAAACCGTTCTGCAAGGGTGGATAGATCGGCATCGGTCAGCCCGGGTCCTTTGCGGTCGGCTGATTGCAGATGGGCATAGAGAAGCCAGGTTCCATCATTCTTGAGAAGTCTCTCCGCCTGGTGAATATAGGCGATCTTGCCGGTCACACTCAGGTTGTGAAAACAGCCAATATCCAGGATCAAGTCAAACGTGCCCTGATTGGCGGGTAGATTGCTTACATCCGCCACGCGGACAATGCCCGGTAAATGCGCCAAGTGCAGCCGCCGGTTGGCAATGCTGACTGCGAGGGGCGAGTAGTCAAAGCCGGAAACTTGCCAGCCATTTTCGGCCAGGGTGAGCAGGTTGGTACCGGTACCGCATCCGAGGTCCAGGGCTCTGCCGGCCGGATGGGATTGGATGAATTCCATCAGCTCGGGCGGCGATTGATGGGTATCCCAGCGGGGGCGGCCCAGGTAGGCCAGGTTAAAATACAACCAACGCAATGGATTGGGCATGAATCTATTTTAATCCATTTTGTTTGTTATTTACGTTTCGCAGATTAATCTACAGATAAACGCAAAAATTCTCCTACTTCTTTAAAGATGGCTGAGGTCACACAGGCAAATTTGTGAAAAATCATTTTACATCGAAAAGCAGCAGGTGCTTTTCGCCGCACATGGCGATCTGCTTCCCATCCGGCGAGAAGGCAATATCTGTGGCCAATTCTCCGGCAGCCAGGGTAGACAACTGTTCGCCAGTTTTGACATCCCAGATGGTAATCAAGCCTGCCAGGTCAGCCATCGCCAATCGGTTGGAATCGGGAGAAAAATCGACGGCGAGCGCCCCATTGACTGAGACAAGGTCACCTCCCTGGAGAACCAGCTTATGCAATAACTCCCGGGAATTCACATCGATCAACCAGGTGGTAGCTTCACTGACTCCGCCTAAACCCAACGCCCAGGTTTTTCCATCCGGGGAGAGTTTTTGCATGGTGCCGCCACTACGGATGGCGCTCTGCCACTTTTTATCGGCGGCTTTGACAGCCAGCTGAAGATCGGGATCTCCGCAATAGGCATTTTGAAAATTTAATACATCCAGACTTTGCCCGGGTGGGCAAAAGTCCTGAATTTCCCGCCAGGCTTCGGCAGGACCGCGAGGCTGCCCGGTGGCCAGATCCACCCGGATAGCCTGGGCTGGGTCGATTAGGACAAGAACCTGGTTACTGGCTGGGTTCACCATCAAGCCTTCGATGGGTTGATTCAATTCCAAAGACTTTTGCTTTTGCATGGAGGCAGGATCTACCCAAAGCAGAAGGGAGCCTTGTCCGGCCAAGATGGAAGAGCCGTCAGGCAGCCAGGTGACCCTTTGTGTTTGTACGGCCAGACTGCCAGTCGGGCCGATTGAGCCGGGAATATCCGCTGCGGTGAGCGGGGTGGGAGCGCAGGCAGCCAACAAGCTGAGGCAGAGACTCATTACAAAGGGAAGAGAAAACCATTTTTTCAATGCGCTGCTCCTCTAATGTTATTTTTGTTTCAAGTTCGTACGCGGTTTGTCCTTTGACAAGAACCCAGTCATCCTTTAGAATATAGTTTCAGAATTAATGCAGGCTGGAGAAAAGGGTCTTTTCAATGAAAGAGTATACAACAAATATGATTCGCAATATCGCGCTGGCGGGTCACCTCAGCGCGGGCAAAACCATGCTGGCTGAAGCCTTCCTTCACTTCACGGGAGCTACCACCCGCCTGGGTCGCATTGAAGACGGCACCACTGTCTCGGATTTTGATGATGAAGAGCATCGCCGTGGCATTTCTCTGTACACCACCGTCATTCCACTGGAATATAAGGATGTTAAGATTAACGTCCTGGATACGCCCGGGTATGCTGATTTCGTGGGTGAAGTCATTTCGGGCCTGCGGGTCAGCGATGCAGCCGTTCTCCTGGTTGATTCTGTGAACGGTATGGAAGTTGGCACTGAGATTGCCTGGAAACATTGCAGCACCTTTAAACTTCCCCGTTTCATTCTGATCAATAAAATGGAACGCGAAAACGCGAACTTCCAGAAAGCATTGGCTTCTGTCCAGGAATTCGTTGATATTCGCCTGATCCCCATCCAGTTGCCCTGGGGTGAAAAGTCTGAGTTCAAGGGCGTGATTGATCTGCTGACCATGAAGGCTTACAAGGCTGATGGCCGCACGGCCGTTGAAATTCCGGCTGAATTCAAGAGTCAGGCTGAAGAAGCCCATATGGCCCTGGTGGAAGCCGCTGCCGAAGGCGACGATGTCCTCCTGGAGAAATATCTGGAATCAGGCGAATTGACTGCTGAAGAAATCATGCGCGGCCTGAGCCTGGTTGTGCGCAACTGCCAGTACGCCCCGGTGTTGGTTTCTTCCGGCACCCAGGAAATCGGCATTGGCCCGCTGCTGGATGCCATTATTCACCTGGTGCCCTCCCCCGCAGAGGTTGCCCCGGCGGTTGCTGAAGGCAAGGATGGGCCGGAGACTCTCCAGCCCTCGGATAGCGGTCCACTGGCGGCCTATGTCTGGAAAACCACGGCGGATCCCTTTGTCGGTCGGTTGACCTTCTTCCGGGTTTATTCCGGTGTGATGGCCTCTGATGGGCGTGTGTGGAACCAAACCAAGAGCGTTGAAGAACGCCTGGGTACCCTGCAGCAGCCCCGCGGCAAGGAAACCATGCCAGCCAAGGTTTTCCACGTGGGTGATATTGGCGCAGTCTCCAAGCTGGCCGAAACCTCCACCGGCAATACCCTGTGCGACAAGACGCACCCGCTGACCCTGCCTATTCCGCAGTATCCCAATGCGCTTTACCGGGTGGCCGTTATGCCCAAGACCCAGGCGGACTCGACCAAGATCAGCCCGACTTTGACCCGGTTGTGCGAAGAAGATATGACCCTCTCCTGGCACCAGGAAGCAGCCACCAACCAGACGATCCTGCAAGGCATGGGCGATCAGCACATAGACGTTGCCATTCGCCGGGCTGAAACCAAGTTCCAGGTTAACCTGCATGTGTTTGAACCCAAGGTTCCCTACCAGGAAACCATCACGAAGAAGGGTTCGGCCATGTACCGGCACAAGAAACAGACTGGCGGTTCCGGTCAATTTGGTGAGGTTCACCTGCGCGTGGAACCATTGCCTGACAAGGACTTCGATTTGACTTGGGATGTCTTTGGCGGCGCCATTTCCCAGAGCTACCTGTCTTCCATCCAGAAGGGTATCCTGGCCGTGATGAAAGAAGGTATCCTGGCCGGATACACAATCTCCAATGTGCATGTTTCCATTTTTGACGGGAAAGAGCACCCGGTTGACTCGAAACCTGTGGCGTTTGAAATTGCCGGCCGCGAAGCCTTCAAGTTGGCATTTATGGACGCCACCCCGGTCCTTTTGGAACCGATCATGATGGTCAAGATTGTTGTCCCGGAAGCCAACATGGGCGACGTGCTGGGTGATTTAAACACCCGCCGGGCGCGCGTCATGGGCATGGAGACGGAAAAAGGCCACTCCATTGTTACGGCTACTGTCCCACTGGCGGAAATGCTGCGCTACACCACCCAACTGCGCTCCTTCACGGGCGGCCGGGGTGTGTTCACCATGGAACACGACCATTACGAAACGGTTCCGGCGCACATCACTGCCGAAATTGTGGCGGCTCGCCAAAAAGAACAGGCTGAGAAGAAAGAGTAATCCCCAACTGAAGCATCAAACAACGGCGGAGGAAAACCCTCCGCCGTTGTTTTTTCCTCTTGACAAATCGGCCATCCGACATATAATCACAGGCAATTCGATAATCAAAGACGTCGAAGAGGACGAGTACACGAAACCCGGACGGTACAGAGAGCAGCAGCCGGTGAGAAGCTGCCCGAACAGTTTTGTGGAATGGACCTCAGAGTTGTAGGGCGAACGAAAACACCAGTAGCCCGGGCCGGAGCTGCCACCGTTATCAAGGCAAAGGGTATCGCGGAATCCTCCGCCGTACCCGAAAGAGTGAGGCTGGCTTGTTGAGTTCCCGTGGTGCTTCACCACGGGGCGTTTTGTTAAAACAGGCGCCTAAGTTGGGTGGCACCACGGATTTACTGACATCCGTCCCAGTTGGGATGGATGTTTTTTGTTAAGGAGGTTGAAGTGGAGAAAAAGGGACGTGTACTTACCGGGCATCGCCCCACTGGACCGCGACATATCGGACACCTGGTGGGAACTTTGGAAACCTGGGTCAGGCTGCAGGAAGACTATGATTGCTTTTTCCTGGTTGCGGACTTGCATGTGTTGACAACGGATTTTGCCCACCCGGAGCGGGTGCGGGAGAATACCCTGCAAGTGGCGCTGGATTGGCTGGCTGCCGGGATCGATCCGGCAAAATCCACCCTGGTGCTGCAATCCGCCCTGCCGGAACACGCCCAGTTGAGCCTGATCTTGAGCATGCTGGTGACTGTATCGCGCCTGGAACGGGTCCCAACCTATAAAGAACAAAGCCAGCAATTGGGTTTGCAGCCGTCCTTGGGCTTGTTGACTTACCCGGTGCTGCAGGCGGCGGATATTCTACTCTACCGGGCAGATACGGTACCAGTGGGTGAGGATCAATTACCGCACCTGGAATTAGCCCGCGAGCTGGCCCGCCGGGTCAACCAGCAATACGGAACAGATTTCCCGGAACCGCAGCCCTTCCTTTCGGCCATGCCGCGCCTGCCCGGTATTGACAACCGCGTGATGCATACCTCCTACGGCAATGCCATCTACCTGCAGGATACACCCGAAGAGACCACCCGCAAGGTTATGCAAATGTACACTGACCCGACCCGCTTGCGTGCCACGGATCCCGGGCACGTGGAGGGTAACCCGGTCTTCACCTACCTGGATTTATTCGAACCGCAGCAGGTCGAAGTAGCCGGATTGAAGGAAGAATACCGGGCTGGCCGGGTGGGGGATGTGGCTCTCAAGCAGCGCCTGGCCAGAGTGCTGAATGATTACCTGGCTCCACTGCGTGCCCGCCGGCAGGATCTGGCTGCCCGGCCAAGGGACGTGCTGGAAATCCTGTGCGCTGGCACCGAACGAGCCCGCCCGATTGCCCGCCAGGTGTTGGATGAGGTGTATTCCAGGGCTGGTTTGACGATCGGCCTCGGATTGGACCGCGAAGGGGAAGCCACCCCTGGTGCTTATTGTTGAAACCAAGGAAGAGTAAATGTCATCTTTCTTTCCTCATAAGAGAGAAGATTAAAAAGGAGAAGAAGCCATGAATGATCGAACCCGTTTTATCCTGGATGAAAATGATGTGCCGAAATACTGGTACAACATGAACGCCGACAGCCCGGTATCGCCGGCTCCGGTGCTCAACCCGGTCACACTCGAACCGGTGACCCCGGATTTTCTCTCCGCCATCTTCCCGATGGAATTAATCCTGCAGGAGATCAGCAACGAGCGTTATATCCAGATCCCGGAGGAAGTACGCGAGGTGTACAAGCTGTGGCGTCCAACTCCGCTTATCCGCGCCCGCCGATTGGAACAAGCCCTGGGCACCCCGGCCCATATTTATTACAAAAACGAGGGCGTTTCTCCTTCCGGCAGCCATAAGTCGAATTCTGCCGTTGCCCAGGCTTTCTACAATAAAATCAGTGGTACCCGGGCCATGACCACTGAAACCGGTGCCGGGCAGTGGGGCAGCGCGCTCGCCATGGCCTGCAAGTTCTTCGGGATCGACCTGGAAGTCTACATGGTGCGTGTTTCTTATGAGCAAAAGCCTTACAGGCGTTACCTGATGGAAACCTATGGCGCGCAGGTTTTTTCCAGCCCCACCGCTTTGACAAATGCCGGGCGGAGTATTTTGGCCGAACACCCGGACAGCAACGGCACCCTGGGCATTGCCATCTCGGAGGCGGTGGAGGTGGCCGCCACTTCGGGCGGTATAAAGAAATACGGCCTGGGATCCGTGCTCAACCACGTGCTGTTGCACCAGAGTGTCATCGGCGAAGAAGCGCTGAAACAGATGGATATGGCCGGCGAATATCCAGATGTGGTGATCGGCTGCGTGGGCGGCGGATCCAACTTCAGCGGAATCGGGTTCCCCTTCCTGCGTGAAAATCTGCGCAACGGTCAACGCACCCGCCTGTTGGCGGTTGAGCCAACGGCCGCGCCTTCTTTGACCCGCGGTTGCTACACATTTGATTATGGAGATACGGCCAGGATGGCGCCGGTGGTCAAGATGCACACTCTCGGGCATGATTTCATGCCTTCCCCCATCCATGCCGGCGGGCTGCGCTACCATGGCATGGCGCCAACCTTGAGTGCGTTATATGACGCAGGTCTGGTGGAAGCCATTGCCGTGCAGCAGCGCGAGGTTTTCGAGGCGGCAGTGCTTTTCACCCAGACTGAGGGTCTATTACCGGCACCAGAATCTTCACATGCCATTCGAGCGGCCATCGATGAAGCACTCGAAGCCAAGCGGCTGGGGGAAAAACGCGTCATCCTGTTCAATCTCTCCGGCCACGGACACTTTGACCTGACCTCCTATCATGCTTATACCAGCGGCCAACTGGAAGATTACGAACTGCCTGCCGAGGCCATCTCAACCATTTCGCAGAGGGTACCGCAAATTTCCCTTGTCTAGCCAGGAAAAACCAGCCCCCATTGTATGGGGGCTGGTCCTTTAAAGCGAATTTCAATGGAAAAGCGAAATGAGTCCGAAGCTCACTCTTTCGTCAGGAGAACCGCGCCGACAAAGCCCTTGCCGGTGTGTACAGAAAGACCAGGTCCAAAATCGGTTACCAGGATTTCCTCCGGCATCTGCAGACGTTTACGCAGCTCGCCTTCCAGGTATTTCACGTCTTCCAGGTTGATCACATGGATCAGGCTGGCCCGTTCGATCTCCTTGCCCTCCACCGAGCGAACAACCAGTTCAACCAGCCTTTCCAGTGAGGCTTTGTGAGTACGGACTTTTTCCAGGACATCGAGTTTCCCGTCAACCATCGTCAGGATGGGCCGAATGTTGAGCATGGTGGCCATACCGGCGGCCAGGTTGCTGACGCGCCCACCCAGGGCCAGGTACTTCAGAGTGGATAAGGCGCCGTACAGGTGCAACCTGCCCTTGTGCCCCTGGATGATCTCCACGGCTTCTTCGTGGGTTGCTCCGTCGGCCAGGGCTTCCGCGGCAGCTACGGCCATAAAGCCCTGCCCCATGGTGACGAATTCCGAGTCGATCACGCTAATCTTTCTGCCGGGAAATTCCTCCGCTGCCAGGACGGCGGATTCAAAGGTGCGGCTGATTTTGCTGCCGACATTAACACAGATGATTGAATCGGCCCCCGCCTCAAAGGCAGCCTGAAAAGCTGTAGAAAACGCAGCAGGGGAGGGCGCTGCGGTGGTGGGAAGTTTGCCGGTTCGGTCAATCCTGTCAAACAGCTCAGGGTTTTGAATTTCAAAATTATCTGCGAAGGATTCATCCCCGAATTGAATGGTGATGGGTACCTGGCGGATGTTTAATCGATTCGCCAGATCAATTGGTAAATTGGAGTCGGTATCGGTAATCACAAAAGTATTTAGCATTTTTGGCTCCATTCAATAAGTTGATGAAATGAGTATATCCTACTATCACAATTTGGCACTGCAAAAATAAAGAGTGCTGGTTGCATTCCACTTAAGTAATAACCCCATCCTTGCCCCAAGGCAACGGAAAAGGAAAACCGGGGATTATGTTGTGATTAAGCATGTATGTTTCAAAATTGCAGAAAACCAAACACTGTAATTTTTGATGGTGTATCCAGAACATGCTCGTTAATCAGATAAATCCAGCCCCCGTAAAGACGAAGGCTGGATAAGGAGGATATATTTTACTCGGCCACCGGGACGGTGAAGTGGAAAGTAGTGCCGACGCGGAATTCGGAGTCAAACCAGATTTTTCCACCCTGCAATTCCACCAGGCTGCGGGTGATGTTCAATCCCAGGCCGGTGCCAGGGGCTTCACGCGTCTTGGGATCTTCAGAACGGAAGAACTTCTGGAAGATTTTTTTCTGATCCTCAGGTGAAATACCGATGCCGGTATCCTGGACCCAGATATGGACCACTCGCCGTGCTCCGGCTGGATCCCACTGGTTATCGCAGACTTCCGCTCCCACGGTAATGGTTCCACCCTGCTGGGTGTACTTGAAGGCGTTACTCACCAGGTTGGTGAACACCTGGGCCAGGCGGGTGCGGTCGGCCCAAACGGAGGGTAAATCCTCAGCCAGGCTGAGGTTCAGGACCTGACCCTTATCTTCGATTTGCTTGCGCAGTGATCGAACGGTTTCATCCACGATTTCTTTGAGCGATTGAGCCTTGAAGTCCAGTCGCATGCGGTTGGCCTCAATGCGGGTGACATCATTCAAGTCGGAAACCAGGGTGGACATGCGTTCCACGTTGCTGCGGATGGTGGCCAGGAAATTAGCCTGGGCATCGTTGACCGAGCCGACCGCACCGGCGGCCAGCAGTTCCGTGTAGCCCTTGATGGAAGTCATCGGGTTTTTCAATTCGTGGGCAACAAAGGAGACGAATTCACTCTTGGCTACGTTGGCAGACTGGACGGCGGCATAGAGCTGGGCATTTGAGATGGCGATGGAGGCATGATCGCTCAGGCGAGCCAGGAAGGCCAGGGTGTTGACATCCAGGGCATCGGGCAGGCTGCTTTCCAGAAGGATGACACCGAGGGTGGTGTCCTCCCGGCGGATGGGGATAACCGCCAGGGTACGGGAGGAAGTCAGCAGGGCACCTTCCAGGTTCAACCGGAGCGGGGATCCAGCCTCCACGGCTTTTTGGATGGAGAAGTGATCCAGGGGAATCTGTTGGTCGAGAGCATCCAGTTCATTCGTATAGCCTTGTGAGGTAATAATCCGCAGCACATCGCCTTCCACCTGGCCGATGATCCCGGCATTGGCGCGGGATTGGCGCAAGGCCCAATCCAGGGTGATGGTCAGGGCACGATTGACTTCCAGGCTGGCATTCAATTCCCGGTCGATGCGCTGCATGACGGAGAGCTCCTCCACGCGGGCTGCCAGGGCCTGGTCGGTCATGGTATACAAACGGGCATTCTCAATGGCGATGCCAGCCTGGGAGGCAAAGGCGGAAAGCAGGTTCTGATCCTCCTGGGTAAAGGAACTGCTGCCGCGCTTATTAATCACCTCAATCACCCCGATGATATTTCCTTTCACTTCCAGTGGGACGACCAGCAAGGCGCGGGTGATGAAACCAGTTTGCTCATCTACGTACTTAAACCAATCCGGAGAAGATTGAACATCATTGACAATAATCGGTTGGCCCATTTTGACGCATTTTCCCACCACACCTGCACCGGGAGGCATGCGCTTTCCAGTCAAATTGATTTTGGCTGGACCAGTTACCACTCGAAAGACCAGTTCATCCGTCTGAGAATCCACCAATAAAAGACTACCAGCTTCACAATTCAGCAATTCCGTTGCACTATCCAGGATGATATTGAGCAGGGGTTCAAGCTCCAGAGTGGAAGTCAGCTGTCGGGTAACTTCGTTGAGGGTCGTCAGTTGGCGTGCCCGGCGTTCTGATTCGGAGAGCAAGCGGGCTTTGACGATTGCACCGGCTGCCTGGTCGGCAATTCGCTGCAACAGGTTGAGTTGCTCCTGGCTGTAAGCGGTGCTTTGATCCCGGCTGCCCATGCTGATCACACCGATCGAACCGGCACCGGCGTTCAGGGGCACGCCCATCCAGGCGATGACGCCGGGGCGTTCACCGGTCAATCCGCGGCGGTGAGCTTCAGAAGTGTAATTTTCCACCAACAGGCTGTGACCGCTGCGAGCAACCACCTCTTCCAGGTAGGCATCCCTGGCGACAGATTTTTGTTCTTTATCGCTGAGGCGGTCGTCACTTTCCACGTGGAAGGTATCAATCAGTTCGCCGGTTTCCGGGTGGATCAGCATCAAGTAGAAATCATCAGCATGGATGATCTGGGTAGTCTGGGCATAAATCAACTCAAAGATGTCATCCATCTGCAGGGTGATATTGACGCCCTGGGCAACCCGGCCCAACACATTCATCTCATGCACACGGTTCTCGAGGGTATCCACCACCCGGGAGCGTTCGATGGCCAGACTGGCTTGATCCGCCAGGCCTTCCAGGAATTTCTTTTCCCGGCTTGTGTAGGATTCGGTGGAACGGCGCGGGCCGAGCACCAGCCAGCCGGAAAGCCGGTTTTGGCCGGGCAACGGGACCAGAATGGCGGCGCCCAGGAGTTGCAGGCGGCTTTTTTCAAGGGTGGGCAGATCTTGCAGGCTGGCGAAGGTGCGGACAGAGTGCGATTCGGAGAGGAAGATCACCAAGGGATTGGAGGAGGTATAGCGTAAGTCGCTTGTGGGACGCTGATCGGTACCAGGAGCTGCCAGGTACTGCTCGCTCAGGGCATCATACAGGAAAATGTGCAGGGACACTGGTGCGAGAGCGCGGTCAACGGTCTGCCGGATTGTCTTTACGAGAGTCCCGGCATCCAGCTGCCGGGTGAGTGTGTTGGAAAAAACCAGCAATTCCTCATCCAGGGCCTTGTGTGAGCGGAAAAAAGCCCGATCCATCCGGTTTTGCAGGAAGGTTTGTAAGGGGTTGAACAGTAGGGCTAATCCAAAGAAGAGAATGCCCTGGAGGATGACTGATGAAGGGCCAAGCGTGGAACTCAGCAATAACCCGGCACCTGTCACCAACAGGGCATAGCC
>CAYOOA010000008.1:0-3326 GCA_964405455.1 uncultured Anaerolineaceae bacterium | reverse complement strand
TCCTGGAGAGCATCCCGGGTTGTGTAGAGAATAACCTGAAGGCCAGCAGCACCATGGCAGCTGTCCCAAATGTGATGCCAAACGACCATACGGCTGCAGAAAAAGCGGATCCAACCGGGTAGTTCCAGGTGGCAAGCACTAATGAAATACACAGGGTCAGGAGAGTATAAGTTCGGGCGGCTGGAAGAGAGCGGTAATTACCAAAGATCCAAACTGAACAAATGAAGTAAATAAATCCTACCAACCAGGGCACCAAAACTGCTGAGTCATGTCCGGAAATGACTGCCTGGTTCTGCAGGGGTACTGCGACCAGAATCAAACCGGAGAAGACCAGGAGGATGAGCAGTCCGAACTCAATGGGATTGAATGCAATTTTGAAAGGATTTGAAAGCGTTTTTTCCATGGGTTTCCAGTGGGTGGGATTGTAATTGCCCAGATTATACAACGCAGAAGGCGAGAGCTATTTTACAGGTTCTTTACAGTTTAGTGGAGGCGTTTGCCTCCAGCAGCAGACAGGCGTTGAAACGGAGGTGAAATTTGCTATACTGTAAGGAAGATGCAGACCACAGCCCGTGCTTACCTGGCAGGCCAGCCATTTTCCGGCTCACAACTGCTTGAGCATTTTTTACCACCTTACCATGAGGGGGTAATCAGTGCCTGGTTGAAGGAATACCTTCCACCGGGTGGCTGGGTGCTGGATCCGCTGGGATCCACGCCATTTTCAGCCTTGGAAGCTGCCCGGGCTGGATATCGCGTACTGGTGGCCAGCAATAATCCCATCCTGACTCTACTGCTGGAAGTTCTGGCTGCCGCCCCCCCGGAGCGCGAACTGCAGGCTGTGCTGGCCGAACTGGCCGCCTCGCGCCGTCTGGATGAACGCCTGGAAATCCACGTGCAATCTTTATACCAAACGGAATGTCCAGCCTGCAATGCCCGCATCCAGTCCGATGGTTTCATCTGGGATCGCGAGCAAGCCAAACCGGTCTTGAAGTTGATTCAATGCCCGGTGTGCGGTGCGCATGGTGAATATCCCCTTTCAGCGGCAGATGAAGAGCGGGCTACACCCCCCGGCCGGATGGAGTTGCACCGGGCTCGGGCGATTGAACGCATCAGTTCGCCGGACAGCCCGTTACATGCCGGGGCAGTTGAGGCCATGCAGGTGTATCAACCGCGGGCACTTTACATCGTCTCGACAATCATCAACCGAATTGAGGGATTGAACCTGCCGGAAAGTCGGCGAAAATTATTATGGGCCCTGGCCCTTTCCATGCTGGATGCCGGTACCTCGTTATGGGGCTGGCCGGAGGAACGCAATCGACCGCGCCAGTTATCCATCCCGCCCCGCTTTCGCGAAAGCAATCTGTGGTTAGTCCTGGAACAGACCGTCCGCAATTGGCCGCGGGGTGAAAAGCCGGTTTTTATCACCCGCTGGCCGAACCTGCCGCCAGAGGAGGGCGGAATTTGTGTTTTCCCCGGCCGGTTGCGCGAATGGCTGCCGTTACCCAGGGGAATTCAACCCCTGGGGGCAATGGCGGTTGTGCCGCGTCCCAACCAGGCCTTCTGGACGCTTTCTGCTGTCTGGGCTGGCTGGCTGTGGGGCCGTGAGGCCGTTCTCCCTTTGAAGGGAACCCTGGAACGTCGTCGCTATGATTGGCAGTGGCATGCCGGTGCGCTGCATCATACCCTGAGTGTTCTCAAGCGTAATTCAGCGCCGGAAATGCCGATTTTCCTGGTGTGTCCGGAACTGGTACCGGGATTCTATTCGGCCATATCAGCGGCTGCCTCGGCAGCCGGTTATCTCCAGGTCGGGCAAGCCTTATGCGCGGATGCCGAGACGGCTCAACTGGTCCTGCAAGGTGGTGCAGATGTGCCCTCCCCGGCTAGCCAGGTTGGTGAAAACCTTGCCCGCACCGGTATAGAGGAAGTGATCAAGCTGCGCAATGAACCAACCCCTTACCTCCTCCTTCACGCAGCTGGGCTGGATGCCCTGGCGCGGGGAGGGGGATTACCTTTCAATAAGCCTGAAATTGCCTGGGACACCCTGACCAAACTGCAGAACCTGGTCGGGCGGGTGTTTAATAAATCCGAGTCGTTGATTCGCTACGGCAGCCAGGCACAGGCCAGTGAAAGCGGTTGGTGGTGGCTGGCGCAAGAGTCGGGTCAGGACGAACCGCCCCTGGCTGACCGGGTTGAGATGGAAATCATCCGACTGCTGATTCGGCAGGGGGGAACGCCCCGGTCCGAGATCGAAACGGCAGTGTATGACAAATACCCCGGCTGGCTGACACCGGATACCGCCTGGTTGGACGCATGCCTGGACTCCTATGCCGAAGCGGATGAGCGAGGCACCTGGCGCTTGCGCCAGGCTGAACAGCCGGCCAACCGCCGCCAGGATTTGCTGCAGGTAGGTGAGCAATTGGCTGTACTCGCTGGAAAACTTGGCCTGGGGATCCAGGGAGAAAACCCGTGGGAGTGGCGGCTGAAGGATGGAACCTTGCTTTTCCGATTTTATGGACTGGCCTCCAGCATGCTGGCCCGTTACATCCTGGCTGAAGAGGAAGAGGTGGATTTCCAACGGGTAATCATCCTGCCAGGAAGCCGGGCGAAGCTGGCTACATTGAAACTTCACCGGGATATGCGCTTGCAGCAAATGACAGCTGGCTGGCACTTCCTCAAGTTTCGCCATTTACGAACCCTGGCAGAGCGCGCGGATATCAACCTGGACCTGTGGAATATGCTGCTGGACGCTGATCCAATCAGTGGAGAAGCTCAACAACCCCGCATGTTGTTTTAAAGATTGCAGGTATAATTTACCAGGGTGGGCATTCATCTTTGGGAGAGGTCTGCATGTTTCCGAATACAACCCTGCACGGCAGATACACCATCAAAAAAGAGCTGGGTCGCGGCGGAATGGGGCTGGTGTACCTGGGAGTGGATTCCAACGGGCGCGAGGTTGCCATCAAGCGCCTGGCCCCGGAATTAACCGGTGATGCAGCCGTGTTGGAGCGCTTTCGACGGGAGGGAGAAGCCCTGAAGACCCTCAGGCATCCGAATATCGTTGAATTTATCGAGATGTTCGAGGAGAGCGGTCAGCATTTCATTGTGACCGAATACATCAGTGGAGGCAACTTGCTGGAATTGTTGCGGCAAGGGCCCATGCCCATGGAGGAAGTCCGCCGGATCACGCTGGATATCTGTGATGCCCTGGTCAGGGCGCATAAGCTGGAGATCATCCACCGCGATATCAAACCCGAAAACATCCTGCTAACCGATGATAAGGTTGCCAAGCTGGCTGATTTTGGCATCGCCCGCCTGGTGAATGAAGG